>JBBRCR010000311.1:0-10197 GCA_038204695.1 Opitutales bacterium | reverse complement strand
CCGCACCTCGCCGCCTACGATTCCGCCGCCAGCGAAGCGAACCAGCGTGAGTTCCTCGCCGACCTTCATCGCACCCTCAATTCCCCTTCGTCGAAGATTCGCAACCGCCTCCTCCGCCTCACCGCCGACAGCCCCGACCTTCTCGCCGTCATCAAACAGGAGGGTCGGGTTTGAGTGACCATAACCAATTTCTCCTCTACACCGCGCCGGACGGGGCGGTGAAGGTGGATGTGTTTTTCAAGGACGAGACCGTCTGGCTCACGCAAAAAGCATTGACGGAGTTGTTTGGGGTGCAGCGTCCAGCCATCACAAAGCACCTGGGCAACATCTTCGCCACCGGTGAACTGGCGGAGGACTCAGTATGTTCCATTTTGGAACATACTGCCGCAGACGGGAAGACCTACTCGGCGAAATACTACAACCTCGATGCCATTATCGCCGTGGGCTACCGGGTGAACAGCTTCCAAGCCACGCAGTTCCGAATTTGGGCCACGAAGACGCTGCGGGAGTTCATCATCAAAGGCTTCGTGGTGGACGACGAGCGGCTGAAGCAGGGGAAACGGGTTTTTGGCAAAGATTCGGCCTCGAATCTGGCCGGCGGTGGACGAGCATTCCGGCTTTCTGAGCGTGCAAGGGCTTTTGCGCCTATTTTCCCCTGGGGGGGCTAAGGCTGCGCTTGCCCCACATTTTCAACGTAGCACAGGGCGATTTTGCAGGAGCGGCGACGTCCTCGTCGCCGGACGTGGCGACAGCCACGCCATCCCGGGGCCCTGACGGGCGTAGGGCGACGTGGACGTCGCCCCTCCGTCAGAGCGGTCGTTCTGTCGCGAATTTGTGGGCAAAGGGCAGGGGTTGGTCTTGCAGCGCGCCAGACGCCGTCGCGCTGAAGCCACGGCGTATGAACTCGCTGGCCGGCTCATCACCGCCCAGGAGGAAGAGCGCCGCAGCATTGCGCGCGATCTGCACGACGACCTGAACCAGCGTCTGGCGCTCTTGTCGGTTGAACTGGACGTGGCCCTCCACGCGGAGGCCCAGTCTCCCTTGACGCCCAAGCTCGAGGAGATGGCCCGGCAGGTTAAGGACCTGTCCTCGGAAATCCACAAACTCTCGTATCGATTGCATCCGGCCAAGCTCGACCAATTGGGCCTGGTGACCGCGGCACGCGCCTTCTGCAACGAGTTGGCGGCGCAGTCGGGCCTCTCCATTGGCTTCACCTGCCAAAACGTCCCGCGGGAGCTGCCCGCGGAAACCGCGCTGTTCGTGTACCGCGTGTTGCAGGAGGCCCTGGGGAACACCCTCCGCCATAGCAAGGCGACCGCGGTGCAGGCCGAGCTGCGCATGGCCCATCGCCACCTCCACCTCGCCGTCTCGGATAACGGTACCGGCTTCGATCTGGCCCGAGCACGGAACGATGGTGGACTCGGCTTGCTCAGCATGGAAGAACGGGCGCGCCTGGTTCGCGGCAAGCTCAAGATTCGGACGGCGCCCGGGCGCGGCACCCGGGTTGAATTCACCGTGCCGGTAGCGCTCGGACCCACCGAACCGGAAGGAGGCTCATGAACCGGCCGCGCGTTGTGCTGGCCGATGACCACGCGCTTATGCTGGAAGCGCTGCGCAAGTTGCTGGAGCCCGCCTGCCACGTCGTGGCCACCGTTACCGACGGCCGCGCCTTGGTTGAGGCCGTCGTCAGGCTCAAGCCCGAGGTCGTCGTCGCGGATATCGGCATGCCCCAACTCAACGGTCTGGATGCGGCGGAGCAGATCCGGGCGAAATTGCCGGAAACCAGGCTGATCTTCCTGACTGTAAATGAAGACCCGGATGTGGCCGCCGAGGCCATTCGGCGCGGCGCGCTGGGGTATTTGCTGAAGAAATCCGCCGCAACGGAATTGTTCACTGCCATTCAGCGAGTGCTGGCCGGCCACTACTATATCACGCCCCTCATCACGCGCGACGACCCGACGATGGTGTTCGTGTCCCAGGCCGAAGCGAGCCAGCGGACGCCGGGATTGTCGCTCCGGCAGCGGGAGGTCCTGCAATTGCTGGCCGAAGGCCGTTCGATGAAGGAGGCGGCGGACATTCTCAAGGTCACGCCACGAACCATTGCCTTTCACAAATACTCGATCATGAAACAGCACGGCTTCAGGACGGGGGCTGAACTCGTTCAATACGCCGTACGCCTCGGCTTGGTGACCACCCCGGACCCCGCCGCTCCCACCTGTCAGTTCTGACAGTAGTCGCGCCGCGCGCCCTTCCGCTAGTGTGGCTTCTTACCGAGCCAGACTGTGGATGCCGAACCCAAATCGAAGCGTGTGCTGTTGGTGGATGACCATCCGGCCATTCTGGGCCAGATCGCGCAACTCCTGCGGGAAGAATTTGAGGTCGTGGAGATGCTCCCGGACGGCACGGCATTGGAGGCGGCGCTCGCTCGTTCCCGCCCCCATCTGATCGTGCTCGATATTGGGTTGCCCGGCGTGAGCGGCATCGAATTGGCCCGCCGGCTGGCAATCGCCTGTTGCCCGGCACGGATTGTCTTCCTCACCGTGCATGAGGATGCCGACTTCGCCCGCGAAGCCCTCGCGGTTGGCGCGCTGGGCTACGTGGTGAAATCGCGGCTCGGCACCGACCTGCTGCCGGCGCTGAACGCTGCGCTGGCGGGAAGGTATTTCATCTCGCCGTGCCACGAGCTGGAGGAACTCGTTCCCTCGAATGGAACGTTCCCCGGCTCGGCAACCCAAGACGCCGTCGCGGCCGCCTCGGCCGCTAACCAACAGAGCCACCCAACGCTCCGAACCCCAATCACCCGGTGAACAAAAAAAACATGAACAGAAAAGGTAAAACCAAATGAAACCGAAAACCAAATCAATGACGTGGACTCTCGCGCTCGCGGCGGTCCTTTCACTCCTCGCGGCGCGGCCCTGCGCCGCGGATGTCCCCAACCCCACACCGATTGACCTGGGCGTGCTCCCCTTGCTTTCTCACGCATACAGCGAAGCCCATGCCATCAACGCCTCCGGGCAGGTCGTGGGCATCTCCTACAACGGCGACTCACCCTTCGAGCTACCGGTCATCTGGCAGAATGGTGGGATAACCCAGTTGCCCCTGCCGAGCGGCTCTCAAAGGGGCTTCGCGACGGCCATCAACGCCTCGGGCCAGGTCGCCGGCTCGTGCTTTGTTGATGCGGGGCTGCAGGCGTGCGTCTGGACGCCCGAGGGCAGTGGATGGACGGTGACCGAGCTGGGCGCTCCGACGTATACACACCCGGATGACCAGGGCTTTTCGCTCACCTTCACCAGCAGCTATGCGTGCAAAATCAACGACGCCGGGCAGGTCCTCGCGAGGGCCTATGAGACTACCTATGACCTAACCGTCGCAGCCATCTGGCAAAGCGGCATTTGGACTGTGTTGACAAAATCGGATGGCTTTCCCGTCGGCATTTCATGGCTGCCATGCAAGATGAACGAGAACGGACAGGTCCTCTTGGAGGTGGAAAACTCCGATGATGAGGAATGGAGTGACCTGTGGCTCTGGGATAACGGAACGGCTAGCCTGCTCGTGAAGCGCATTGATTGGGCGAACCTGAATAACTCCGGGCAGGTGGTCGGCATGTGCTACGAGGCCAGTAATGGTCAGAATTACAATTTCACCTACGAAACCTCCACCAAGACGTTCAAATTCTCCCCGATCAGTGAAGCCGACTATTCACTCGTGAACATCAATGACAGCGGGCAGGTGGTGGTCGCATACCCGACGGTAGATCAGTGGGACATATATGGCACCTACATAGGCACGACTGAGCTTGGGGTCACCTCGTTCGAGGGCTGGTCTCCTGGGGCCTCGGTGACGTCTCTGGGCTCCGTGAATGGTGATGTCGACAATGTTAGCCTCAACTTCAATGCCAACGATGAGGTGAGCGGCCGCGGTTACTCCGCCGGGAGCGCCTTCTACGCAAGCATCGCCGCCGGGGTGGTGCTGCTCAACGGTCTGGTCCAAGACGACCCGTACCTCGAGGTAACGGCCATGAACGATTCCGGGATGATCATCGGCCGCTCCAGCGGCCATGCCGTGCTGTGGGGCGCGCTCACTGCATACTCCTGGTCGGGCGTTCTGCCCCCACTGAACACCGACGGCACCTCGGTCTTCAAGGCCGGTGCGACCGTGCCGGTGAAGTTCATGCTCACCGGCGCCAGCGCGGGCATCACCGACCTGGTGGCCACGCTCTCCTACACCCTGATCAGCAGCGGCGTGGTCGGCGCGATCAACGAGACCATCTCGACCTCGGCGGCGACCACCGGCAACCTGTTCCGCTACGACTCGACGGCGGGCCAGTATATCTTCAACTGGAGCACCAAGGGCCTCACGCGGGGCACCTACCAGCTCTTCATTGATCTCGGCGATGGCGTGGAGCACACCGTGGATGTGGGATTGAGGTAACTTCCCCGCCAGCGAGTTCGCCCTCGCCAATAGGCGGCACTCCGCACCGCGACAAGACGCGAACCGTCCGGGCTTCTGCCCGAACGGTTCGCGCTCAGCCTCTCGAAAGTTGACATGCAACCCATTCGACGGTTTGGGAAAAAGGGTCAGGGCCGCGGAATGTGATTTCGACGGTTGGTCCGACGGCATACGGGGTTTGTCGCCGCAGAGGAAGATGACCTCCACCAACCTGTCGGGCGCCCGCCGTACCAACTGACGCAAGCCGGACAAGTAGCCGTGGCTCTCCATGCCGGTGAAGAGAAATCGTTCGGCGTATTCGGTGATTTGGGTCAGCCGCTGCCTGACTGCCGCCGGCAATCGATAGGAAACTCAATTCGGGGTCGGTCAAGTCCAGCACGGGATGGCGGCCGTTTTCTGACGCGACCACCGCGCGTCGCACCCCCAAAAGTTAAAATCAGGCACGGCGGCGCGCACGGATGAGCTGCTGGAGGAAGCTCCGATCGGCGGCGTCTTTTTCGCGCGGGCTCTGCTTCATCTTCAACATGAGGTCGGCGCCGGCGAAAGGGATGGCCACCCCATCGATCACTTCCATTTCGATTCCCCCCGCGGCGTCTTCGTAACGCACCCCGCACGCTTCTGTCATGAGATCAATGGTGATATCGTCGTTCACCCGGACGACCACCCATTGGGCAATGTCCTCGTCGCCCAGTTCCCGGATCACACGGTCAGGCAGTATTTCCAACGCCTTCTTGACCAGCGCCTGGTTGGCCGCATCGCGGGCAATGAGCAGGTCGATGTCTTCCGTCGCGCGCACGAAACCAAGGCGGTTGATGGCAAAGCCGCCCACGACCACATAGGCGACACCGAGGCGATTGAGTTCGCGCGCGAGCGAAACCAGGTCGGCGTCGGTCGGGACGCGCGTTACTTCGCGCTCCGGTTCAGATTCGCCGTCCATGCGGTGCAGGCTTCGTTGCTGGAGAAACGAAACACGCCCTTGGGTTGCCCGCGGCCTCGCGCGAGTCGAGCGGCGGTGCGTTGCAGCCGCGCGAAACGCTGCCACGGGGTCTTATGCAACTGGCCGAGGATTTTGATCGGCTGGGTTTCCACGAGGGTAAATTCGCGCGGCCGGAGAGGGGCGTCAAGCGCCGCGCAGTCCACCTGCGCGGGCACGCCACGTGACGTTCGCATTCTTTGGTCAAAACCTGCGTAGCAGGGCGGCGGAAATGGAGGCACAATCCACGCATGAGCTCCGAGCAAAACGCTGTAGTCACACCTGAGCCTCGCCCGGTTGAGGCGATCATTGGCCTCTTCTTCGCTGCACCGAGCTTCGAGCGAATCAGGACCGAAATCTACTACTGCGATAGCTACGATCGCAGTGTCGGCTACCTCATGGTAAATGTGAACGCTCCCGCCGACCATCGGACCGTCTCATCTCACGCGATCGGCCATACGTGGCTCCAGGCCGAAGACCGCGGCCATCACTGGTGGGTTGCCGCCACCCACCTGAGAATCGAAAAGTCCGAACTGCTCGAAGGCCTTGGTTAAACCTGGCCCCATCGCCACGGTCTTTGCGCCCGCAGCCGTTGCAGTCCGCGAAATCCCCGTCTGGAAAAAGGCGAAGCAGTGCTGCTGGATTTGAAATAGATCACGGCCGAAGACCTCAGGCCTCACCTTTCACCTTCAGGTCTTTTCGGAGAGCCAAATGGGTCCGGGCTTTAATTTTTTCCGTTGATTGCGAGGTTCACGAATCAAAGCGAAGCCTATGATTTTGGATATGAACGCGGAGACAAAGAAAGCGAACGCGATGTCGTGGGTCGTCAAATCCACACCATGCGATCTTTTGACCCCATGCGACCTGTCCAAACATTGAACGAAGCCCGTATGAAGGTGAAAGGTGAGGCCTGAGGTCTTTGGCGACGTCCAATCCTACCCAAAGCTTCGACGCTGACGGAAACGATCATTGGAGCGGCGATCGAAGTCTTCATCGCGACCAAGGACCATCGTGCTTGGTTTCGGGATCTCTCCTCTGCTTCCTCTGCGAACTCCTGTAGAAATATCCGCGAAACGGGTCCTCGTGTTGCGTCCCGTACTTCACCCCCCTCCTGCGGTTATTTTCCTGTCATGCACCCTGGTTGATCACGGGCCGGGTACTGAAAGTGGAGCGGCACAACGTCCGCATCGGTCTGCAACCCGTACTCAACCTGCGAATACGCCATCGAAATGGTGGTGCCAGCATGGCGGCGAATTAAAACGCTCATCGCCGTCGCGATTTGGGCTGACCTGTGTTTAGTGAGTCCACTTTCCCAACTCACAACTATGAAACGCAAAGCCTCCGCCATCTGGCGTGGCGACCTGAAGTCGGGTCGCGGCACGCTCTCCACTGAAAGCAACGTCCTCAAGGACACGCCGTATTCCTTCGAGACCCGTTTCGAAAACGGGCCGGGCACGAATCCGGAGGAACTCATCGGAGCGGCGCACGCCGGCTGTTTCAGCATGGCGTTTTCCGCCGAGCTGCAAAAAGCCGGCTTCATCGCTGACACGATCACGACCACGGCGTCAGTGACCTTTGAAAATCATCCGCAAACGAGTTGGACGGTGACGAAAATTCACCTCGACACGTCAGCGAAGGTTCCCGGAATCAGCTCCGAAAAACTCGTGGAGATCGCGAATGCGGCGAAGACCGGCTGTCCGATTTCACGGCTGCTCAAAGCGGAAATCACGGTCGACGCCAAACTGGTCTGATTCGCCGCCTCACCCTCGCGTCGTCCTCGTCCTCTCGACCTCTTCGCGGGCGCCCTCGCGCGAAGGGTCACGTCCTCTGGTCGATCGAGCTGTCTTCGGCGGCCTGGAGACCGCCGCTCCACGAGATATCCCTCGATGTCCGCGCAGCTGAACCTTAGCGAGCGCTCTTGGCGTTTCAATTCGACTGCGCTCGTTGCGATGTTCTGAGGCTGCGCCTCGCTGGTATTCCGTGCTCTCAGCTGCGGCTGCTGCTCGAGAGCGCGTTATGACGTTCAATCTCGGCGCGGCGGGCACTGCGTTCGTCGTAGTGGCCATCATTCCAGCCGTGGAAGGCGGGACTGCCGGCGCGAAACGGATTATCCGCGGCAGGGATGTGCTCTTTCGCGGCATGCCTCCCTTTGCCATAGCCCGAGGCATAGGTACCTCCATTGGTCGTGGGTGCGGTGTTCATGCGATAATATGACGATCCGTTTCGGAAAATATTCGACCCGTGTCAGGCACACCGGTGCCCAATGATGATACCGACCGCACGCCCACGCCGCCGCGTTCGCGGATTGCAGCGACCGGCGACGCCGGTTGGATTCGCGTCCGTTCGCGTCCAGTCGCCGGTAACCTCCGCCGACCTTTCGCCGACCGTTACTTTTTCGCGGCGCTCGAGACTTTCGCCCGAAGATCTGCGAGCAGCGGATCCTCGTTCTGCTCCATCCACGCGCGCATCTCGCCGCGCATCTGTTGCAGCTGCTCCCGGAATTCCGGGTTCGCCGCGAGATTGTTCAGCGCATTCGGGTCCTTCTCGCAGTCGTACAGTTCCTCCGGCACGCGGTGCAGGAGCATCTCAACCCGGGCCGCCACCGCGGGATCCGACGCGCTCGCTTTCTGCATTGCGGCAAACGCCAGCCCGTTCATGGCCTCCGAGCGATAGTTCGTCTTGCCGTCCGACCACGCGTTAAAGATGTAGCCGAACCGTTTCGTCTGCAGGCAGCGCATCGGGTACGCATTGCGGCCCGACGTCTGGTTGTAGCACGTGAACACGTGATCGCGGCGCGCCTGCGAGCCGGTTGCAAGCAACGAAAGAAAGGAGCGGCCGTCCATTCCGGCGGGCGCGGTGACGCCGGTGGCCTTGAGAATCGTGGGCATGAAATCGATGCCAGAGATGAAGTGCTCCGCGTCAACCGAACCCGGCTTTACCTTCCCCGGCCAGCGGACGAGCCACGGTCGCCGCGGCGGCGAGCGTTGGCTGTCCGTCGAGCAAACCCTGACTCACCAGAAAGCGATCCGCAGCGATCAGGGTCAGCGCCGTCCACGGCTGCCGGTTGAAAAAACCATGGGCTTCGGCTTCCGCGAGCCAGAGCTGCGTCGTCGTGTTGCCGAGACGCTTCAGCTTGGCGTACGCGGCATCCCAACCGGGTTTCCACGTCTTGTCGTCCGTGCCAAAAAACACGATCGCGGGAGCGAAGCCCGTCTCGAGGTATGGGAGGACATCGACCTGGGGGTCCTTGCTGTCATCGCTGGAGAACGCCGGATTGAACAACAGGTAGGCGACGACGTTTGTCGCGAGGCCCTTTGGGTCCGACGGATCATCGAGGCCGCCATTGATGGTCGCGAGCACCGCGATATGCCCGCCCGCGGACCCGCCGCCGGTGATAATGCGCTGCGGGTCCACGCCGAGTTCGGCCGCGTGCTGTTTCATCCAACGAATCGCGCTCTTCGCGTCAGTGATGCAGACCCGCTTCCGGGTTTCGCCGGGCGGGAGCGTCTTCGCCGCCTCCTTGGTCAGCATCCGATAATTCACCGTCGCCGAAACGAGGCCGCGGCTGGCGAAGTAATGCGCCGCAGCGCGAAACTGACTCAGGTGGCCGCCGTTCCAGCCGCCCCCGTGAAACAAGAGCAAACCCGGAACCCGGGCTTTCGCCGGGTCGTGGCGCGGTGGAAAGTAGATCTCCATCTCCTGCGCGTTTCCGCCGGAATGTTTGTACATATAGCTCCTGCCGGGCGGCGTATCATCGCCGGCGACGGCGGCGTGTACCGCGGCGAACGGCAGCAACAGCAGCACCGCGAGCACGAACAACGGCCAGCGACGCATCAGCGGTCGAAACTCGGCGGAAGCAGAGGAACGCATCATAGGAAGCCGGGCTACGGCAATCGCGCCGCCGTCGCGAGCTTTCATTCGTGGCGCCAGTTAACGAACGGCATTCGGGTTGTTCGCAGCTAACCTCGCGTGGTGCTCGTCGGCGCGAGCCGGCCGCTTTCAACGCGCGGCGGCAGAAATAAACGGGAAAAGCCGGCGCAGTTCCTCGTCGGAGAGACCGGGCGACGCACCGGCCGTGCCGAGACGCCCGCCTGATTGGCCGTATTCGCAGAGCTCGAATAGCTCCGCTTGTTGCACCTTCGCGCCCGCGCCGGCGCCGTACAATTTGAGCAGCGTCTCGCGACCGCGTCGGGCGTTGTCACCGTCGCGATTCATCCACGTCGTCCGCAGCACCTCCTTGCGGCGCACGGGATCGGCCGCGGCATGGTCTCGCTCGAACTCCTCCGAACCGAGCGCGCCGCCTTCGTAGACCTGCGAGGCGAGCGCATCGAGCATGTGCAGCTTGCGGTCGAAGACGTCGTCGAGCGCGACCGCCACATCCGCGCGAAACGGATTCGGTTTGGTAAACTTGTCGGTGAAATAGAAGAACGTGGGGTTCACTTTGAGCACCGGCACGTCAGGGCAGAAAAACGGCACGGTCACCATGAACGCTGAATCCTGCACGAGGATCCCCACGTTGCGGTGGTCGGGATGATAGTCCCACGGGCGGTGGCCCAGCACGATGTCCGCCTGCCACTCGCGAATCAGCCGCGTGATCGTCCGGCGGTTTTCCAAGGTCGGCAGCAGTTCGCCGTCATGAATGTCGAGCACCTCGACCTCCACGCCCATCCGGCGCGCGGCCTCCTTCACCTCGGCCAACCGGCGCTGCGCCAGCGGGCCGCCCGCCGAGCGCCAGTGACCGATGTCGCCGTTGGTCACCGACACGAGCTTCACCT
>JBBRCR010000310.1:0-10206 GCA_038204695.1 Opitutales bacterium | reverse complement strand
GGGGCGACCCCTCGCGCGGCGCTATCTGGTTACGGAGTTTCCACTCATCGAACGGGCGGTTGCCAACGTGCGAAAAGTCGGGGCCGCGCCGCCGCTTGCCGAACAGGGGCGGCGCGGCGGCGAGTTGATCCGTCAGCGATTCGGCGGGTCCCCAGCGTTCGACATCCGAGGCCGACTGCGGACGGATGAATTGCGAGTGGCAGTGAATGCAGCCTTCCGCAATGTACACTTCGCGGCCGCGGGCGATTTGCTCCGCGTCATCGGCGCGCAGCCATTCGCCGCCAAACGCAAACAGCGCCACCGGCACGGCCACCCGCCGAAGCATTCGAGTGCGCCACGCCAGCGCCGCACCCACCGTGACCGCGGTCACGGCAATGAACCCAACCGGGATTCGGTTGAGGTCCTGCGCCATCCCGATCCCGAGGGCAGAGCCGACCCAGCCCGCGATCGCAAATACCAGCGCGGCGACCCATGCGCGCCCGTTCCGCGCCGGGTATTCAACGAGCAGTGTGGAATAAATGGATACGCCGGCGGTGTACAACCAGCCCGCGGGTATGGCGCCGGAAAAACTGCCGTTGAGAATGAGACAGGCCAGTGAAAGTGCGGCCAGCGCGGCCGCGGCCAGGCTTCCCCGCCACTGGCGGTCGAGCAGTGCTCCTGCGCCGAGAGCAGTGAACAGATGCACGGCGGCATTCAGCCAGAGCGTGGGCGTCTGCCCCCACGCGAGCGCGCGAAGTGTCGGCGTGTGCTGGATAATGTAGAACGCGGCCGAATCCATCCAGACGAGCGCGAGCAGAATCAAGACCCACCGCGTGATGCCCGGCCGGTCATAGTCCGGGGCGCGGTTGGAAACACGCCATCCGACGGACATTCGACTCGGCAGAAATGATGCAGCTGCCGTGATCACGATGGCCGCACATGTCTGGACGGCCGGGCTCGCTTGAAACACGGCGGGCACATTGGAGGCGGCGTACGCCAGCCCCGTGCCGCCACCAATGCACAGTCCGAGATGGGCGTCGCCCGCGGCATCGCGCAGCATCACGGTCAGTGTCACGGTCAACCATCCGAGAGCCAGTCCCACGGCGATCCCGCTTAGCACCAGGAGCCCGAAGCTTGCGGCGCCGAGAGTGGCCGCGGCGCCGAGCGCACAGCCGCGAAAGCCCCAGGCGAGTGCGCGCCGCCGGTGCGGGGGCGACACGCGGGCGGCGAGAATTGCGCCGCTCACGCCGCCGGCGCCCAACCCCAGCATGATCAAGCGTAGCTGGCCGGCGCCGGGCGCGACGGCGGAGGCGAGTTGAAGGAACGCGAACTCGGCAAAGATTAGAAAATAAAAATAGGTCGCCGCGGTTGCCGCGAGCGCCGCCGCCCACGACTTCCGCGCCACGGTAATTTTTTCGGCCTGTGCCACCGGTTCAATCATCGCGCCCCAAACCTTTCGCCAGAAACCACGCCTGCACGGCCACGCACGTCAAGTCGGTGAGGGTGACACCCAGCCATGCGCGGTCGAAAAAGCCCATCGCTACCGCCACACCGCTGAAGCTGCCCGCCGCGAGCCGGAACAAGAGCGTGATTTGCAGGGCCGCGCGCAGGCAGGTGACGCTGCCACTGCTGACGGCCCAGAGATAGCTGGCGCCCACGGAGGCGACGAAGACACCGGCGAAACGCACATACAGCAGCGCTTCGCGGCCGGGGACGGCCGCGCCCATTTGGGCAAGCGTGAACGCGGGCGCGCTCGTCAACGCGATGCCCGTCGCGAAGTCGAGCAGCCCGACGACGAGCGCGAAGAGCACGGCGGAGCGCAGCAGGGTCGTCGTCATGGGCGAATGAATACGGTGAACCAGCGAACGGACGCCGCGGCCATGGCCACGCCGCCGACGAGACGCGCCGCCAGAAATCCCTGCGCCCACGGTTCGCCGCGAAACAGATCCGCGACGTGAGCCGTTTCGTGCCAACCCAGCACCATCATTGAACCCACATATAGGATACAGCCGGCCTGCCACGCCCAAAACGCAGCGCGCGGCGTGGCGCGTCCGCCGAGCACCACGAGGATGGCGCCATTCACGCTGGTGAGCAGGCCGGCCATCGCGAGGTGGGCGTGGCCGACGAGGGCATGGGTGAATTTCAACGACTCGGAAATGCCCGGTAGAAACGTGAGCCAGCCGGTCGCCACGAGAAGCGCCCACCATGCAAACGACGCCATCAGCCAGGGCCGCGCGGCGGCTGGCCAAGCATGCCGCAGCCAGAACCAGGGCAGGAGCACAATCCAGGCGAGCAGCGTGGCGAGCGCGGCGATTTGTGCGAATGCATGGTGGGAGGTGTTCCCCCGATCGATCGCGAAGAAAACCAGCCACGACGCGAGCAAGACCCAAACCGGCGTCAGCGGGCGGCCACGCGCCGGCAGGCCGAGAAAGAGCGGCAGAATGAGAAATAGCGTGATGATGCCGAGCGTGGAACCGAGCAGCGCAGCACCCGTTGCGCCGCCGCTGTCGGGGTTCACCGACGGATGGACGTTCCGGCCGGTCGACCAGTAGAGAATCGTGGGCACGGCGAGGAGTAGCGCGAGGACCACCGCACGGAAGACGCGTTCCCGTGCGCCCAGTCGCCGCCAGCGCCACACGGTGTGTGCGGCCAGCAGTGCCCAGAGTACATGCATCGCAGCGGGCAGCAGCGGTCGCGCCCAGCCATGCCAGTCGAGAAAAAGTTTTCCGCTCGTCGTGCCGCCCAGCCACGCGATGCCGCCCAGTGCGAGCGCGGCGGACCAGGCCGCCAGCGCGAGACCGGCATGCCGGCCGGCGTGCGGGTGCTCCGAATCAAAACACCAGGCGAGCAGCGCGCCCACCATCGGCAGCGAGCACCAGCCATAAAGCTGCCAGTCCAGATGCAGCGGCACCCACCGCCCATACGTGAGCGGTGCGATCGCGTTGCCCAAGGCCGGCCAGAGCAATACGAGCCCCAGCCAGACGCCAACAAGGTTCGCTGCGACCAGCCAGCCCAGGCTGTGCAGCGCCACACTCCGGCCGAAAATCGGGCACGACAGCGAACGGCCGGCGGAACTCATTCGGCAATCTCGTCGAGCCGGCCGTCGCGCACGCGAATGATCCGATGGCACGCCTCGGCGAAGCGACGCTCGTGGGTCGCCATCACAATCGCGATGCGATCGCGTTCGGCCAGCTGCTTGAGCAAGGCGAAAACCGTGTTGCCCGTGGTTTCGTCCAGAGACCCGGTCGGCTCGTCGGCGAGCAGCAATTGCGGTGTATTCATGAGGGCACGACAAATCGCGGCGCGCTGGCGTTCGCCCCCGGAGAGATCCTGGATGCGATGGCTGAGCCGGTGACTCAGCCCGACTTGATCCGTGAGCGTGCGGACGCGGCTGGCCGTCTCGCCGCCGTTGCGGCCAACCGCGATGGCGGGCACGCGCAGGTTCTCCTCGACGGTGAGATCCGGGATCAGGTTGTGCAGCTGAAAGACGAAACCAACGCGGTGCCGGCGCAGGGTCAGGCGATTCGCTTCGCCCGTCGGATCGAGTCCGCAGACGCTGAGCACGCCCGCATCCGGTGCATCCAGCCCGCCCAGGAGATGGAGCAGGGTGCTCTTGCCCGAACCGGACGCGCCCCACAACGCGATCAACTCGCCGGCGCGGACTTCCAGGTTGGCATCGCGGAGCACGGCAATCCGGCCGTCGTCGTAGCTTTTGGATACGCCCCGCGCGCGGGCCAGCAGTTCACCGGGCTTATTCATAACGCAGGGCCTCCGCCGGTTCGATCTTCGACGCAAAGCGGGCCGGATAAATCGCGCCGGCGGCGGCGGTGACAAATGCCGTGGCGACAATGCCGATCAGCACGACCGGGGTGAAGACGGCCTGCACGTAGCCTTGAAACTGCGGGACGCGCTGCAACACGGCGAGCAGACTGTAACCGATGATGAAGCCGGCCGCGACGCCCGCGGCGGCGATCGCCCCGGCCTCCCCAAAGATGAGCAGGGCGACTTGCGGTCGCGAAAACCCGCACACCCGGAGCACCGCGATTTCGCGGATGCGCGTGAAGACCGACAGCAGCATCGTGTTCGCGACGCCGAGCCCGCCGAGGCAGAATGCGCAGATGCCGACCGCCCACGCCGTGAAGTTCAGGATCTTGAAGCTGTTGTAGCTCGTGTTGAACTCCCGGTTTTCAAGGGCGATGATCCCGGGCTGGGCCGCCTCGATCGCCCCTTTGAAATCCCGCCCGCGACGTTCGTCGTGCAGTTTGACCGTGACGACGGAGGCGGCGTCACCGCGGTGAAAAAATGCCTGCGCCGCGGCGAGCGGCAGAAACACGCCCCCGTCTTCGAATCCGTTTTCCGTCTTGAGGATTCCGCCCACGCGGAAGGTGGCCCGACCAATCGGCAACTCCTGTCCCAGACGCGCGGAGAGGAACTCTGCGGCGCGCGAGCCGAGGAAAATTTCGCCGTCGCGCTTCCCAAAATCGGCCGCGGTCCCGGCGCGCCATTCGGCTTTGGCCAGTCGCGGGTCTGTCTTCTCGATGCCGAAACAGGTGATGACCGGGTGATTGGCCGCAGAAACTATCCCGAAGAGCACGGCATGCGCTGACGCGACTTCGGGCCGCTGCCGGATGCTGGCGATTTGATCCGGCGTCACCGAGCTGAAGAACAGATCGGAAACATTGCGCTCGAACACGAGATAATGGCTCTCACTGGAGAGGATCCGCTGAAACATCCCAATCGCTCCGGTGACGATCGCGAGGATGGTGAGCATGGCGGCCACGCCAAAGGCGATGCCGGCCGTGCCGATGAGCGCGCGCCACCGATGGCGTCGAAGGTTTGTGAATACAAGAGAGAGTATGTTCATGCGAGCGGGCTCAGGCGGCGATTTCCCGGGTTTTGCCCGAGAGCGACGCGTTAATGTCCGCGAGGTAGCGTTGGAAGTCCTGCAAATAGGCCCACTCGGGCCGGGCGGCGGTGAGGCGACAAACCTTCGCCCGCGCCTGGGCGAGCAGCCGCGCGACCCGGCGCCGGGCGCCGGGAACGCCGAGCGCGAGCGCCAGGTTGGGGCGGGCGAGCTCGCGGTCACGCCCCGTCGTTTTGCCGGCGTCGACGCTGGTGGTCATCACGTCGTGAAGGTCATCGATCGCCTGGAAGGCGAGGCCCCAGTAGATGCAGAGCGCCTCGATTGCGCGCAACTCGTCGCGGTCCGGCGAGGCCAGCAGAGCGGGCAGGAGCAGCCCCAGCCAGAGCATCGCGCCGGTTTTGCCGAGGGCCACGCGGCTCACTTCGCGCACGGAGCGATCGCTGTTCGCAAATCGCAGATCACGAGCCTGCCCGCCGAGGAGCCCGGCGGAGCCCAGCGCCGCATCGACGCAGGCCTGCGCCTGAAGCCGAACCGGACCCGGTTGGGCAATCAGGCCGAATCCGATGAGCGAATACGCGCGATTGATGAAGGCGAGCGCGGCGAGAATCGCGGTCGCTTCACCGTGCAGCCGGTGCGCGCAGGGCCGGCCGCGACGTGTCTGCGCGTCATCCATGCACGGCAGATCGTCAAGCAGGAGCGAGGCGATGTGAAAATATTCCACGGCCGCCGCGAGCGTCAGCCCGACCTTGTCGTCGATGCCGTGCGCGGACGTCGTGGCGAACACGAGCCGCGCGCGCACCAGCTTGCCCGGGTGGGCGGCGGTTTCCGCGATCACCGCGTGCAGATGTGCCTCGGTATGTGGGTTGACGGGCGCATGCTCGAGGAGCGCGGCGGCGAGTCGTTCACCGGTATCGTTCGACCATGGGTTGGGGCTAATCATGGTGGGGTTTCCGCTCGCGGCGGGAATGGCTGTCATTTTTTTTGGGGCTTCCCGCCAAGTTGGAGTTCGATGGCAGTGAGGGGCAGTGTGCGCGTCCGGCGGCGGCAACATTGGCGCGTCGCAAGGTTCCTCGAAACGATTGCTGGCTCCCGGGTCAGAGATCCCGCGAACGCCCAATGCAGGAGCCGCGTCGGCGCGTCCCAGACCAGTATCCGACTCATGGCCCGCGCCGGGATGATGATGATGCCGCAAGTTGAGCGAGGCTGCCTTGCAAGTGGAAACGAACATGCACCATCGGGTCGACCTTGAGCACACCCATCATCCGAACGATGGGGAGCCCGTATTCGCGGGTGTCGATCGTCGCGTCGCCATCGATGCCGTAAACCGGACCATCGCGGGTAATCGAAACCGGGAATCGAATGTTCCGCGTGATCCCGTGGAAAGTGAGCCGGCCAAAAGCGCTGCGGCCACCGCCGGGCAGAGTTTCGAGGGCGCTGAGGACAAACACGCCATCCGGGTGAGTGTCGGTCTGCTGCCATTTGTGCATCGCCTTGTCGCGCGAGTCCTTGCCGGTCGTGATGTCGCGAAAGTGAAAAGCAAACCGGGCCGATGTAATCTGCCCGCGATCGTCGACGAGGATGGCAGGTTCGAAACGCGAGAGTTTGCCGGTGAACGAATCGACGGTCGCCTTCACGGCGACTTCAACGCGCGACTGCCCGAAGTCGATGGTGAGGGTGCGATCCGCGGCCCGCGCGGGCGCGGCGGCCGCCGCGAGGAACGCCAGACAGGGGATAATTCGAAGTAGCATCCGGCGTTTGTAGCCCGGCTTCATGAACGCAATGTGAACGGCACATGAATTTTGGTTCATCTTGCAACAACACGGCGTGCGGACGCGTTGCGCGATGGGTGGCGGAGCCCGGAGCGGCACCGGAATTTTTCTGTTTTGTCGAATTCATTGTGCAACCGCGCTTGAGAAAACATCGGGACCACGCATGACTCTTTCATGCAGCGTGCGTCTTTCCTGATCTCGCGGCACTTTCGTCCTCGTTTTCCCACGGACCCCACCTTTCGCATGCCCGGCCTTTGGCGCATTCCCGCTCCAGCGTCTGCAACCCACGAACCGGCCCGCGCATCCGTGCATCGCCCGGCCGCCCGCCGCGGGCGGTTGAGCGGTGGCCCGGCCTCCTGGTCGGCGCCCGCGCTTGGTTCGTTCGTTCGTCGCTGTGGAATCATCGGAGCAGGTCTGGCGATGCTGGCGGGCGGTGGCCGCGGCCTGCTGGTCGCGGCCGAGCCCGCGGAGGTCCAGCGTCAGTTGCTGGAAGGCGACTATGCCTCCGTGATCCGGTACGCGACCGTCGCGTTGCAGAGCACGCCGGTGAATTCCGAGTGGTCCCTGCTGCTGGTCCAGGCATTGCTCACCATCGGGCGCAGCGCGGAGGCCGACGTGGCCATGCGCGACGCGCTGGAGCGCGATCAGCAAAACATCAGGCTGCGGTGGCTCGCGCGAGAAGTTGCCTTCGCGAATGGCCGGCCGGAAGACGCCGCCCAGCGCGCCAATGAAATCGTGCGGCTGGTCCAGGGACGTACATGGAACTATCGCACGCCGATGGAACTCGTGACGTTTGGCCGCGCGGCGCTGCTGCTGGGAGCCGATCCGAAAGACGTGCTGGAGAAGATTTATGCGACGGCGCAAAAAGCGGAGCCGAAGTTGCGCGATGTTTACCTGGCGCGCGGAGAACTCGCGTTGGAAAAACATGATTTTGCCCTGGCGGCGAAGGCGTTTGAAGAGGGCCTGAAGCAACTGCCCCAGGATCCTGATTTGCTCTGTGGCCGCGGCATGGCGTACGCGGATGGCAACCGCGAAGTTGCCCTCGCCTCGTTCAAGGAGGCGCTCGAAGTGAATGGCCGGCACCTGCCCACGCTCATCCAGTTTGCCGACCATCACGTCGATGCGGAGGCGTATGCGGAAGCGGAGAAGTACCTGGAGAAAGCCATCGGGATTAATCCGGCACATCCGGAAGCCTGGGCCTACCGCGCCGTGATCGCGCACCTGCGGAACGATTCGGCGACGGAGAACATATCCCGGGGCCGGGCGCTGAGCATGTGGTCGAAAAACCCGCGGGTTGATTTCATCATCGGGCAAAAGCTGTCGCAGAAGTACCGTTTCGCCGAGGGCGCCGCCTACCAGCGGCGCGCGCGCGCGTTTGATCCGACGTTTGTTCCGGCGGCGGCCCAGCTGGCGAGTGATCTCCTGCGACTCGGCGAAGAGGACGAGGGCTGGGCGCTCGCCCACGTGGTTCACGAGCGCGACGAATACGATGTCGAGGCCTTCAATCTGGTGACGCTGCACGACACGATGAAGAAGTATGCGGCGCTCACGAATGAGGATTTCACCATCCGGATGGCGGCGCCCGAAGTGGCGGTGTACGGTCCGCGGGTCATGGCGCTTTTGCGGCGCGCCAAGCAGACATTGGTGGAGAAGTACGGCGTCGAAATCGCGAAGCCGACGATCATTGAAATCTTCGCGGATCAGCGCGATTTCGCGGTGCGCACGTTCGGACTCCCGGACGTGCCGGGCTTTCTCGGGGTGTGCTTCGGGCGCGTGGTGACGGCCAACAGCCCTGCGACGAGCTCGAGCCCGACGAATTGGGAATCGGTCCTCTGGCATGAGTTCTGCCACGTGATCACGCTGCAGATGACGCGCAACAAGATGCCGCGATGGCTGAGCGAGGGTATTTCGGTGCACGAGGAACGGCAGGCCGATCCCTCGTGGGGGATGCGGCTGAACCCGCGTTACCGCCAGATGATCATGGACGGCGAACTGGTGCCGGTCGGAAAGCTCAGCGCTGCGTTCCTGGCGCCGAAGAGCCCGCAGCACCTGCAATTTGCCTATCTCCAATCGGCGATGGTTGTGGATTTTCTGGTCGAGCGTTTCGGGCTGCCGGCGTTGCGTGGCGTGCTGAATGATCTGCGCGGCGGGGCGGAGATCAACGCGGCGCTGGCGAAGAACACCGTGCCGCTCGAGAAGCTGGAGACCGATTTTGAAAAATATGCGCGCGACCAGGCCGGGCAGGTCGCGCCCAAGCTGGATTGGGAAAAGCCGGGGCCGGAGTTGTTGATGCGCGACGCCGCGGAAGAATTTGCCGCGTGGGAGAAGAAACATCCGGACAATTACTGGGGACTGCGTTGGCAGGCGCAGCGGGCCGCCGAGCAGAAGCAATGGGCCGGGGCGCGGACCGCGCTCGAGCGGCTCATCGAGCTCTATCCCGCGCAGAAGGGCGGGGAGACGCCCTACCGGCCGCTGGTGGCCGCGTTGCGGGCGACGAACGACACCACTTCGGAACTCGCCGTGTTGAAAAAGTGGGTGGAGGTGGATGACGAGGCGCCCGACGCCTACCTGCGTTTGATGGAGCTGGCGGCGGCGGAGAAAGACTGGGTCACCGTCGCGCGCAACTCGGAGCGCTACATGGCGGTCAATCCGCTGGTGGCGCCGCCCTATCGTTATCAAGCCCAGGCCGCGGCCGAAACCGGCAACGATTCCGCCGCCGTCGTCGCGTGGCGGACCTTGATTCAGCTCGATGTGCCGGACGCCACCGATGCGCACTATCAGGTCGCGGGGATCCTGCACCGTCGCGGTGAGTCGGAGGAGGCACGACGCCAGGTGTTACTCGCGCTGGAAGAAACTCCTCGCTATCGGGAGGCACTGCGGCTGCTGGTAGATATCAACCGCTCCCACCGCGGACCGGACGGCCCCGACGTCCCCGGGTCGTCCAACCCGGTCACACCCCGGTGAAGTTCCCCATGACACGCCTCGTCCCCCTCGTCTCGCTTTTTCTCGTGCTGGCCGGACTCGTGATGGCGCAACGCCGCTTTGGCGGGAGCAGCTATGGCGGCGGCTATGGTGGCTGGGGCGGAGGATGGGGCGGCGATACGACGCGAACCGCGCGGGAGGTTCCGTCTGGCAGCACGGGCACGCCGGAATGGACCAATCCGACCGGCTTCGAAAAGGACGTGTTCACGTTTACGCGCGCTCGCTACGGTTCCGGTGCCGGCGGATATCGCCGCGGCCCGGGTTGGACGACGGACCTGCCCGACAGCGATCTGAACCTTTCGTACCGGTTGCAGCAGATGACCTCGATGAAGGTGGATCCGGATGGCCGGATCGTGAACCTCAGCGATCGCGACCTCACGGAATTTCCGTGGTTGTATATAGTGGAACCGGGCAGCCTCTATTTCGGCGAACAGGAGGTCGTGGCGTTGAGGAAGTACCTGATCAACGGCGGATTTCTGATGTTTGATGATTTCTGGGGCGAATCGGCGTGGATGAACGTGGAGCGCGAAATGAAGCGCGTGCTGCCGGAGCGGAGCTTTGTGGAGATGCCGCTCGATCATCCGCTCTACTCGTGTGTCTTTCAGATCAAGG
>JBBRCR010000309.1:0-10212 GCA_038204695.1 Opitutales bacterium | reverse complement strand
AACGCCCGGCGGCGCGAACACCGTCCCGCCGCCGGAAGCATTGCACTGCTCGATTGCACGGTTGACGGCCGGAGCGGCATTGGAACCGTCGGTCCTCGCTCCAAAATCGCGGCCATTGAACTTTCGTCCTGAGTCGCGGGCGACAGACGCGCCAGCCGGGTTGGCTGGCAGCGCGCAACTGACGGCCCCCAACGTCTGCAGAAAATGGCGACGGGAGAGGCATGCCGGAGAGGTCATCGCGATAAGGCGTCTGGTGGCTGGCCGCCGGCAGGCGCGGACCGCTCAAAACTGCGCACTGATGCCGCCAGCCACAATGAACGAGTAGCCGATGGTTTGATCGCGGCGCTCCGGTGCGACCCAACCCTGGTAGTCCGCCTCGTCCTGCGACGTGAAATTACTGAGGTTTACGAAAACGGAGAGCTTGCGCGAAAGTTTGCAGCGCCCGTTGAAATCCCACTGATACCGTTCACCGCGGAACGAGGTGCGCAAAGCCGAATTGGTCGCGCTGTAATTATCGATAAACGTCGAGTGATAGTTGACCTGCAAGCGAGCATCCCATCGCCCATACGTGTAGCTCAGGCCCGCGCTGCCGCTGCGCGGGATGAAGTTCTCTATTGGTACCGGCACGGAAGCCCCAGCGCCAGTATCGCGATAGCCCGTTGACTCGAGCCACGTGTAGTTGGCAAACACGCCGAGCCCCCGGGAACTTCCCAGGGAGAAAGTCGAGCTGTTGCCAGTAGTTGAACTCCAGGCCACGCACTCGAGTCGACTTGTTGTTCTGCTGCGTGGTAAGCGTCCACGTCAGTGCATCGGGGCGCGGGCTGGCGATCGGTGCGCCGAAATCAGCGGCCGCCACCTCCGAAATCGTCGTGGAAACGGAGCCGATGCCGTCGCGGATGTCCTTCTCGAAGCCACCGACCGAAATCACACCGGCCGGCCGCAGATAATACTCCAGGCTGAGATCGTAGTTCGTGCTTCGTTGTGGCTTCAGGTCGGGATTCGGAACGGAGATCGAGCGGGACACCGTGTCGATGTCCCCGTCCGAAGCCAGGGTGCCCATGTCAGGGCGGCCTATAGTGGTGCTGAGAGCCGCGCGCATGACGAAGCCGCTCGGGAGATCATATCTCAGGTGAACACTGGGGAAGATGTCGTCATAGCGGGTCGAGGCGCGGCGAACCCCGCCCCATTGCAACAGCAGGTCCGACGCCGCCCGGTTTCGCAAACCGTGCCTTTCGCGGAGATCGGTCAACTCATACCGCGCGCCGCCCTGCGTCGTCAGCCGGCCGATCTTGACGGAGCCCTGCAAAAATCCCGCGTACAACGCCTCCACGAGCTTGCTGTCGTCCTTGAGCGACTGCTGCACCGTGTTGGCGGCATTCATCGTGAGGAGGTTCGGGTCGAAACGCCATGCGGTGCGCGGATCCAGGCCGCCGACAAACGTCACATTCGAATGCAGCAATTTGTCCGTGCTGGGCAGCGCACCAATCGGGTACTGGCCATTCGCGGCGGCAGTTCTCCAGTTTTCGTCGAGAAACGCCGCAAGGTTCCGGCCGACCGCCGATGCGACCGTGCCAATGAACCGATCCGAATCCTCGACTTGGGATTCCTCCCGGTAGCGCAATCCTGCCTTCACCCTGACGGGGAATCTCATTGCATATGGCTTCTCAACTTCGAGCCGACTGGCCCAGATTTGCTTTCTCGACGTGGCCCGCCTCACCTCGATGCTGGTACTGGCCGTATCGGCAAATCGGTCCGAAAACGGATCCAAGCCGGATCGAATCGCCATCGATGGAAACTCGGGATTCGGACGCCAATCGAACGTATAGGAGAATCGGCGGTTGGAGTTGAATTGCGCCCGATCGCTCGCCGTGAATCGTTCCGCCCGCTGCTTGTTCACGTCATAAACAAACTTATAACCGCCGAATTGTGACGTGCCAAAGCCGCGCAGGTTGTAGGTATCGGCCTGGCGCGCGACGTCGTCGCGAAAGCCCATGTAGCTCGCGTTATTCACGACGGTCACGCCGGGGTCCGGATCCGACAATGCCGTGTCAATCGTTCCGGGATTCGCTCCCATGCGGGCCCGGTCATAATCCGCGTTGTTCTGGCTGATGAGAGTGGACACGCCAAGCGTGGTGTGTTCGCCAATCCTGTACTCCAGCCGCACACTGCCACTCATTCGCTCCTGCTGGTGGAGGTCGACGCTGGCAAATCTGAACTGGCTGTAGTCCCTGGTCTGCGTTGCGGATGGGTTGCCTCCGGTCGAATTGCCGTGGAGAAACTCGGTACTGGAGCGCGCGTCGAGGGATTTGTCATAGCTGGCCGTCACGAGTATTCCCAGGCGGCGGGGTTGACCAAACAGCCCGAGGACATCCGAGAACGTGATTCCAACGCTCAGGGGAATGTAGTCCTTGCCGTCCAAACTGACATCCTTCCCGTAGGTCTGATTATAGGAGGCTCCGACCCGCATATTGATGAGCCGTTCATTGAGGTCGAAAGCACTCTTGGTCGTGAGCTTGACGCGTCCGCCCAGGGAGTCCGCATCGTCCTCGGCGAGGGGTGCCTTTGTGACCTCAATCTTCCCGATCATATCGACCGGGATCGCACTCACGTTCTGGGCGCGGGTGGCTCGGCCAGCCGGGCTCAGTGCCCGCGTGCCATCGATATCGATACTGGTCAGGTTGGCAGCCATGCCCCGCACCATCACTTCGCTCGTGTCGATTTCATCGTTGGCATAACCAGCCACGCCGGGAATGCGCCGGATGATATTGCCGATGTTCGCCTTGGTGATGTCACCAAAGGCGTCGGCGGTGATGATACTGGTGACGTTGGCGGCGTGGCGCTGTTCGGCGACCGCCGCAGCATAGCCTTCCCGCTGCCCGGCGACCACGAACGCCGACATCTCGTAAACGTCCGAACCGAGTGCCAAATCAACGCTGGCTGCGCCGCCGGCGGCGACGTCCACTGCCGTCCGCATCTGATCCAGCCCCGGGTAGTCCACCACGAGGGAGTACCTGCCTGGTGCAAGGTCCGTGAACGCGAAGCTGCCGTCACGCTCTGTCAAGGCCTCACGACCCACTTCCACCAAAGCAACTCGGGCCTGCGCGAGATTGGCGCGTGTGGCCCGATTACTGACTCGGCCGACGATGTTCCCGCGACCAGGAGAACCATTTTCCACGAGGGATTGATTGCTCCCGGTCACCCGCCCCTTCGTGCCCGGTTCAATTCCCCTTCGGCGGTCGTTCGTTGAAACGGGCGCCGCCGCCCCGGAGTTTGGGTCGGCCGCTTCCTTCCGCACCGCAAACGCGCCGGTGTTCGCATCCTTGGTCACCACCAATCCAGTGCCACCGACGAGTTGGCTCAGCGCTTCGCTCGGGGTGAAATCACCCTGGACTGCGTTGGTTCGCACATCCTTCAACGCGTCCGTCGAATAGATCACGCCACGTCTTGCCTGCTCGGAAAATACCTTGAGCGCGCGGTCGGCGCCGCCCGCCGGAATATCGAAGTGCCGCTTCGCTTCGGATGGTCCTTCGGTTTGAGCTGCATCCGCCGCGTCGGAGCTTGGGCCGCAAAAGAGGCCGGCCAGAACGAAGCAGGTAAGCAGCCATGCGCTGCGCGGAAGGAACCTCGGCTGGGTTTTCATGATGCGTCTTATAGGGGATTGAACGCCACCCGCACGCAGCGGGCTCGAGCGTAGATGCCGCAAACCCCGAAAACGCTTACGCAGACACGAAGAAAGTGCGGCTCAAGCCGATCGGACTTGGGAAATCCGATTTCTGTCGCGCGAATGCGAGCGAGACAACCGACATGCTGCCAATCGAAAATGCCTCCGGCATTTTCGACGCGAGTCGGAGACTGGCGCCTGGAGTTTGGCCAATTCCAAACGTCTCAGGCGGCGGCCTGCTCAACGGTGGACGAGGCTTCCAGTCTCGTTCTTGAGTTTGGCCATTATCGTGCCCGATAGCGCCAACGGCGCAGGAATTTCATTACTCAAATCTGAAGGGCTGACAGCCCGATCCAATTGGACTTTCGTGCCGAACAGGAGGTGAAGGAGGATATGGGCGTGCGATTGCGGCATGAATGGATCGGGCTTTCAGCCCTGAGAGCTTGCTCGAACAAAGCCTGGGCCGCTGGCCTGGCCGCTGGCCCAGGCTTTGATAATACGGGCCTTTGGCCCTCGGAACACGATCGTTTCACGGAACACGAATCGTTTCAAAATGGCCAAACTTCAGTCGCCAGTCGGAGACTGGCGCTACTTTCGAACCGCTGCTTTCGACGGGTACATTCCGACGATGTTGTGCCATCGAAGTGGCGCCGCGTCTCCGACCGGCGTTTTTCTTGCGCGGATTTCATCGCTTCACCGCGCCGAACCGCTGGTCGTGGACGGATGTCCGGTTGCGCTGCCCCGGCAGCATACGAGGCGATGGGGCGCGCCCTTCAGGGGATCTTCCTCAAATGGATCCGACCATCGGCTTCGCGATCCGCGCGGAGGGGAAAACTTGCTTCGAGCAATCGCGCGAAGCCCTCCGGGTCTTCGGACCAGAAGATACCGCTTACCCGATGTTCCGCCAACCGTGGATCCAGCACCAATTGAACGCGGTTCTGCCCATTGAACAGGGCGACCGCATCGGCCAGGGACGTGCCCGAAAATTCGATCCTCTTTACCCGCCAGGCCAGTGCCACCTTGATTTCCGCAGGCTCAATCCGGCCCGCCCGCAGTGCACTGTCCGCTTCCCGCGAAACGATCACTTGCTCTCCTGCCTGCACAAAGACGGGCGCGGGATCCGGTTTCGGCTTACCCGGCCCGGGGAACGGATTGGTGCGTTCGACCGTTACGCGGCCCTCGGTCACAATCACGCCGATTGCGTCCGAGGCATGACGAATCGCGAAGGCAGTGCCAAGGGCCGTCACCTCGACATTGGCGGCCTTGACGACGAAAGGTCGCGCCGGGTCTCGCGCAACCTGGAAAAGAGCTTCCCCACGGAGCAAGGAGACCGTTCGTTTCGCCGCCGTGTAGGCGACGTCGATTTCCGTGCTGGCATTGAACTCGACGACTGAGCCATCTGCCAGCACCTGGCGCTCGGGCCGCAACACGATGGCGTTCGATTTCGGCGGAGACTGGAGGACGCCAGGGATCAGCAGAAGAAACGCCAGCGCCGCCGCCACACCAAACGTCGCTGCTGTGGCCACCACGAAACGACGCGAGCGCCGCCGTCTTTCCCGTTTCGCGAGTTCGCGGATCACTGTCCCGGCGTCACCGGACTTGCGTGGCCGGTTAACCCGGGCCCACGCCGATTCCATGGCTGCGATCGCGGCAAAGTGACGCGGATCAACGCCGAGCCAGGCCTCAAACTCCGCTTGCTCTTCCGCGGTGAATCCCGCGTCGCGCCGCGCCAGCCAATCGGCAGCTGAGTCCTCCACGGCGGCATACGTCGGGCGAACCGGACGGGATTTCAAGCGCTTCATGGCCTCAGCTCCTTGGCGGCGCCGTTTTCCCGGAGGGCCTGGGCGCACTTCTTTATACCGCGGCTCAATTGAACCCGCACGGTCTGTTCGGCCAGGCCGAGTTTCCCGGCAATTTCCTTGTGCGAGTGCCCGTACAACACCCGCAGGACGACGACCTCACGGCAGCGCGGCGGCAAGGTGTCGATTGCCTCGGTGACGAGGGCGAGCTCCGTTTTCGCATTGGCAGATGCAACAACATCGGCGTTGTCATCCAAGATGCGAGCGTCGGGCAGTTCGTTTACACGGATTGCAGAAAGATGCTTTCGCCGGCGGAAAAATTGCCGGACGTAATTCCGGGCCGCGGCAAACAGGTAGGCTTTGACCGAGGTGATGCAGCGCGATTCGCCAGCCTTGATTACGCTGAGATTCGATTCCTGGACGACATCGTCCAAGTCCATCAGTCCGGGATAGTTTCTGGAGAGGTAGGCGCGAAGCTGCGGCTCGTACGGCTGAACATTTTCAGCAAACCAGCGGGCCTGCTCTCGACTTGTAGGCGTCATGCTATCCGGCTCCGCTGGCTTCTTATGCGAGCGAAACAAACTTGCGCGATCCAATTCTGGCCGACTCAGCTGGAAAGTAGCAGGCTTTTAGGTTTTTCAGTAAATGTACGGGTGGGCGATCATGTCAGGCTGCTCTGGCGCCGGTGGACGCGACCCTTTGGCTCATCGGGAAAGCCCGTGCGTTACACGACTCGGGTGCTGGTCCACTGAAAAACCTAAAACCTGACCCCGTCCGGCTGTGATTGACCTGACCCGGTACGGCTGTGATTGACCCCGTCCGGCTGTGCTGCCCGCACGGCAGCCGGAAGCGCGCTATTTGAGAAAACTCGGGGCAGCAGTTCAACGAGCCCGCTGCGCGCGAGGACGATGAGAGGCGATGCGTTGACGATCGCAGGCGTCACGCGCGCGTCATCAGCCGCGGAGAGAGCTCCAGGGCGAAACCGGTGAAAACGTCGTCGGGGAATTCGATGGGACAGTGCCCGGCCTGTTCCAGGCCGGCCAATCCGCACCACAGAATGACCGCTCACGGGGCCGCCACGCGGAGCAGCCATAAGAACAGACCCAGGATCGCCCCTGACACGCCGCAGCAAAGCGCGAAGCCGATGGTGTCGACCCGATCCCATTTCGTGAACTCCCAGGACGATCTAGGGAAGAGCTTCCGGTCATCGAACCGGTGCGGGTTGCGTAGGGTTTCGCTCACCGCGGCCGCTTCAAGTTCCGGCGTCGCTCCGACCGGCGTCTTCATTTTGCCATAAAAAATATCAACGATCGCGCGCGCCGGTTGGCGGGTGAACAGGCTGACCGCAATGAGCAGCACGAACGGCAGCAAGCCATCAAAAAAGAACCGCGCCGCAAATCGCGTGCTCGCCGACCGGCCCGTCATGTCAATCCCCAGCCGGTCGAGGATGAAAAGCTCGAGGTGGAAACGCTCGCGCCCCTCCAGCGCACTCGCGGGATCATCCGGCTGCACCCGCACGACCTTGGCAAAGAACACCGGGTCACGCTGCCCCTGGGCATTCGGCGCACTGAGCTCGACCAGCGCCGGATGGCGTCGCACCACCTCGATCTGCGGCCCGGCGAGGGGCGTAATGATGTTGACCACGGCCGAGACGATCACCGCCGTCCAGACCGCGGCCGGCGTCAGCCGGCGCCACCAGAAAATCAATACGACGGCGGCGCCGAACGGCACGTTCACCGTCAGGAGCAGCTGCAGGACCGAAAAGACGTTCGTCATTTTCAGCGCCGCGAAAATCCCCACCGCGAGCGCGCCGACAATGGCCCACCGGCCAGCCGCGACGCTCTGGCGCTCGGTCGCATAGGGCCGCACGTGGTGGTAGACATTGCGCACGAACAGGGCCGAAATCGCCATGGTTTGCGCCGCGACCGTCGACATGTTCGCCGCGAGCACGCCGGCCATCATCAGCCCGAGCAGGCCGGGACCGAGGAGCTGTCGCGCCATCGCGCCCCAGACCGCGTCGGGATCTGAAAGCGCATTCGCGCCCTGGAAGAGCGCGATCCCGATCAGCCCGACGAACGCCCACAGGATGATCATGAGCCGCTTCGCGTAGGTGCCCGAGACCGCGCCAAAGCGGGCCGCGTATTCACTTTTCGCTGACCCGCTGATGCTCATGTTGCCAATGATCCCGTGAATCTGCACGAGGCTCACGAAGAGGATCGCGAGGAGCGTCCAGCCGGTCACCTGCGATGTCGCCGTGCCAAACAGCTCGAACATCCCCGCCGGCACTTTGCGGCCCAATTCGGCCCAGCCGCCGATGGCGGAGAGTCCGGCCGGGATGAGGATGATGGAAAACACCACGATCAAGATGCCCTGCACCGCCTCGTTCACCGCGGTCGCCGCCATCCCGCCCAATACTATATAGAGGCCGACGATCGCGGTATAGCAGATGTAGAACAACCAGGGATCGAGCACCGTCACATAACTGTGCAACTGCCCTTGCGCATCGGCGTCGCGCAACCGCCCCAACCGTTGCGCCGCCACCGCATCGAGCGGCGCGGTCCTGGCCTGACGCTGCAATTGCTGCAACTCACGATAGTCTTCGACGCCCTGCCGCTCCGACGCGCTCCAGGCGCTTGCCGGCTTCACCATCAACGAGGCCGAGATCTTATAGGCGACGAGGTTGCCGAAGCCGATGGTCACCACGACGGCGGCGGTGATTTGGAAAATGGCGTAGAACCGGGCCAGCGCGCGACTGCCCAGCCGGTCCTCGAACAGGTCGGCGACGGTCATGAGCCGCACGCGCCGAAACCAAAGATTCATGAACCAGTAATACGGGTTCATGAACAGCGTCTGAAAAGAGAGCCAGACCCCGGAGGCGCCCTGCTGGTAGACGAGACTCGCCGTTCCCACCGCACCGTTCGCATCGGTCGCGTTGCCGAAGTTCAGGAAAAACTGATACAGGCTGCCGAGCTTCCGGCCGGCCAGAAAAAATCCCTCCTGGCTGCGCACCCCGCGGGCGGCGCGTTGGCCGAGGTACGTCACGGCCGCGAGGTAACCGATCACCACCAGCAGGTCGATGACGTTGAGGCTGCCTATGGTCATGGGGTGATGAAGAACGCGAGACATGGGAGAACGCGAGACTTGGAAGACTCGGTAGTCTTGAGCGTCTTCCCCGTCTTCCCCGTCTTCCATGTCTTCCATGTCTTCCATGTCTTCCATGTCTTCCATGTCTTCCATGTCTTCCATGTCTTCCATGTCTTCCATGTCTTCCATGTCTTCCGACGTCTTCCGACGTCTTCCCCGTCTTCCCTTCTTGCCCGTCTTCCCCGTCTTCCAGAGTCTTCCAAGTCTTCCGACGTCTTCCCCATGTCCGACCCCGCCCCCACGCTTCGCTCCCTCGCGAAAATCCTCAGTTTGTCTCGCACGACGGTTTCCGACGCGCTGCGTGGATCGTCGCGGGTCAATCCCAGTACCGCCGCGCGGGTGGTGCGGGCGGCGAAGGAGGCCGGTTACCGCCGCAATCCCCTCGCCGGCGCACTCATGTCGGAACTGCGCCGCTCGCGGGGCACCACCTTTCGCGGCGTGCTTGCCGCAATTGATTTCAATGAACCGGACCGGCCCGACACCGCGGCGCGTTATCATCGCGAGCTCGTGCTGGGCGCGGAAGGCCGCGCCACCGAGCTTGGATTCAAGGTGGAAAAATTCGCGGTCGGCCAGGCCGGCGTATCCGTCCAGCGGCTCGATTCGATTCTCCAATCCCGCGGAATCCACGGTTTGTTGCTGCTGCCCTGCTGGCACGAACCGGATCTGGCGAACCTGGACTGGACGCGTTATGCCGGCATTTACACCGACTATGTGATCGAGCGGCCCACGCTGCACTCGGTGTGTTCGGATCACCATCGTTCGCTGCTGGCCGCGTTGCAGCGGTTGAGCGCGCTGGGTTACCAGCGGCCGGGATTGTTTCTGCACGAGCACTCGGACCAGCGGCTCCAGTACCGCTGGAGCGCGGCGTTTCGCGCGTTTCAAGAAAACTACAGCACCGGAAAGCCGGTCCCGCCGCTCCGGGTGGAGGCGTTCACGAAGGAGGCCTTCGTCCGCTGGTTCGAGCGTCACCAGCCGGACGTGGTGCTCGGCCACAATTCGGACGCGATTGAATGGATGGAAAGCTGTGGCGCGCGCGTTCCGGCGACGCACGGTTTTGTGTGTCTCAATTTGAACATGAACCCGAAGGGATGCGCGGGTCTGGATCTGCAACCGCGGACCCTCGGCATGCGCGCGATCGAGCTGCTGATCGGACAATTGCATCGCAACGAGACGGGGATTCCAGAGTGGCCGTCGAACACGACGATTCCCGCGCGCTGGGTGGACGGTCCGACGGTGCGCACGAAGCCGATTGCGAGCTGAGTCGGAAGACTTGGAAGACGGAGAAGACTTGGAAGACTTGGAAGAGGGTAAGACGCAGAAGATACTGAAGTCTTGCCGGTCTTCCGAGTCTTCCAAGTCTCGCGTTCTTCTCCGTCTTCCATGTCTTCCCAATCTTCTCCGTCTTCCAAGTCTTCCAAGTCTTCCAAGTCTTCCCAGTCTTCCAAGTCTTCCCCGTCTTCCCCGTCTTCCAAAGTCTTCCGACGTCTTCCCCATGTCCGACCCCGCCCCCACGCTTCGCTCCCTCGCGAAAATCCTCAGTTTGTCTCGCACGACGGTTTCCGACGCGCTGCGTGGATCGTCGCGGGTCAATCCCAGTACCGCCGCGCG
>JBBRCR010000308.1:0-10229 GCA_038204695.1 Opitutales bacterium | reverse complement strand
TACCGCTCGGTGTAGTGCGTGTCGTAATTTTCCCAGGTGACAACCGGTGCGCCCGCCACGCCACAACGGAACACGTCGGGCCGCCGCGCCACGGCCATCGCCGCAAAATAGCCGCCGAACGACCAGCCGCTCACCCCGACTCGCGTGAGGTCCATCTCGGGATGCTGCGCCGCGAGTGCCTGGAGACCGGCGATTTGATCCTGAAGCGCCACGTCGATGAAATTTCCTTTGATCACCCGCTCCCATTCGCGTCCGCGCCACGGTGTGCCGCGCCCGTCCAGACGCACGACAACATAACCCTGGTCGGCCATCCATTGATCCGTCAGAAAACCGCGGATATCGGCCACGACACGTTTGCTGGTCGGACCGGCATAAACCACCAGGATGACGGGGTGCTTCTTCGGCGTGGAAAAGTTGCGCGGGCGAGTCACCGCGGCGTCGAACGCGAGTGGGCCGGACGTGCGCAACAATTCGGTGCGCGGCCATTGCGTTGGAGTTTCGGCCAGCGATGGCAGCGTGGCAACGGTCCGTACGTCATTTGCGGATACGAGGTCGTTTCGGTAAGTGCCATCAAACGCGTCGCTCGTACGCACGAGGAGCCGCGCCTCCGGGAAAAATACCGCGTTGTGCTGTCCGCGTTCGCGCGTGAGCCGGATGCCGGCGCCACCGCTCAGCGGGAACTTCCACACGTGGATCTCGCGCGGGTCGTCGCCGCCGCGCACGTAGAAACCGCCGGCTGGTTCATCGAGGGCGATAAACTGACGATAATTAAACGTCAGCGGTGTAAGTTCGCGCACGATTGCGCCCGTGGCGTCGCGCAGCTCGACCTGCCAGGCACCGCGTCGCTCGGTGGTCCAGATGAATTGCCGGCCATCCTTGAACCAGAAAGGCGGCCGGCGGTTGCCAGGCGAACCAGCGGCGTTGTCGTCGAGGTTCAGCCACGCGGCGTCGGTTTCGCGCAAGAGCTCGCGACTCGCGCCTGTGGAGGTGTCGATTGCCAGCAGCCGTTGCTCGGTCTGCTGGCGGTTTTGCACGAGGATGGTCAATGGCGCGTTTTTTTCGTGCCACGCGACATGCGCCAGGTACGGAAATCCGACATTGTCCCACGAGACCGGAACGGGAGTGCCGCCACCGCGCGACACCAGGAAGAGCTTCACCACGGCGTTGGGCGTGCCCGCCCGCGGATAGAAGAAGGCCGTGGGTTTTCTTTCCGGGTGCAACGGATCCGCCACGTAGCGGACCTCGACGCCGCTCTCGTCGGTTTGCTGGTACAGCAGCGTGGCTGAGTCCGGTGACCACCAATAGCCGTGATGCCGGCTCATTTCTTCCTCCGCCACAAACTCCGCCCGGCCGTGCGTGAGGGCTTCATTCGAGCCGCGCGTGATGGCGCGTTCCGTGGCGCCGGCCAGATCGAGCACGTGCAACTCGCGATCGGCGCCGGCGGCGGCGACAAAGTTTCCGTCGGGAGAAAACTGTGGGTCAATCCAACCGCTGCCCGGCAACGTCGTGATCCGCGGCGGCGCGTTGACCGTGTCGGCGGCCGACTCCGCGCGCTGCATCACGTACAGCTTTCCCGAAAGTGTGACGAGCAGGCGCGCGCCGTCTTTCGACATCTCGAACGCGGTGAATCCCTTGAGGCTTTGACGCTGCCGTTCGCGCCGCGCCTTTTCCTCGGCGCTCAGTGATTCTTCGGCGCCGCCGAGAAGTTGCGCCGGCGTGAGCAGTTCGCGCTCGCGGCTGCTCACGAGATCCAGTTCGAAAAGCCGCAGCGTGGGATCGCGCGGCGCGGAGCGGAGGAAGAGCGCGTACTTTGCGTCGGGTGTGATCTTGGGCGAAACGGGTCGCCCCAACGTGTAATTCCGCGTCTCGGCGAGATCACGGAAGTGCTGGAGGTTGGCGTCCTCCGCGATGGCGGCGCGCGCCGACGCGGCGCTGAAAACACCCGCGAGGAGCGGCAGAAGATGATGGCTCTGCATGGCAAACGAAGATTGGGCTGCGTCAGGCGAAGTCGAGGCGAGTTCGCGGTTGTGAGCGCCAGCCAGAGCGCGTGAGAGCAGGTCTGCGGTAGCGCCAGACTCCGACTGGCGTTCACCCGTCGAAGACCGGCGCTACGTGACCCCTGGGTGTTCCACGCGTTTGTCCCCTTCACTCGCGCAGCCGCGAGTCGAGGACGATCGTCACGGGCCCGTCGTTCACGAGCGACACCTGCATCATCGCACCGAATTCACCGCGAGCGACGGATCGGCCGAGCGCGGTCTCCATTTGGCCGAGAAATTGTTCGTAGAGCGGCACCGCAACTTCCGGCCTGGCGGCATCATTGAACGAAGGCCGCGTGCCTTTGCGCGTGCTCGCGATCAGCGTGAACTGGCTCACGACCAGCACGCCACCGCCGGCATCGCGGACGGAAAGGTTCATCTTGTCGTCGGCGGCCGCGAAGATCCGCAGTGCCGCAATTTTCTGCGCGAGCCATTCGCCGCCCTGCGGGGTGTCATTCACCGCGATGCCCAGTAACACGAGCAGCCCGCGTTCAATCTCGCCGGCGATTCTTCCCGCGACGGTCACGCGGGCCGATGAAACGCGTTGCAGGACTGCGCGCATGGCTCGCTTTGCCGCCGGGTTGCCCGGCGTTACAGCATGGGCCGGTGCGGCTCGGTTTCCGTTTCGTAATTCACGCCGGAGAGACCGAACCCAAACAGCTTGAGAAACTCGCTCCGATAGCCGGCGATGTCCGTCTCCGTGGGCAGATTGTCAGTCGTAATCCGGGGCCAGATATTGCGCACGGTGCTCTGAATTTCCGGACGCATCTCCCAATCATCGACGCGCACGCGGCCGGCCTCATCGAACCTGGGCGTGTGGCCGTTGTACATGTGAGTGGCGAACAAACGGAAAATCTGCTCGATGCAGCCCTCGTGCGTGCCGGCCGCTTTCATGACCCTGTACAAAATGGAGATGTAGAGCGGCACCACCGGGATCGCGGAGCTCGCCTGCGTGACCAGCGCCTTGTTGACGGAGATGAAGGCCCGCCCGCCGCCGTTCAGCTTCAGGAGCGAATCAATATTGCGGGCGGCGCGTTCGAGATCGTTTTTCGCGAGCCCGATGGTCCCGTTCTTGTAGACCGCCCACGTGACATCAGGTCCGATGTAGGAGTAGGCGACGGACTGCGCTCCGGGCGCGAGGAGGTTCGCTTCCGAAAGCGCGTTCATCCACATCTCCCAGTCTTCGCCGCCCATGACCGCGACGGTGTCGCTGATCTCCGCATCCGTCGCTGGATCAATCGTGACATCGCTCACGATGCCCTTGTCGGTATCGACCGTCTTGTTCGTGTACGGCGCGCCGATCGGCTTGAGGACCGATTTGTGGACGGCCCCGGTTTTCGGGTGCGTCCGGCGCGGAGAGGCGAGCGAGTACACCACGAGATCAACCTGGCCCAGGTCGGTCCGAATCAAGTCGAGGGCCTGTTTCTTGATCTCGTCGGAAAACGCGTCGCCGTTGATGTTCTTCGCGTAAAGTCCAGCCGAACGCGCGGCGGCGGTGAAGGCGATCGTGTTGTACCAACCGGGTGTCGCCGGCCGGCCCTCTTCCGAGGGCCGCTCATAAAATATTCCGAGTGTCGCCGCCCTCGCGCCGAACGCGGCCGTCACGCGCGACGCCAGTCCGTAGCCCGTGGAGGCACCAATCACGAGAACCTTGCGTGGTCCGCCGCCCATCACCCCTGCGTGCTCCACGTAGTCGATCCATTCCTGCACGTGTGCGGCGCAGCCTTCGGGATGAGCCGTAACGCAGACGAATCCGCGGACCCTGGGTTTGATGATCATGCGCGCGAAGTGTTCGGGCGCGCTGGCGGGTGGCAAGTGGGTTTTGCTAAACCGCTGACAATCGGCGACTGAAAGCAGGTTTGTTTGCCGAGCTTGTTCGGAGTTAACCGCGAATGGACGCCAATGGACGCGAATCAAAGCGACGGCCTGCCCAGCCTCTTGGAACATTCGCATTCATTCGCGTCCATTCGCGGTTAAAATCAGCTTGGCTTTTCTTCTTCGGCTGCGGCGGCGATGAACCCGCGTTGCCTTCAAAGCACCGCCATCCCAATCAGCCCCAGCACAATCAATACGGCCAGCACCGCCAGGATCTTGGTTTCGAGCTTGGTAACGGGAAGAGGCATCGTGCGGCCGAACAGCGCGTCGCGTCTCGCGACCCCGCCCACCGCGCGCGAACGCTAGTGTGGCCGGTGGGCCGGGCAAACTCCAATTCAGGCCCGCGCAAGTGCGGCGGAACTTTTTTGACGGGACGGCGCATTACGCCGCGAAAAACTTGCAGGGCACCCAGGCGGTGGCGGCGGCCGACGGCGCGGTGTGGCTGCAAATCAACACGGGCAATGCGAGGCCGAAGTCCGACGGGCAGGCTGCGGCGTGGTTAAAGAAGATGGCCGCGAAGAGCACGGCTTGTTTGCGCGATACCACCGGCAAGGTGGCGCGATTGTACCGTGCGCAAACCACTCCGCACATGTTTCGCTTCATGTTCATTCGAACGAGCGCGAGTGATTGGATTCGTGGCTGCGAGCGCCAGCGAGTGGGTTCGAGTCGTCCGAATTCCAGTCTGCACTTCGTCCTTCATCCACTCGCTGGCACTCGCAGCCACGGACTCGCTCAGCTTCGGCGTCGTCGCAGCGCGTCACACTTTTACGGCGAAAAGCTCCGGATGCATGTCGCCCTCGGCGACTTTGTTCACGGTGCCGGTCATCATGATCGAAAACCGGTCGCCAATCTCGATTCCGATTTGGCCACCGGGCATGTGGACGGTGACGTTGCGATCAACCAGACCCAGCTTGTGGGCCACGGCTGCGGACGCGCTCGAACTGCTGCCGGACGCGAGAGTATAGCCGGCGCCACGTTCCCAGATTTCGATCTGGATATTGGCGCGGTCCAGAACCTTTAGAAACTGGACGTTGGTCTTGCGCGGAAAATTTGCGTGCGTCTCGAGATGCGGCCCGTAGGTGTGCGCCATTGCGGCGGAAATCTCCGGCAGCGGGATGACGCAGTGTGGATTCCCAATCGTCGCGGCACAGAAACTGAACTCGCGATCGAGGATGGTGATTTTCTCGTTGAGCACTTCACGCGGCGAACCCGTGACCGGAATCTTTTCGCTGTCGAAGCTCACGCTGCCCATGGCCACCGTGATGAGCCGGCCCGATTCCTTAATCACCGACTGCACGTGGCCGCCCGGAGTCTCAATGGTGAAAGCCGGTGTCCGCACGAGTTTCTGATCCCACAGGAAGCGGGAGAAAATCCGCAGACCGTTGCCTGACTTTTCGGCTTCGGATCCATCCGGATTGAAAATCCGCAGGCCGAAATCGCTCTGTTTCGAAGGGAGCGGGCCCCAGAGGATGCCATCGGAACCGACGCCGAAATTTCGATGACAGACGACCCGGATCTGGTCGATCGTCGGCGGCGTGTTCCAAGCCGGAAAATCCGCCGGGTTCAGGACGATGTAGTCGTTGCCGAGGGCATGGTATTTATAGAAGCGCATGGACCGGCCGATGGGGAACACGAATCACGGGAAAAGACACGCCAATTTCGCGTGCGGACGGGAAGTGGGCGCATCGGCCGGTTGGTGGTGAGAAGTGCGCCCTTCAGCCGGCTCAAACGATCCGCCGGAGCGGCGGCTTTCCAGCCGCCGAACGGCAGACCGAACAACCAAACCAGTGCGACTGGAAAGTCGCCCCTCCGATGAACCAATGCCGGCAATCCTGGGTTTCCCCCGCTGGTGCCCGCGCACCGCCGCCCAATCGGTGCTACCGGGCCGCCGTGACTGGCGCGGGCTCGATGTAGCCAAACAAGTGGCGCGCCTTGATCGCGGTCGCCACGCTGCCCGGAACCATCGCTTCCCAGGAGGGATCTCCCGCCATAATCCGCCGCGTGACCTCGCCCGGTGCAATCATAAGCACGTCGCGATCGAAACCGACCAGCGGCGCGATGTAATGATTCTCCAGCAAGTGCGCGTAGAGATTTCGCAGGTGTTCCTCGATTTGGACGTTCTTCGCGGTGATGAGCACGTTCGAGGCAAAGGGCTGGCCGGAGGAACCGCCGGCGCGCGCGGCGCCCGTCGCCCGGTGACGGCTATACGTGTCCTGCCGCATCGGATACACGTAGAGTTTCACCGCATGCCGGAACATCCGCCCAAACGACTCGAGGATGCCGCCTTCGAGGTGCTCGTAGTATTTCTCGTTGAAGACTTCGAGCAGGTTGTGAATCCCGAGCGTCATCCCGATCATTTCGCGCGTATAGCGACGAAAATAGGCGGTGAGGCGGAAATATTCGGAGTAACCCGAGTAGTTCGAGATCAGGGCCGTGAAGCCGAGTTCTCCAATCAGATCCACTCGCGCCAGCACATCCGCCAGGTCAGGCGGCTCCGCCTGCGCCGGGTTGTTGATCGTGATCTCCATGAGGACGATCACCTCCCGGCCTTTCACCTGCGGTTCCTGGACGAATTGCGCCGTGGCGCAGCTCATCATGTCGACGTTCACGTGCGTCACCGGCCGGAAATTGCCGCGCTCGAGCAGCACGGCCTTTTTATACAGCACCTCCGAGGGTTGAAGCACTTCGGCGCCGGGGCCAAACATCACGCCGTTCGTGATCCCGTGCTGCACGAGGTAGAGCGCCATCAGCCGGTTGTCGATGTGCGTGAAAGCGGGGCCGGAAAACTTCAGCATGTCGACCTCGACGCGGTTGGCCCCGAGGTTGTCGACGAGTGACTCGATGAACCGCCGCGGGTCGTCGCGATAATAGAACGCCGCGTAAATCAGGTTCGTGCCGGCAATGCCGAGGGCGTCCTGTTGCAGCACGTTTTCCTTGTCCCACATGCGGACGTGCAGCACGACCTCGCTGGGTTCGCTGGCCGGGTCCGGCTGAAACCGGATGCCCATCCAGCCGTGCGCGTCGTTGATGCCCTTGTAGCCTTTCGTGGCCACGGTGTCGGCAAACACGAAGAACGCGGTGCGATCGCCGCGCTGGCTGGCGAGCCGCTCGAGCAGCAGCTGGTATTCGTGCTCCAGCATGAGCGCCAGCCGTTCGCGCGAGACATAACGCGGCGCCTTGCCGTAAATCGCGTCGCTGAACGTCATATCATACGCCGAGATCGTCTTTGCGACCGTGCGCGAGGCGCCGCCGGCCTGGAAAAATACCCGTGCCACCTCCTGACCAGCGCCGATCTCCGCAAACGTGCCATAAAGCCGCTCGTCGAGATTGATCGTCAGCGCCTTCCGGTTGTTGGTGAGCAGTTCCTTCTTCTCGCCCATGGCTGCGCACTATGCGGTCGCGGGCAGGGTGCGCAACTGCGGCGTGCGACCAACGCGGCGGCCGCTGACGGTTTCCACTGGTGGAAGTGGGGAAAGCGGCTACGGTGCGCCTTCTTGCATGAAGAACTTTGTGACTTCGATGATGGGAGCGCTCGCTGCTCTGATCGTCTTTACCGGCGGATGCGTCCTGCTGTTCATCGGTTTCATGGCTGCGCTCGCGGCACTCGGTGGGCGCGAGACCACGCCGGACTTTGAACGCGGCTCCTACCTTGTTTTCGACCTCGCGACGAAGATTTCGGAGGCGCCTCCATCGATAGACCTGACCTCACTCGGCACCCGGGCCGACACCATGCAGTTGCGGGCCGTCACGCATGCGCTGCGCGCGGCGGCCACGGACAACCGCATCGCGGGGGTGTTTATCTCGGGCGACTTGGCGGCGACGACGTTTGCCTCCGGTTACGCCGCTCTGGCGGAGGTTCGTGCGGCGTTGAACGCCGTCCGGGCCGCGGGCAAACCGGTGACGGCTTATCTCACGTTTGCGACCACTAAGAGTTACTATCTCGCGTCGGTCGCGGACGACCTCGTGATGGATCCTTATGGGATCCTCCTCATGCCAGGTTTGGCGAGCGAGCCGATGTTTTTTGCGGGCGCCTTTGAAAAATACGGCGTCAACGTGCAGGTGACCCGGGTGGGCAAGTACAAGTCGGCCGTCGAGCCGTTTACGCGGCGGGAGATGAGCCCGGAGAACCGGGAGGAAATCCAAAAGCTGCTGAACGACGTTTGGGGCGCGTTGCTCGCGGACATCGCGCCGAGCCGCGACCTCACGCCGGAGGCGATTCAAGCCACCGTGGATGCGGAGGGACTGGTGCGCGCCGAAGCGGCCCAGGCCAGCAAGCTCGTGGATCGGGTGGCGTATCGCGATGAAGTGTACGAGCAGCTGAAGAAGAATACGGGCCGTGCCGGCACGAAGGAGCCATTCAAGCAAGTCACGCTCGAGCAGTACGCCAAGGTGGCGAAGGACACCGTGACCGAACCTCCGGTGAAATCGGCGGACGGCGTCGTCAGCAAAGCGACGGGGCGCGGCCGCGTCGCGGTCGTCTACGCGGAGGGCGAGATTGTGGACGGGGAAGGTGACGACGATCAGGTGGGCAGCACGAAATTCTCGCGGACGCTGCGCAAGTTGCGGCAGGACGCGGAGGTCAAAGCCGTGGTGCTACGGGTGAACAGTCCCGGCGGCAGCGCGTCGGCGTCGGAAGTCATCCAGCGCGAAATTCGGCTGATGAAGAAGGCGAAGCCGATCGTCGTGTCCATGGGCAGCTACGCCGCGTCGGGAGGCTACTGGATTGCGACCTACGGCGATCGCATCTTTGCGGAACCGACGACGATTACCGGATCGATTGGAGTTTTCGGCGTGCAGTTCGACGTGCAGCGGCTGGCGAACGATTTCGGCATCACCTTCGACAGCGTGAAGACGGGGAAATTTGCCGACACGCTCACCATCTCCCGCCCGAAAACGCCGGAGGAACTCGCCGTGTTTCAACGGATGGTCGACTGGATCTACGGAGAATTTGTCAGCAAGGTCGCCGAGTCGCGAAAATTGGAGCGAGCCGCCGTGGAAGAAATCGCGCAGGGTCGCGTATGGTCGGGTCTGGAGGCAATGAATGTGGGGCTGGTGGACGAGATCGGCGGACTCGACGATGCCATCCGTCATGCCGCGGAAAAGGCCGGTTTGGGACCGAATTACCGGGTCAGCGAGTTTCCGCGGCCGAAGGATCTCATGGAGGTTCTTCAGGAGTTGATCGGCAGGAACGTGCCGGGGATCGCCCGATCGACGAGCTTGAGCGCTAAGATCGCCGAGCGCATCGAACGCGAGTTGAAGGTGCTGCGCTCCTTCAACGATCCGCAGGGGATTTATGCCCGTCTGCCGCTGCATCTTTCGATTCGCTGAGAGTTTCTCGTTGTCCTCCGGGCGACGCAGCTGAGGATCAAATCATGTCGAACCCGCACACGTTGAACCAGGACTGTCCCGCCACGATGATTCCATCGGGGGAGGTCGTGATGCTGCCGGCCGGCAGCGAGGTGTTCATCGCCCAAACCCTCGGCGGCAACGTGACGGTGCGCACGGACCGCGGGTTGTTTCGCATTGCGCGCGAGAAGGCCTCTTTGATTTCAGGCTATGTTTCGACCGATGCGCCGCCCGATGCGACTGAGGACGGCTTCAGCGAACAGGGAGTTTGGGACGCTTTGAAGACCTGCTTTGATCCGGAAATCCCGGTCAACATTGTCGACCTCGGGCTCGTGTACGATCTGGCGATCGAGCCGACGGCCGCGGGAGGTCACACGGTTGACGTGAAGATGACGCTGACGGCGCCCGGCTGCGGCATGGGCCCGGTGATCGCCGAAGATGCGCGGCAGAAGATTGCGGCGCTGCCGACCGTCGAATCGGCGAAGGTGCACATTGTCTGGGATCCGCAATGGACGCCACAGATGATCTCCGAACACGGGCGAAAGGTCTTGGGACTGGAGTAGGGGGGGCCTCCGACATCCTGCCATGCAGGTAAGACACGACCCCGTGGAACGCGCATCAGCCAAGTAGCCGGTCTTCGACCGGCGAACGCCAGTCGGAGACTGGCGCTACCTTAAGCATGGACGCGCGCGGAAGCCCGACGTCAGGACGTCTGAGCCTTGGGCGAATCTCTCGGGATCGCGCAACGGCGAGCGCCCGCGAGTGGCGCCGGTCTTCGACCGACGACACATTGGCGGGAGCCCATGCCACGCGGGACGCGGCCCCGCGCGCCGAATTGAATCACGCACCTGCCTCCCGCCCGACGGTTCGAGGTGGCACGGGCGCCCGGCCCGGGTTTGATGTGGCATGGGCGTTCCGCAGCGAGTCTCACCTACGGGGCGGAAGGCCGGAGACGGCTCAACGCTTTCTCCG
>JBBRCR010000307.1:0-10248 GCA_038204695.1 Opitutales bacterium | reverse complement strand
CGCCACCGTGCTGGTCGGGTCGGGCGTGGTGAGGGGCGTGGTGTTGGATGCCAGGACCTCGGAATTTCTGGAGGGCGCCGAGGTGCAGGCCGAAGGTGCACCGGTGCGCACGACCACGTTGCGGGCGGGCGAATTCCTGCTTCGCAACCTGCCTGTGGGTTCGATCCAGTTGCAGGTGAGTTATCCGGGGCTGACGAGCCAGACGGTGACGGTCGCCGTCCAGGACGGCAAAGTCGCCGAGGTGACCGTGCGGCTGCAATCCGAGACCGTTCAGATGAGCGAATTCAAGGTTACCGGTACGAAGGAGGGCATGGCCAAAGCCGTGGCGCTGCAGAAGGCCGCGGACAGCGCCAAGACGGTGGCCGCCTCCGATCAGTTCGGCGACATCTCCCAAGGCAACGTAGCCGAGTACCTCAAGAATCTGCCGGGCGTCGCGCAGTCGGGCTACGCGGTGTCGCTGCGGGGCATGAGCAGCGCCTTCACCAACGTGACGATCGACGGCAATCCCATCGCCTCGGCTACGTCGGGCGAAATGTACCGGCGCTTCGAATTCGAGCAGCTCGTGATCGACAGCATCGACAACGTCGAGGTGACCAAGACAGCCACGCCGGATCGACCGGCCACCAACACCGGCGGCGCGATCAACCTCCTCACGAAGGGCGCCTTCGATCGGCTGAACCAGTATTCGCATTACCGGGTGTTTGGCTCGGTGCGTGATCAGTACCTCTCGCTGCACCGGCAGCCCGGATTCCGGAGCCACGACCTGCGGTTTCCGATCGAACCCAACCTGAGCCTGGAGTACGTCGGGCGGTTGAAGGAAGATCTCGGCGTTTTCTTGGGCGCCCGCAGCTACACGGCAGGCATGGGCGTGACGGACCGCAGTGAATACGTCCTGACCTACGATCCGTCGCAAGGTGGCCGGCCGGAGGATCCGCTGGCCAACGCCTGGCGCTATCACATCGAGCGCGGCATCAGCAGCCGCACCGGGGCTTCCGTCCGGCTCGACTGGAAACCCGCCTCCAGCACTACGGTCGTCGGCAGCGTGGCGTGGACCCAGTTCGACATGGCGTTCAACTACCGCGAGCAGGGCATCTACATCGGCAACCCCGGGACGGTTGCGTACGGGAGCACGCCAACGTTGTCGTATGATGCGGGGCGGTCGATCAGCACGCGGACCGGCGGGCGGGTGCAGTTGTCCCAGTCCGAGCGCGGCAAGACTGGCGACACCTATGCGGTGGACCTGAAGGCGAAGCACGAGTTTGCCAACAGTTCCCGGCTCGAACTGGCCTCCTTCTGGAGCAAGGCCGGCAACTACTACACCGACACCGCGCAGGGAAATTTCGGCTACGTGTATCCCCAGCGTTCGAGCTTGTGGGCGGAGATCACGGACATCGGCTCTATCCTGCCGGCTTACTCCGTGCGGACCTCCACCGGGGCCGATTTCGACATCAACAACCTCGGCAATCTCTCCATTCCGAGCTTCACCACCGAGCCGCGCAAGACGTCGGAGATCCGGCACGGCGGCACCGTCGATTACGTCCGCGATCTCCCGCTGTTCCGGGTGCCGGCGGCGGTGAAGGTGGGCGTGCGCTACGACAACCGGTGGCGGCACAACCGGAAGGATTTTCTGCGCGGGGGCGGCAGCATCGCGAGCGCGCGGATGAACGAGTTTATCGATCCCATCTGGAGCGGCGCCGATCTGGGTACGCTGGGAGTCCTGCCGCGCACCTGGGTCGATTTGCGCAACATTTATGCCGCCTTCAACGGCGTGACGATTCCGCCTTACCAGAGTTCGCTCAACGGCACGTTCGACGAGGAACAATGGGCGGCCTACGGGCGCGTGGACCTCAAACCGACCGAGCAACTGCTGCTTGTCGGCGGAGTGCGGCAGGAATGGATCGCCTCCGACAACTTCAATCGCGCGGCCAACGCGACCGGCCGGTTCCGCGCCGACGGCCTGTTCCCGTCGCTCAATCTCCGCTACACCCCGCGGCCGCGGCTGGTGGTCCGCGCGGCGGTCTCCCAAACCATCGGCCTGCCCGATTTCAACGACCTGCTGCCGGCCACCTTTACAATCTCGGAGCCCGGCGTCACGGGCCGCGGTTACGTCAACATGACGAACCCGAACCTCGAACCGTATGATGTGAACAATTTCGACCTCGGGGCCGAATACTACTTCGGCGGCAGCAGCAGCGTCTCGCTCGCTCTGTTCCGCAAGCGTTTCTCCAATTACATCGTCAGCCGGACGATGGTGCTCACCCCGGAGATCGCCGGGCAGGTGGGGTTCGATCGCAACTCGCTGGAGAATCCGGAGGACTACTATCTCCGCTCTAAGCTCAATGTCGCCGATCCGGGCTACTACAACGGAGTCGAGGTCAGCTTTTCCCAGAACTTCCGGATGCTGCCGGCGCCCTTCAACACGCTGGGCGTGCAGGTGAACGGCACGTTCCTCCGCATCGACCCAATCGAAAGCCAGCAGGTTTTTGACGCCGGCAACGCGAACCAAGATCGCGCCCTGCGCGAGCAGGTGCGGCGGGCGCTCGACCTCAACGCGGCGAAGCGACGCTGGAGCGCCACGATCAACTGGCGGTTCCGCCAGTTCGATTTCCTGGCAAATCTCAACGGCGGTGGCTGGGTCGACACGGCCAACATCATCAACACCGTCACCTATGCCGGGCGGACCGTGGACTACATGAACGAGATCCAGCGGCTCAAGCCGCGCACCACGGTCGACTTTCGGATTGAATGGCAGCGTTCGACGAAACTCACCCCTTATCTTCAAATCCGTGACCTGCTGCATCAGCCGATCGAATACTACTCGAACGGTCGCCGCTCGAGCTACGCGAAGAATGGCATGCCGCTCTACGAGTTCGGCCTCAAGGGTTGGTGGTGAGATCGTCGTCCCCATGGCCCGCCTCGTGATTCATCCGGGCGCTTTGCCCCGCTTTCGCCTGGCGGCATTCGTCATCCCGATGCTCGTCGTCGGATTGATCGCGGAAGCCGGCGCCATGGAGCCGATCGAATTCCGACTCGGCCTGCGCACGGTCCGGACGGAAAAATGCACGGCTGGCGGCGTTTCCGTCGTGCCGATGTGGGCCGCGCCGAGTCCCTCTCGGGGCCGCGCCGCCGGCTTTCCCCTGGCCGCAGGGGTGGAGCACTTCCTCGTCTGGTCTCCGTCGGACCGCAGCGAGGGCGCGTTCAATCATTTCGCCGCGCTGGCGAGCCATCGGGACCTGTTGTTTGCGATGTGGGGCAACCATTGGCTCGGCGAATTTGGGCCGGGACAGCGCGCACTCTACACCACCTCGGCTGATGGGGGCAGAACCTGGAGCAAACCGATCGCGGTGTTCCCGCAACCGGGAAAGATCGCCGCCTCGGGGGAACCGGGCATCTACCTCAGCCCCGATCGCTGGGTGACGCTCGGCGAAAAGCTTTATGCCGTCGCCTATGTGGTCTCCAACGGCGCCGCCTATCCCATTGCGCGACGCGTCGGACTCGGCGGCGACCTGGGACCGCCGTTTCTCGTGCGGCCCCTCCCGGCGAATGCGGAACTGCCCGTGTTCATGGCCGGCCTGCCTGATCGGCTGACGGTCACGGCCAGGGGGGAGGACGTCTGGCGCTGGTATGCCGACAACGGCGTCGCCAGTTGGTGGGGCGAGGGTCTGCCGAAGTATGCCGTGGATAAGGCGCGGTTGATCGAGCCGGTCCGTTATCGCGCGAGGGACGGTACGCCGGTGCTGCTGCTGCGGTCGTTTCCGATCGCCAAGGAAGATCCGCCGAACAACTACCGGCTCTACGTCAGTTTCGGCGACGGCATCGGCGGCTGGAGCCTGCCGCATCCGACGGACATCCCTGACTCGCCGAGCCGGTCCGAGGCGCTCGTGCTCGCCAACGGCACCACGCTTCCAGTCGGGAATCAGGTCGCGCCACAGTTCGACGCGTGGAAACGGTACCTGCCACGCGATCCGCTGACGGTGGCGCTGAGCAAGGACGGTTACCTGTTCGACCGCGCGTTTGCCGTTCGCACGAATGCACCGACGGACTACCGGTTTTCCGGCATCCTGCGTCGCAGCCTGGGCTACGGGTATCCGAGTTCCGTCGTCCATCACGACCAGCTCTGCATCCTTTATTCGATTGGCAAGGAGGACATGGCCCTGTCGCGCGTGCCGTTGCGCGCACTCGGCTTGTGAGGCAGCATCGCGCCACACCGCGAAAGGCCGCACCCATTTCCGCCCTGGCAGGGCCGCGATGGAACAAACTATAAGCCTGAGGAGGAAGAATCGCATGGGTCGCAAGGTTCAAGCGCGGAATTGGAATCATGGCCCGGCCAGAAGTTCTCGCCGGGCCGTTTGGAAACATGCCCGCGATTCCGGGATACGTAACGATTTTCGGAAAAGGCAGCTTTGCGCCCGGGTCGTTTCCAGCACAGTCGCATCGACCGCTCGCGTTGATTCTTCGCAGCAGTGCGGCGAAGGCCGATTCCCTAAAACTCCATGAATCCGATCCGCTTAACCCACCGGCTTGCCTTGGTTGCCTTGATCGCCGTTTTCGTCACCCGGCTTCCGGCGCAGACGACGCCGGCGCGACCTTCGCAACCGGACGCCACCGACAGCGTCTACACCCTCAGCGAGTTTGTGGTGAACACGCCGCCCGAGGATCGCAGCTTCAAAACCGACGAGACTCTCGGCGCGATGCGCATCACGACGGCCATTCTCGACACACCGATCAACGTATCGGTGATCCCCCGGCAATTCATGGAAGATTTTCTGCTAGTGCAGGACCTCGACATCATGGCGCACGTCGCCGGTGCAGGACTGATTGGCGAGCCGCAGTACGGCACGGCCAACACGCGCATCCGCGGTTTCAGCGTCCCCTACTACCGCAACGGCTTTTCGCGGATCGGTACGGGCGAGGTGGTGAACATGGAGCGGGTCGAGATCATCAAGGGTCCGCTGGCGGCGACCTTCGGGCGCGCCAATCCCGGCGGATTGGTGAACTACATCACGAACGCCCTGCAACTCAATTATGGTCCGACCAACCGGATTGAAGAAGTGCGGCCTTCCTCCACGCTGCTCGACGCCTTTGTCAGTTACGACTTCGCCACGGGTCGCTACAAACACTCGCTCGGCCTCAACGTCCGCAACCTCGCCGACCGCGAATGGTGGGGTTTGACCGGCCGGCTCAACGACGGACGCGCCTACATGGCGCGTTACGGTCTCAAATTCTGAGTCACGCCCATGCCACTTCGTGCATCCTGGCTGCTTGCGCCGCTCCTGCTCATCGCCTCGTCGCGGTCAGCCGAACCTGCCGGCGAATTGCTCTACAACGGCCTTCGGCTTCCGGCGGAGTGGCCCGTCAAGACGCGCGACCCGAACTCGCGCCAACCGATGCCGGTGCCCTATCTCGCGGCACCGCCCGCGGTGATCCCCATCGACGTGGGCCGGCAGCTCTTCGTCGACGATTTCCTGATCGCACGCCGCGATCTGAGGCGAACGTTCCATCTGGCGAAGAAGCTCCCCGGCAATCCGGTGTTCAAGGCGACGACCGCCGAGGAAATCGGCCCGGCCGACGGCGAGCGCGCCGTCTGCTACCTCGGCCACGGCGGCGTCTTCTACGATCCCGCGGCGCGCCTCATCAAGATGTGGTACACCGCGGATTGGCGCGGCGGGCTGGCCCTCGCGACGAGCCGCGGTGCGATCCACTGGGAGCGCCCGAATCTCGGTCTCGCCGGAGGGAATGTGGTGCTCGGGCGCAATTCGCCGCACGTGGGCGGCGACAACGCCGTCTGGTTTGACGCGGCGGCTGGAAACCCGGATGAGCGCGTGAAGTTCCTGGCGGACCACACGGGAAAGCGCCAGTCGCACTTCGCGTCGACCATCGGCCCCGACGGGCGGGTGCGGGGCGAGGTCGCCGTGGGCAAGGCGGGCGACTACTGTTCGTTCTTCTACAATCCGTTCCGCCGCGTCTGGGTCTACAGCATCAAGCGCAGCGGCCCCCATGGGCGGAACCGCTATTACGCGGAGAGCCCCGCCTTCCCGAGCCCGGCTGCCTTCGATCGGTCGGTTTACTGGGTCGACGCCGATAACCTCGACAAGCCGGATCCGCGGATCGGCGATCCGCCCCAGCTCTACAGCCTGAGCGCGATCGCCTACGAAAGCATTCTCCTCGGCGCCTTTCAGATTCTCCTCGGGCCGAAGAACAGCATCTGCGAACTGGGCGGCTTTCCGAAAATCACCGAAATCAAACTCGGTTTCAGCCGCGACGGTTTTCACTGGGATCGCCCCGACCGCCGCGCCTTTATCGGCCCGACGCGCCGCGACGGCGACTGGGATCGCGGCTACGTGCACACAACGACCGGCGTCTGCCTTGTGATGGGCGACCAGCTCTATTTCCCGTACTGTGCCTACTCCGGGATCGCCCCCGACGGCCACCGTGGGATGTACACCGGAGCCAGCGTGGGAATCGCGACGTTGCGCCGCGACGGGTTCGCCTCGATGGATGCGAAGGACCGTACCGGTACGCTGATAACACGGCCCGTCACGTTCGGTGGCAATCGGCTCTTCGTGAATGTATCCACTGCGGCCGGCGGCGAGCTGCGCGTCGAAGTGCTCGATGAAAACGGCAAGGTGATTGCTCCCTTCTCCGCCGCCAACTGCGCGCCGGTCTCGACCGACTCCACGTTGCACGAAGTCACGTGGCGCGGCGTTGGTGGCCTCGCGGCACTTCGCGGCCAGCCCGTGCGCTTCCGGTTTCAGCTCAAGAACGGCAGTCTGTACGCCTTCTGGGTGAGCTCCGATGCCAGCGGGGCCAGTCGCGGCTATCTCGCCGCAGGCGGTCCGGGCTACACCGGAGTCGTTGACACGGTGGGCCGCGCCGCGCTGAGCGCCGGCGGGAGGGAGAGACCGTGAAGCTCCGAACCGCGGTGCCGAATTCAACCCGGAGCCTTCACGCTTGCGACGACTGCTTGACGAACAGATTACCGGGTGGGCGGGCACGTCCCGGTGCCCGCCGGCCGGCAGCGGGACCTGCCGGCCCACCTTGGGTTGCAGCCTCCGGCCGCGGTGCGAAAAATCCCCGCTAAATGCTCACCCGCTTCACCAACCTCTATCCCGTTTGGATCGTCGCGTCGTCGGTGATGGCGCTGATCTGGCCGGAGACGCTCCGGTGGTTTTCCGGGCAATGGGTGGTGTGGGCGTTGACCATCGTGATGCTGAGCATGGGGCTCACGCTTACGGTCGACGACTTCCGGCGGCTGGGGAAGATGCCCGGCGCGGTCGCGCTCGGCTTCGGGCTGCAATACACGGTAATGCCGCTCGTCGGCTGGTTCTCCGCGCGCGTGTGCAAGCTCGAACCCGGACTCGCGGTGGGGCTAATCCTCGTCGCGAGTTGCCCCGGCGGCACGGCGTCGAACCTCATCACCTATCTCGCCCGGGCCAACGTCGCGCTCTCGGTCGTGATGACGATGACGTCGACGTTGCTCGCCTTCATCATGACGCCGCTGTGGTGCCAGCTCTTGGCCGGGCAGTACGTGCCGGTCGACGCTCTGGGCCTGTGTCTCTCCACGATCCAAGTGGTGGTACTGCCAGTTTTGATCGGCGTTTTCTGCAACTGGCGGTTTCACCGGCAGGTGACGGCGGTGGCGCGCTTTGCCCCGGCGGTGGCGGTCATCGCGATCATTTTCATCGCGGGAGGCATCGTGGCGCAGAGCGCGGAATCGGTGATCGCCCACGCCGGCCGGGTTGCGCTGGCCGTGCTGCTCCTGCACGGGCTCGGCTTTGTCTTCGGCTATCTGATCGCGCGGCTGCTGCGTTTCCCGATTATCTCCGCGCGGACCATCTCGATCGAGGTCGGCATGCAGAATGGCGGCATGGCGGCGATGCTGGCGAAAAAACACTTTGCCGCGCAGACGATGGCGGGCGTACCGGCGGTGTTCTGCAGCGTGATCCAAACCCTGGTCGGCAGTCTCCTGGCGGCGTGGTGGTGTCGGCGCCCGGTGCCGGAGGGCGAGCGGAAGATTCTGCCGGCTGCGGTGCCGGCACCCGGGGCCGACCCGTCATGAAGCCGCCGAGCCGCCGCGACATCTACTACTGGAAATGCGACCGCCCGGCAGCGTTTCATGGGACGGCGCAGGGCGAGGCGCGTCGGTCGCGGCCCGAAATGGAGACTCTGCTTCGCGGCGTGTTCACCCGGCATTTCGGTCGCGCGCCCGAGGTGCTGCGCGACGGCGGTGGGCAGGGCAACCACCTGACGTTTGTCGCCGAGGTCGCCGGGAAGCGGTATTTCGTGCGGATAGAAGACGGTCCGGAAAACGACGATTACTTGGCGGTGGAGTCTTTCGTGATGGAGCAGGTGCGCGGGCTCGGCGTGCCGGCGCCCCGCGTCTTCGCGTCGGATGCGACCCGGCAAGAAGTCCCGTTTGCCTGGCAGATTTTGGAACTTGTCCCCGAGCCGGACCTGAACCGTCACTTCAAGGCCGGGACGCTCGATGCCGCGCGCGTGGCGGAGCAAGCCGGCCGCCTCATCGCCACCTGGCAGGCGGTGCCCGTGGCGGGCTTCGGGCCGTTCGATGTGGCGCTGGTCCAGACGGAGCGGCGCTTATGCGGACTGCACGCTTCGTATCCGGCTTATTACTTCACGCGGCTCGAAACGCACCTCGCCTTCCTGGTCGGGCACGAGTTTCTCCGGCCTTCGCAGGCCGACGAAATTCGCGCCGCGATCGCGCGCCACCGCGTACTGCTCGATCTGCCGCAGGGTTGCCTGGTGCACAAGGACACCGCGCTCTGGAACCTGCTGGGCACCGAGCGCGAGATCACCGCCGTGATCGACTGGGACGACTGCATCGCGGGTGACCCGATGGACGATCTGTCACTCCTTGGCTGCTTTCACGACGGGGCTTTCCTGCGGCAGGCGTTTGCCGGTTATGCGGCGGTGCGGGCGCTGCCGCCCGAGTCTGTCGCCCGCTTCTGGCTGCATTTGCTGCGCAACATGATCTTCAAGGCGGTGATCCGGGTCGGGGCCGGGTACTTCGACCATGACAGCCGCTTTTTCCTGATCGGCGCCGGCGGCAGCGGTGCGACGCTGCGCGAACAGACCCGCGCGCGCCTCGACGCGGCCCTGGGCGGGCTGCGCGAGAGCCGCGATCCCTTTTCCCTATGAATTCCAAATCCCTTGCGCGCGTGCGCCGAACGGAACCGTTTATCGGCACGTGGCTCTCGATCGGATCGCCGATCATCGCGGAGCTGGCCTCGGCCTCCGGTTTCGACTGGCTGCTGTTCGATCTGGAGCATGGCGCGCATTCCGATGCGGTGCTGATGGGCAACCTGCAGGCGATCAAGGGATCGCCCGCGATGGCGGTGGTGCGCGTGGGGGCGCCGCATCCGGACCTGATCCTGCGGGCGCTGGACTGGGGCAGCGCGGGCATCATGGTGCCGCATGTGGAATCGGCGGCGGAGGCCACGACGTGTTTGCAGGCGATGCACTACCCGCCGCGGGGCCGGCGGGGGATTTCCCGTTCGGCGCGGGTCTACGAGTACGGGCTTCGGGCCATGCCCGCGCCGGAGGATCTGCCGCCGCCGGTTTTGTTTGCGCAGATCGAGACGTTGCAGGGGATCGAGCGCGTGGAGGAAATTGCGTCCGTGGACGGCGTCGACGTGCTTTTTGTGGGTCCGGCGGATCTGACGTTCGACCTCAAGGTGCGGCACAACGGCGCAAGCCAGTCCCCGCTGTACGACGACTGTCTGGACCGGGTCGCGGCGGCGGCGCGGACGACCGGCAAGCAGGCGGGCATTTTGGTGCGGTCGATGGACGACCTGCCTGCGCTGCGCGGGCGAGGCTTCACGCATTTCGCCATCGATTCGGATCTCGGCATCCTCCGCTCGCGCTACCAGCAGATGCTCAAACGCGCCCGTGAACTGTGCGCGTAGGACTTTGTCCGGTCCGCGTCGAAGGCTGGCGGGAATTCCGGGAATCGTTCCGCGGGGTGGTCAGGCCTCCCCGCCAAACTCCTTGGACCAAATAAACCCCTCCCGGCCCGACCCCGGAAGATCCAGTTTCCTAGCAGTTAAACCCCTCCCGGCCCGACCCCGGAAGATCCAGTTTCCTAGCAGTCACGAGTTCGTGGCGAGGTTGAAACGCGGCTCCAACGCTCCGCAGCACCGCAAAGATGACGTCAAACATGGTGCCCCCCAGCCTACCGGAATCAAACGGCGCATCAACGTTTTCGAACCGCGATGAGGTTTTCGTCACCCA
>JBBRCR010000306.1:0-10278 GCA_038204695.1 Opitutales bacterium | reverse complement strand
GCTCGCAGCCACGATTCCACTCGCTCGTACTCGTGCGAATGCACGGGAAAGCGGCACCCACCGGTCGCTCCAAGAACTCAGTCCGGCACCAACTCGAGCACGAACTTGCCGCGATAAAAATCGTGGGTGGCGACGTACCGGCCTTTGTCCAGCTGCAGCCGATACCCGAGCTCGCGCTGCAGCCGCGCTGCTTCGACGTGGAGATCCTCGGTCGAGGCGTCACGTTTCACCACGACGCAATCCTCTCCATTGATCTGTCGCTTGATCAGCTTCACGGCCTCCGACCATAAAAGCGCCACCAGCATGAAGCAACCGCGGCCCTGCATCCCGCGAAAAATCGCCGGCGCGGCGAGCTGCGAAAGCGCCGAAACTCAATTCGCCAACGAACGGCGTGTGGCTGCGAGCGCCAGCGAGTAGATTAGAGTCTGCAATTCGTGCTTCAGCCACTCGCTGGCGCAGCCACAGAGCGACTGAAACCCAGCATTTGCCCCATCCTATTCCCGTTTATTCGCATCCATTCGCGGTTGCTCCTCCGAGGCTGGCTGGTCGGTCCGCCGCGCTCCGGCTACTTCCCGTCGTTCCAGAGCACGTGCGTGCCGCTCTTGCCCGCCACGACGATGTCCTTCCAGCCGTTGCCATCGAGATCCGCGATCCGAATTTGCAGCCCGATGCCCGGACCGTTTTCGGCAACGAGGAACTTGTTGAACCGGAGGCCCGCCTTGTCCCATTTGTAGTAATACACGCAGCCGGGCTCGTTGTCCCCCGGATCATTCCCACTGTGCGCCCGCACGCGCCGACCCGTGATGAGTTCGGGCTGTCCGTCGCGATCGATATCCTCCCAGCCGAGGAAATGGTTTTGCGACACCTTGTCGTCGATCACGTAGTGCCGCCAGTTCGTGCTGCCATCTTTGTTGTCATCCCGCCGCTCCTCCCAATACAGCCCGTAGTTGTGGCCGTGGCCCCAGATGATGTCGTTGCGGCCATCCCCGTTCAAATCGACGATCAGCATCGGCGTGCTTGCGTGCGGAAACGTCCAGTCGGGATGGCGAAGCCACGGCTTCGTCGTGGCGCCTTGTTTGGGCCGCTCGTACCAACCAGTGCCAAGGACAAGATCCTCGAGTCCGTCGCCGTTGATGTCGCCAAAGCCAATGCCATGGCCGTTCACAAAGGGCGCGCCGGCCTGGATGACCCAAGGCTGGAGAACGTGGCCGGAGTTCTCGCGCGCCAGCCGGTACGCCATCACGGCGTTGGCCGGACCATAGGAGTTCACGACGTACTCCGGCACGCCATCACCATCGAGATCGCGCAGGTCGCTCCACTCGTTCTGCCCGAGCTTGCTGTCGATCAAAACGTGTTCCGGCCAGAGCGCGCCCTGCTTCAAACCTTCCGCCCCGGGGTTTTGGTACCAGTAAATTTTCGTGTCCATGAACGACCCGGTGATGATGTCCATGAAGCCGTCGCCGTTCACATCATAGGCATGTTCGCCATTGTTGGTCAGGTAGTCCTTGCCGAACGGCTGCAACTTGCGGAGTGGCTTCTTTTCCTTGAACGACGGGCCCGCGTACCAGTACTCGCCGGCACTGACATCGGGTTTGCCGTCACGGTTGAAATCGGCGACGGCGCAGCCCTCGTTGTTGTCGACGTGCAATTGCTGCACGCGGAATTTCAAGCCGGCCGCCGCCTTCTGCTTGGCCGCGCCCGCTTTCGGGGCGGCGGCCTTCCCGGCGGCAGCCGCCCGCAGCGGTGCGGGCATGGCCAGGGCGAGGAGAAGTGGGGCGAGGAGTAAAACGAATCGGGACGTTCTTTTCATGGCGTTGCGTCCCCATCGAAGCGGATTTCCGGCGCGTTGTCTTGCTCCAACACGCCCTTCGCATCGTTTTTTCTCCCGTGGACCCGTCCACGCATATTTTGCTCGGCGCCAATCTCAGCCACGTGGCCTTCGGGGGCCGGCTCGGCCGAGGCACCGCGGCGCTCGCGGGCGGCCTCGCGGCGCTCGCGCCCGACGTGGACGTGTTCATCCGCAGCGCGAGCGAAAACACGGGCCGCGGTGATCGCGCTGGCGCTCGGCTCGAGCTATCTCGTGTTCGGTGGCGTACAGCACGCCCGGGCGAGCGCGGCCCAACGCGAACTGGCAGCGTCGCGCGGCCACTTGCCGGAGCGATGCGAGGTAATGCCCACGCTGGCAAACAACATCGTGTGGCGTGCGATTTACGTGCACGACGGCCGAATCTGGAGCGACCGCGTGCGTATCGGCTGGTTTTCGGGGGCGACGGTGCGGGAAGGCTGGTCGTTGCCGCTCGTGCGCCGCGACGGGCTCTCCCCCGCCGAACAACGGCGCAACTCGCACCGTTCATTCGAACGGTTCGCGTGGTTTTTCGAAGACTGGGTGGCCCGGAGCCCGGCGGAACCCGCCGTGCTGGGCGATATGCGCTATTCACTCTCGACCGAGGCATTCGATCCAATCTGGGGCATTCGTTTCACGCTGCCGGGCGCGCCGACCGAGGTCGTGTGGGTGAACCGCTCGCGGGAGCGCCAAATCAAGCCCGATGAGCTGTGGCGAGAAATCGCCGGCGATGATTCCCGGTTCCGACCTGCCCCGGCGCTCGGGGAACCACCGGGGTCAGCGTCGGTCGATGCATCGCAGTAGTCCAAAACGGACTGCATCCTCATGTATCATGAAAACAAGCACACGTAATATCGTTCGCGGCGGCGTCAAACAGATCAAGGGCAAGGCGAAGGTCGCCGCCGGGAAAATCGCCGGAGCAGGTCTTCGCGCGCGCGGTCGCCTCGAGCAGGCGGCCGGCCGGGTGCAGCAGAAGATGGGCGAACGCGATCGCGCGCGCGGGAAATAACCACGCCGGGGAACACCCCGCCCGCAGGACTCAACTTGCGGGGCCTCCACGCATTGCATTGGCTCCAAGGTTCACGCTGCCTTCGGACCGCCACCCCCACTGCCAGGGGGATAATAATGCACCGCCAAAAAATTGATCAGAACAAGGATCGCGATGCCCGGCACCGCCATCGCCATGCCTTGTGCCGTCCAGCCCAGCGCCGGGCGTCCGCCCACAAGATCGGGAAAGCAAAGCACCACGAGCATCGCGACGACTTTGCCGAAAAAATACGCCGGGGCGGCGAGGAACCAACGCGCCCCGCCACGAGCCAGCAGGAAACGCAGGCCGATCACAAAGCACGACAACTCCACCGTCATCACCATGGCACCCGGCACGGGCGGGTGTGCCGTCAGCACCCAATTGAGCCAGGGCGCCGCCACTGCGATGACCAGCGCCGAGTAGGCCCGCCCCCAGAGCGCCGCCAGTAACGGGGCGTAGAACAGGGGAAGCAGCCGCGGGCCCAGGCGGGCGTCCTCCGGCACCGGAAGAATATGGACCATGAACGGAAACATCACCGACAGGGTCAGCAGAATCCCCAGTTCGCGCGCGAGCGACACGGTGAGGAAACGGGGCACCCGTCGGGCAGCGGCGGACGGTTCAGACAGGACAGCGGCCATGGAGCAGAGGGTGAGACCAGCCGGATGGCGGGCCGGCATGGCAGCGGTATCGGGCGAAAGCGTCAACTGTAACCACGCCGGAACATGTCGGCGTGCTCAAAAGCTCTACCGCCCGTGGCAGTGCTTGGATTTCTTTCCGCTGCCGCACGGGCAGGGCTCGTTGCGGCCAACCTTCGGGTCGGCCGACTTCACGGGCGCCGGCCCGCTGCGAACGGCCCGCGTGTGCAGCCAGCGGCCGTTCTGCCGGACAAACTCCGCCTTTTCCTGAAGGACCTGTTCCGCGTCTCCTTCTTTGTAATACGCGCTGAAATCCACGTACGCCACGTCGGGTTTGGGACCCGGTTCATGGGCGTGCACCACCAGCCGCGTCCACTGCACCGGCGCCGTGTCCTCCTCCTCTGAATACGGCAGTGCAGCCGTGGCCTGATAAGTACGATGCAGGTGGGCGTAATCGCGGAGCACGTGCGCCGTAAACCGCGAGCGCATCACCTCTTCGGCGATCTCACCGTACCGCTCCTGCTTCAGCAGCGGGCCACAGCATGTCCCAAAACTCTTTTCGCTCCCGCAAGGGCAGGGAGATTCGGCGGAAGGCGGCAGCGGAGCGGGGGTCGTCGGATTCACGAGGAGACGGAGTCAAGTGCCTGGTCCACAGGCGAGCACGAATTCGGGCCCCGGCGACCGCGGGGAGGTCGGGGAACGAATGGCCGTCTGACCGGTCTGTCGCGCGGTAACGGAGGCATGATGTCTCCGCATAAAACAAACGGGAGGACACGATCATGCTTAAATGGGCTCTTATTGCGTTCGTCGTCGCCATCATCGCCGGTGCGCTTGGATTCACAGGCGTCGCTGGTGCTGCCGCAGGAATCGCGAAATTCCTTTTCTTCGCTTTCCTGGTGTTGTTCGTGATCATGCTGATCGCGGGCTTGGTGGCAGGCAAGAAGGTGACGACAACGGTCCGGGATCACACCATCGACCGACCATAGTTGGTCGCCACGACAGAGAACGGCGAGCGGCCCCGCGCGGGCGGGCTCCGGCCGTTTTCTTTTCGTCTGTTCACGGCGCACGCGAGAGCGGCGCCGTTTTTTTTGCAGGTCAACCCACCCCGCGCGACGCCTCAACCGTCGCGGCCCCCGCCCTTCCCCATCTCGGTCGCGCGCTTCGGATCATAATTCGGATTCGGCACCGGCGTTTGCGCGTTCACTTTCTGCCGCCATGCCTTGAGCGCCGCCTGCAGCACGGCCGCTTTCTCCGGCTCCTGCCTGGCCACGTTGTGCGCCTCGCCGAGGTCCGTTCGCAGATTGTACAATTCCAGCGCGCCATCCTCGAAGAACTCGATCAACTTCCAATCGCCGCGTCGAATCGCGCTCGCCGGCGTGCTGTGATGGTAGTGCGGCAAATGCCAGTACAGCGTATCGCGCGCCAGCTGGGCCGCCGGCTTCGCGAACAACGGCGTCAGACTGACGCCATCCAGCGGCTGCCTGACCGCGGGCGGCGTTTTCGCCCCGCCCAGCTCGATAAACGTCGGATAGAGGTCCGTCGTCATCGCAGGCACGTCGCAATGCGTGCCGGCCGGAATTCGCCCGTTCCACCGCGCAATCGCCGGCACCCGAATGCCGCCTTCATACAACGTTCCCTTCTCCTCACGCAGCGGCAAATTCGACGTGTACACCGAGCCGCCCTGCGCGTGAACGAGCCCGCCATTGTCCGAAACAAAAAGTACGAGCGTGTTGTCGCCCAACCCGAGCCGGTCCACCGTCGCGACAATTCGGCCGACACTCTCGTCCAGTTCGTCGAGCAGCCCCGCGTAGTCGGCGCGCGATGGGTAGCCTGGCATTTTTTTCTTCGCCTCGTATTTCTTCAACCGATCCGGCGTCGTCGAGAGCGGGATGTGCACGGCACAGTGTGACACTTGCAGCAAGAACGGCCGGCTCTGGTTCGCCTCGATGAAGCCAACGGCCTTCTCGGTGAGAAACTCGGCCGTCCGGCGCGTACCGGCACTGCCGGACACACTGGCCGGGATCGTGTTGCCGACGTGTTCGATCGCCGTATCCCAACCCTGGTCACGCGGGCTGTAGCCTTTTCCGCCGAGATGCCATTTTCCGAAATAGCCCGTCGCATAACCGCTCGCGCGCAGTTGTTCCGCGAAGGTGTCAACCTCCAGCGGCAGCTGTCGCGGGACCACCGGGTCGGTCAACTTGGCGAACGGCCGCCGGTGTCCCGGAATATGCTGCGTGATGCCGTGGCGCGCCTGATCCTGCCCCGACTGGATGTTGGTCCGCGTGGGCGAGCACACGGGGCCGGCATAAAACTGGGTGAAACGCATGCCCTGCTGCGCCAGCCGATCGAGGTTCGGCGTCTCATTGAACGTGTTGCCGTAACAGCCGACATCCGCCCACCCGAGATCATCGGCGAGAACAAGCACGATGTTCGGGCGCCGCCCGGGATCGCCGGCCGCGACGAGCGAAGTGACCAATAGAATGGACGCGCTGGCGCAACCGGCGACGGAGCGAAGGAGACGGGTGAAGTTCATCGACGGTGGGCAGACGGTTGATCTTATGGATTAGCGCTTTCGCCGTGAGGGTGCCTTCAACGTGGCGATCAGGTACTCGTGAATCTGGGCGTGCTTCACGTCACTGGCACCTGGATACACAAGCTCGGAGGGCACGTTGTTCTCCCGCAATTTCTCCTGCAGCTTCACCCCGAAGTTCGACGTGTGCGTTGGATCCTTCTGGTCCTGGCCGAGCGCCGGCGGCGCTGCATAGAAAAGATAAACTGGCGGGTCGTCGCGCGACACGAGCGCGTACGGGGAATACTCCGCGATCCAGGGCAGGATGCGATCGCGGTTCGCCAGAAACTCGTCGAACTGCGACAGGTTTTTCGCCTTGTCGCCGGTGAAGCCAAACGCGTGGCCACCGTAGCGGCTGTTGGGCGTCCATGCCTTCATCTGTTGCGGGTCGAGTGACGTCTGCGCGCCGTTTACGGCCGCGCACCACAGGCGGGTCGACTGGCGGGCGATCGGGTCCGCGCTTTTCGGGTCCGCGCGATCGTCATGAAATGCGAGCCAGAGGCTCGAACACGCACCGGCCGAGCCGCCCGAGGCGCCGATGCGCACCGGATCGATGTTCCATTCGCGCGCCTTGCTGCGCACGAACTGGAGAGCGCGCGCGGCGTCATGCAACGGCCACTGCACCGGCGGTTTCACGCCCGCGGACTGCGCCTGCGGCACCATGCGATAATTAATCGATACCACGGAAATTCCCGCGGCGAGGTAATCCTCCACGCGCGTGACGCGGTTTTTGTCCCCGTTGTTCCACCCTCCGCCGTGAATGAAGAACACCAGCGGGGTCGGGGCAGTCGAACGCGCCTGCCAGAAGTCGAGCACCTGCCGCTCGTGCGTGCCGTACGGGACATTTGCCTGCGTGGTTTTCGGCCGCACCGGTTCCACCTTCGCCTTTTGGGCTGCCTGGGCGGGAGCGGATTTGGCCGCGCCGGATGCGGTGGCGCCGGATGCCAGCGGGCAAAGGAGAGTGAACGAAATCAGGAGGGCGAGAAGGCGGAACGGCATGATCAACAGGAGTTGGGATTCTGAAATTCGGGGGCGCAGTCGTGGCCAGCTTGGCGGGTCGACGTCGCCCGACAAGCCCGCAAAGCCCTGGACCAAACCCATTCCGCCTCCGAACTTCCAGGGAGTCTCGCGCGGCTCCGCCGAAACCAAACGAGAACAGTCAGGCTGAGTCTTCTTACCGCGAATGGACCCAGTGCGGCGCGGCCGCAACCGAAGGAGAAAGCCAAGCTGACTTTCAACCGCGAATGGACGCTAATGAACGCGAATTAGAAAAACCCGAAGCTGAGCGAGTCGCCCTTCCGTGGCTGCGAGCGCCAGCCCCTCGACTCCAGCTCGGGGCCCTGAGCGTGCCGAACGGGCGAGTGGATTACAGTCTGCAATTCGTGCGTCATCCACTCGCGGTCTCGCAGCCACTACACGCGTCGAATCTTCCGAGTCTTCCCCGTCTTCCATGTCTTCCATGTCTTCCATGTCTTCCATGTCTTCCATGTCTTCCATGTCTTCCATGTCTTCCCCGTCTTCCATGTCTTCCATGTCTTTTCCGTCTTCTTTTTCTCGTTTGCCCCCGGAGGCAACACGCCCATAAAGGCCGGCTGTTCTTTTTGTGTTTAGCTCCCAACCCACATCACCCCCATGCCCGATAAGAAAGTCATCGCAGTACTCGGCGCCACCGGCGCACAGGGCGGCGGACTCGTCCGCGCCATCATGAATGATCCCAGCGGCGGCTTCACGGCCCGCGCTGTCACCCGTGATCCCAACTCCGAAAAGGCCCGCGCCCTCGCCGCCCTCGGCGCCGAAGTCGTCGCGGGAAATGTCGACGATGAAGCAAGCCTCCAGCGCGCATTCACCGGCGCCTATGGAGCGTATTGCGTCACCTTTTTCTGGGACCATTTTTCGCCCGAGAAAGAGCGCACCGAAGTCGAAACCATGGCCCGCGCGGCCAAGGCGGCCGGCGTAAAGCACGTCATCTGGTCCACGCTCGAAGACACCCGGAAATGGGTGCCGCTTTCCGACTCCCGCATGCCGACCCTGCAAGGTAAGTACAAGGTGCCGCACTTCGACGCCAAGGGTGAGGCGAACGCGGAATTCACGAAGGCAGGCGTTCCCGCCACCTTTCTCCACACGTCGTTTTACTGGGACAATCTGATCCACTTCGGCATGGGGCCGCGCAAGGGTGCGGACGGCAAACTCGTGTTCGTGCTGCCGATGAGGGAAAAGAAGCTGCCCGGCATCGCCGCCGAAGACATCGGCCGCTGCGCGTACGGTGTTTTCAAACGGCCTGACTTGATCGGAAAGTCGATCGGTATCGCCGGCGAACACGCCACCGGCGCACGCATGGCCGAGGTGCTGAGCCAGGCGCTCGGCCAGCCGGTGACGCACTACGCGATGCCGTTCGACGATTATCGGAAGCTGGGATTTCCGGGCGCCGACGATCTCGGCAACATGTTTCAATTCAAACACGATTTCGAAAAAGAGTTCTGCGGCGCGCGCAGCGTCGAGTTCTCGCGCTCGCTGAATCCCGCGCTCCAGAACTTCTCCCAATGGGTGAACGCCAACAAGGCGCGCATTCCCATCCAGTGATGTCGTCGGGCCGCGGCGCTCCCGCGGCCCGTCAGTCCGCATCGCTTTGATCCACCAGACCGCCACGCGGTGCTTGGCCGGCGCCGCGTTGTCGGCCCCCGACGCGGGCCACGCAGCTTGAAGCCTTCATGAGTCGTCGCTTGACGCCATTTTAAGCGGGCGCGAGCTTCGACTCACCATGTCGAGCGCCGGCACTGACCCCGCATTTCCGCGGCGGTCTGTTTTTATCAGCTACGCGTCCGAGGATCGCGCGGCGGCCCGGGCGTTGCGCGACGCACTCACGGCCGCCGGGCTCGACGTCTGGTACGACGAAAGCGAACTCGGTGGCGGCGATGCGTGGGACCAGAAGATCCGCCGTCAGATTCGCGAGTGCGACTACTTCATGCCGGTGATCTCGGCCAACTCAAACCGGCGCAAGGAAGGCTACTTTCGTCGCGAGTGGCGGCTCGCCACAGAGCGGACCCTGGACATGGCGGACGATGTCCTGTTTCTGCTGCCGGTCACGATTGACGAAACGATCGAGCCGACGGCCCGCGTCCCGGAGAAGTTTCTCACCGTACAATGGCTTCGTCTTCCCGGCGGCAAGCCCGGACCCGCGCTCGATGTGCTCGTGGAGCGGCTGCGCGCGGGCGAACACGAACCGCCGCCCAGCGCGCGCGCGACGCGCGCGCCCTTTCAGCGGCCGCTCAATCCGATGACGGCGGCACACAACGCACCACCGCCACCGGTGGCGGCGTGCGCACCCGCCGCCAAAACGGACACGCCGCTGCCGCCCATGCCGTCCTTTCCGCCGGTGCCCGAAAAAACGGGATTCTACCATGGCGTGAAGTTCATGGCGGACGTCTTCGGGTGGGCGGCCACCGGCACCTGGCTGCTTTTCCGCCGACTGCCGAAATGGGGCCGCGTCCTCGTGGTCGTGTGGTTGGTGATGACACTTTTCTCGGCCCGTTGCAGCCGCACTCCCGATCGCATCGCGCACCCGGGTGGCGAGCGGCCACCCGCGCGCAGTCCCGCCGAAAAAAAAGCCCGCCAATTGGCCGACCGAATTTCGCAATCCGCCCGCGAAGGAGGCATTTCGCTCGGCTCGGCGGAACTCAGCAGGCTGGGGAACGAACTCGCCCAGGTGTTAACCGACGTCGTGGGCGGCAACGAAAAAGCGGGTTCGGGCAAGCCGCTCCTCATCGTGCCTTTCGCGCCGCCCAACGCCGAAGACCCGCCGAGCAAATTCGCGCACGCGGTTTTCCTCTCGCTCTATGGCCGGCTTTCGCTCGAACGCCGCGCCGAAGTTGGCGTCACCACTCCCGCGCCCGAAGCGGCCGCCGGTGCGCCCGACGTGCTGCTCGCCCGTGCCGTTCAACTCGGGGCAAATTTCATCCTGAGCGCGAGCCCGGTGATCGACGACGCTTCGCCCGCGCTCAAGGTGCAACTCGTCGCGGTCCCGGGCGGCAGTGTACAATGGTCCGAATCGTATCCCGCCACCGGTGCCGATCCGACGGTGATCGCGCAGAAAATCGGAGACGCCGTCCTGCCGCTCGTGCCGAAAAAGGGTCCGCGGCGCGGGAAGTGATTCGCGGATCACTTTGCCGGGGCTCGCGATTCCGTAGCTGCAATTCCGTAGCTGCGA
>JBBRCR010000305.1:0-10310 GCA_038204695.1 Opitutales bacterium | reverse complement strand
TGCGGTAGAAATCGTTCTTGTAAAGCAGCGCCGTGCTGAAGTCCTGCTTCGTTGTATAGTTTGAAAACTTGCCGTCGTAATGGAACAGGCCCACGCCCGATTCCTGCTCGTCGAACATGACGAGCGCCGAGGCATACAGGTCCTTGTGACTGTCAGCATCGATCGAGTTGGTCGTCGCCGCGTCCGAACCGTTCACGATGCCGGCGGAAAGCTCGAAATGCTTCGCGTTGAGCTTCACGTCCACGCCCTGCTGGCGGGTGAACGGCTTGTACGTGTTGCTATTGCCGGCGAGCGAGTCGTTGAGGACAAGGGCGCGCTGTTCGGCGCTGCGGGCCCCGACGCCGAACACGTGCAGGATTTCAGGTAGAATCTCGCCGGCCCGAACGGCCAGGAACATGTCCTGCGCCACCGGGTGATTGTATTGGATGAACGCCTCGGCGAGTTTCTTGCGCGAGGCATCGCCCTGCACGATGTTGCCACCGGACGTTGAGCCGGTGTTCTCGCTCAGGTACATCTCGGTGAAGTACGAGAATCGCTGATACAGCGCGCCGCCGGTGTAGATCGAGAACGAGTGCTGCTCGAAGTTCGTGCGCGGCTTCTGGGTATTCGCATTCCCGGTACGTGCATCATCGAGCTTGTCGTAAAAGCCCCGCCCCTTCCAGACGAAGCTGAAGTAGTTGTCCCAAACCTGCTTCGTCTCGACCTTGTAGGGATCGCTGCGGTGGCCGTTGCGGAGGAAATCCAGGCCGACGTAGTTGAGCTGCCACGTCGGCGTTGCATGGCAGGTCGAGCATGCGGTGGCGCCGGAGCGCGACCATGCGGGTATGGCGTGTAACTGCGTCGACGCGAGCATCGCGCCCGCGATGATGAGCAGGTTGCGGTATGTCTTCATAGTCTGTCCAATCGGGCTGGTTGTTACTCTTTACGCGCCGGGTTGATGGCGCGCCGAGGACCCGTGGCACCGGGTGTCACGAAGCCTCTTCGGACCGAGTGTGCCGGATCGCAGGTGACAGGAATGTGACTGCCCGATTACAATATTGTCATCTGCCGCCGAGACACGTTGAGCCCATGTGCTCTGCAGCCACTGCAGAGCGTCGCCCCGTTCGGCTCCGGCTTTTCAAGTGCCGGGTGGCGCGGCGAACGAGGCAGTGTAGGCTGCTCCAGCGGAACGAAGCGCACGTGGTGGGCGGTAACTAAGACGGCCCTTGCCCACAAATTCGCCATCGCGTATGGCGTCGCGCCAAGGGCGCGGTTGACCGGAAGGGCGACTTTCCAGTCGCCCGAGACCGGTCGACCGAACGTACTTCGGCGGCAGGAAACCCGCCGCTCCGGTGCGAATGCCGACGTGCTCGGCAGGAATTGCGGGCAAAGGGCAGAGCTAGGACGCGGGAGTTTCCGCGTATCTGTTCCGGCTCCGCGGCTGCGCGCGCGGGGGCCGTCGGGCGTCAGGTTGGCGTCGCCGTGGAACTCTCGGAGTCGGAAGCCGGCGTTTCGAGCCACCGCGCGCGCAGCGACTGCACGATGGCCACGAAATCTCCGATCGAGTGCGGCTTCACGAGATAGTCGCGCGCCCCCGCCTCACGGGCGCGGCGGATGTCCGACTGATCGGGCGACGAGGAGAGCACGACCGCGGGCAGGTGCTTGAATTCCGGATGCGCGGCCAGCCAGGCGAGCACGTCGAATCCGTTCATTCGAGGCATCTTCAAGTCCAGCAACAGCAGCACCGGAAGCGGATGCACCGCACGGTTGGCGAACGGACCGTGCCCCTGCAGGTAATCGATCAGATCGCGACCGTCGGGAACCACGACCAGCGGATTGGTCAAGCCGGCGCGTCGAAACGCCAGCTTCAGGATCATCGCGTCCGACTCCTCGTCTTCCGCGGCAAGCACAGGCGATGCGGTATCGGTCATGACGGTGAGTCCCCGGCGAGACGAAGATCGACCCAGAACCGGCTGCCACGGCCGGGTTCCGATTCCACGCCCACTTTTCCGCCCATGCGCTCGACGACCTTGCGCACGATGGCGAGGCCGATGCCCGTGCCTTCGTAACGGTTGTCGAGTTTCTGAAACATCCCGAACAGCCGGTCGTGCGCGTGGGGCGGGATGCCGATGCCGTTGTCCTCCACCCACAGTCGCGTTTCTCGCGGGCCTCCGCCTCCTGCGCGTGTTTGCGCGCGCCCAGCTCGGCCTCGAGCTGGGCGCGCTGCTCTGCGATCGTGGCGAGCATCTGGTTGAACGCGCCGGTCAGCGTCTCCAGCTCCACGCCTTTCACCGCGCCGGCCCGCAGCTCGTAACGCCGGTCGTGCGAGATCGCCTGCGCCGTCTGCGCGAGGGAAAGAATCGGTTCGGAAATGGTGCGCTGCAGCACGTCCCCGACGAAGAAAGCCGCGGCCAGCGCGCCGCCGAAAACGAGCAGAGCGATCCAGGCATAGCGCCAGAGGCGCGCATACATCGGCTGGAGGTCGAAGCGCAGGTAGAGCGTGCCGAAACGCCGGCCCTCGTGAATCACCGGAGCGAACACGATGAGCCGGTCGTTCTCCACCCGAAGTGCGTCGGGCTCGGCCGTCGCCGGCAGCGGACGATCCCCAGTCGCGGAGCGGTATTGGGCAAAGATCGCTCCTTCGCCGCCATAGAGGGCCGCCGCGCGCACGTTGGGCTCCGCGGCGAAGGCCTCGAGCTGCTGCGTCGCTTCGAGCACGCTGTTGAAGGCGAGCATCCCGCTGCTCGCATCCGCCGTGATGCGGGCCGTGGCGAGGGCCGCGCGTTTCTCCGCCTCCAGCGACGTGCGCCACTCGAGCGCGATGAAGATCGCACACGTCAGCCCCAGGGCAGCTCCCGTGGTCAGCACTACGAGGCCTTGGAGCCGGCAGCGAATGGAGGGGCGCGGGGACATCGGAGTTATGGTTGGGTGCGAACGATCTCCGCGAGACGAAGCAGTTTCGAGTTGAGAGTGAGGCCGGCGGCGCGCGCCTCGTCGAGATTGATGCGCAGCCGGAGCCGGTCGTGCTCCTTTACGAAGCCGATCATGCCGCCCCGCGAAACGAACGCCCGGCGGCGCGACTCGCCGACCGTGAGCACGGGCCAGCCGCGCAACGCAGCGAGCACGGCGCCGAGGTCGGGCGCGTCGGCGTTGCCGATATACAGCACGTGGGCCGCGCGCGCGTCCTCGACGCGGGCGAACCGGCGCACCTCGATCGGGCACGACTGAACGCGTTCTCCCTTCACCAGTTCGTCGAGAAAAGTGCCAAACGGATCCGGTCCCAGAATGCCGATGACCAGAGGGGCGTTTGGGTTGGCGAACGCCGTGTCGGGCCACTGCACGAAGCTGCAAAAGTGGAAGAGGAACGTCGCCTTGACGTCCTGGTCGCGCGCGGCGCGCTGCGCGAGCAGGGGTGCGCAACCGAGCACGAACACGAGCGCCGCCAGCGTGGGCCGACGCAGCAGCCTGCGCCGGACGCCGCCATGGGCCCGCCGCGGGCTTCCCAACCGCACTGCGCTTAGAACCGCCATGAAATCTTGGCGTGCACGGAACGTTCGACCTCGCTCGCGTTCGGGGCGGCAACGCCGAACTCGCGTTGCTGCCGGTCGAGCAGATTCTGCCCGACGACCGAGAGCTCCCACGCGGCGGTCGGCCGCCACGCGAGCCGCACGTCAAGTTGCAGATTGGCTGGCACGGCCGGCTGGGGCAGCGCGGCTGAGTAGCGCAGGATGCCGTCGAGCGTCACCCGCCGCGGCAGATCGAACGAGGACCACAGCGAAGTGATGTGCGGTGCGTCATTTCCCTCGAGCGAACCGCGGTTGGGATCGTTGTTGTTGGCCTGCGGCTTGAGGCGTTTGTGCAAGTAGGCGTAGCTGGCGCTGAGCCGCCACCACGGCGCTGCCTGATATTTCGCCGCGAACTCGACCCCGCTCGTCCGCGCGTCCAGCCGGTTGAGCTGCACCAGCGGCAGACCCGCCGGCGGCGAGGGCTCGAGGCTGCGCAGTCCGTCGTAGTCGTTCAGGAACAGGGCGAAATCGAGGAAGAGGGCGTGGTTCGGCCGCACGCGGTAGCCGAGTTCGTAGGAGGTGAGTTTCTCGGGCTGGAAATCCGGATTGCCGCGGAAGAGGACCACGCCCGAAGCGGGAACCGGCAGGAAGCGGAGGTCCTCGTCGATCCGCGACGGCATGCGCACGGCGCGAGCCACCGCTGCCCACAGCGTCTGGCGCTCTGTCGGCGTCCACGCGGCGCGAATACTCGGTTGCGGCTCGAAGCCGCCAAGGCTGTGCCACTCGAATTTCGAGCCGAGGACGAGCGACAGGCGCTCGGGCACCAGAGAAATCTCGTCCTGCGCAAACGCGCTGAAGATCCGCACGGTTTTGCCGCGCGGATCGAACTGCGTGGTCCCGCCCGCCGTCGTATTGTCCGCGGAGTTGCGGTAGCCGATGCCGGCGACGAGATCGTGACGCGGCACGACGCGCATCCGGAGCTGGGCATCCAGGTCGAAGGTATCGCGGCGTTCGCCGAACTGGCGCGGCACTTCGCGCTCGAAACGATCGTAGTAGGTCTGGAGCTGCAGCTCCGTATCGGGCCGGAAGGAGTGAGTCCAGCGGCCGAGCAGAAAACCGCTGCGGTTGAACGCCTCCTCGCCGAACGCGGTGTCGGTCTCGTTCTCGAGATAGTCGCCCTGCACTGTGAGGTGATTACGGTCGCCGGGCCGCGCGTCGAAGCGGAAGCCCGCCTGCGCCTCGACCGGCGCCGCGCTGGCGTCGTTGCCGTTCGGCAGCGCGAGCGCATCCATGTCGCGATAGCGAGCAAACACGCGGTAGTGCGCGCGCTCGCCGGCCTTGCCGCCGTGACGGACTGCGCCGAAAAGCCGCTCCTCCGTGCCTGCGCCCGCGGTGACCAGTGTCCCCTGAGTGTCGCGCGCATCCTTCGTCACGATGTTGATTACGCCGAGCACGGCGTTCGAACCCCACATCGTCGCGCCCGGGCCGCGGATGACTTCGATGCGGGCGACATCCTCCAACAGCGTCGCATACGCGTCCCAGAGAACCCCGGAAAAGAGCGGGCTGTAGAGGCTGCGGCCGTCTTGCAGCACCTGGAGTTTGTTGGCCGCCAGGCTGGTGAAGCCGCGGCTGCTGATCGCGAACGAGCCGGCGGAAAAACGCGAAACCTGCATGCCCGTCGCCAACCGCAAAACGTCCGGGACGCTCGTGGCTCCCGTGCGCTCGATCTGTTCAGGGGTGATCGCCTCGACGGCGGCGGCAGCGCGACTGGCCGGGCTCGGCGCGGCGCGAGACGGACGTGACCTCTACGGCAAGCAGTTCCTCCAAGCTGAGTCTTTTCAGCGCGTCGGGTGACTGGAGGTGAGAGGCAGTCTGGGCGTGGGCCGGGGACCCCAAGCCGAGGAGCAGGCAACAGCCGAGCAGCACACGAAAGCGGGAATTCATAAGGGAGTTGAAGCGGCGTCCCTAGCAGTTGCGGGGCTGGGAAACACCGGCGGCGAGACGACGCGAGGGCCGCGCGAATCGCACGCCAGAAAAAAAAGCCCCCGCTTTTCCACAAGGGAAAAGTGACTGGTTTTCCTTGGTGTTTGGCTAAGGAATTTCCCGTGGTCCTCGTCCGGCTTTACGGCAGCGCGAAATGAGCTGCTACGCGGCCCACGCGATGTTCCGGGGGTTCACCAACGTAAGGGCTTCGGAACTGGGGTCAGCCCGATCGATGTTCGAAAACGCAGGCCGAGCCAAAGGGGGGCTCCTGCAGATCGGGTAGATGAAACGCTGGCGGCGCTCACGAGGCGATGGATTCTCCCGGGGAATATCGGCAACTGGCACTGGCGCCGGACCTCGATGCGAAGGAAATTCATGGTATGAACCGGCATGATCGCTGACAGACAATCCGGAGTGATGGCTTACACATATCGCCACTATGCCGTGGCAAAAAGTAACCATCATGGAAGAGATAACTCGCTTCGTAATATTGGCGCAGACCGATCGATTTACGATCACGGAGCTGTGCGAGCAGTTCGGCATCAGCCGCCAAACCGGCTATAAACATCTGGTGCGGTACGCGCTGCAGGGAAGGGAGAGCGGGCGATGGGGTCAGAGCGGGCGATGGGGTCAGGCTTTAAGTTTTTCAGTCATGGGAGAGCGGGCGATGGGGTCAGGCTTTAAGTTTTTCAGTCATGGGAGCACTGCACGTTGAGCCAGACACAAGGGCAGTGCATGCCCGCACCCCAAATGCCTACTGAAAGACTTAAAACCTGACCCCGTCCTCCGGTCGACCCCGTCCTCCGGTCCTGACCCCGTCCTCCGGTCCGTGACCCCGTCCTCCGGTCCGACCCCGTCCTCCGGTCCACGGAGCGGCGAAACGGTCAGAAGTTCCCCCGCACGCCGGCAATCCAGCTCACGCCGTAGTTGCCGTATCGATACAGCGCGGCGGGGGCGCCGAGCGCGGGAACTCCTTCCATCAGGAGCTGGGGGTCGTTGAAGATGTTGCGGCCCGAGAAGAAGAAACTCATCCGCGGAGTCAGCCGCACCGAGCCGGTCAAATCGACCTTGAGGTTGTGGCGCTGGTAGCGGCCGAAAGTGCTCGTGAAGGGCGTGTCGTCCGACCAGATCGCGCCGGTGCGCAGCGAGAGGCGCCAGAGGTTGAAGCTGAGGCTGCCGGTGACCCGGTGCGGCGTGACGCCGGGGAAGTAGCGGTTGGCATAGCTGCGCGTGTAGCTCAGGTTGAGGTTGGTGGTCCGCAGGCAGCCCGGCAGAAACGCGAGCGCCTGGTTGTACCCGACCTCGAAGTTGCGGTACCGGTACACTTCGTTGCGGTTGCGCCACGACTGAAACTCGTAGGACGCGAACTCCGGGTCGTTGCCGTAGCCGAACTCATCGGCGGTGATCCGCTCTGAAATCCGCTGGTCCGTGATTTCGGTCTGCTGCGCGAGCACGGTGAAGCTGCCGGTGGGCTCGAAATAGTAGGCCGCCCGGACGACGTAGTTGTCGGAGATCTCCGGCTTGAGCTGCGAATTCGGCGCCGTGACCACCAGCGCCACGTCGTTGATGCTCCACACGCCGGCCAGCGCATCGATTGGCGGCCGCGAAATCGCGTGTGAGTAGCCAGCCTGGAGCTGCAGGTTGGGCCGGAGGGAATACTTGGTCGAAACGCTCGGGAAGAAGTTCTCGTAGTCGCCTTCGCGATTCACGCGCGGGTTGGTGAAGAACTGGTACTGCATGCCCGGAATCGTGGTCGCGCGCCGCGTCGTGGTGGCAATCGGAAAGCCGGCGCGCTGCACTTCGGCGGCGGTCAACGGATCGAACTCCTTCGAGGTCGAGTCTGTCCGCTCCCAGCGCAGCCCGGCCCGGATCTGCAGCTTGCCGACCCGGGTGTCGGCCATGCCGTAGCCGGCGGAAACGTTCTGCTCGAAGTCCCGCGCGTTGGCGACAAAGGCCGTGTAGTAATTTTCCGCCGTGGCGATGTTGACGAAGTAGTCGGGGTGCTGGCGGTAAAGCAGCGACAGCGCGCTGCGGTTCGCGAGCTGCGGCAGGTTGGCCACGGTGAGGGCAGTGATGTTGCCCATCTGCGTGTTGAACGCCCGGGGCGAGGGATACGCCGCAAAGCTGCCCGCCGTCGTGATCGTGCCGTTGGGGTTGAGGATGTTGCCGCCCGGACCCACGTAACTGTAGGTCTGATACGGCACCTGGTTGTACGTCATGCGGAGCTCCTCCGCCCATTTGCCACCGACCTTGAACGTCACCGGAATCGTCCACCGCATGGCGTAGCGCGCGTTGAGCTCGCCCGTGTAAATCTCCGTGATGCCGCCCCGCTCCTCCTCGGAAATGCGCGGGTTGGTGTAATTGGCGAGATTTGACCAGTCGGGGCCGGACGTCTGCGTGATCGTCCACTCGGCCGAATTTGGATTCGGCCGGGTGGCGCGGAAGTCGGCGAGGATCGTATTCATCGTCTCGACGCGGATGGTGCCGCGCGTGCTCGTCTCGTAGTCGTTGTTCGAGCGCGAATAGTTGAAGACGCCGTCAAGCGTCAGACTGCCCAGCCGGTATTCGAAGCGTGGCGTGAGGGTGAGCGAATTCGTGAGCTTGATCGCACTGCCACCCGCGTGACCCACGGTATGCGAGGTGTTGGTCGCGAGACCGTTCGTTCGGATGTCGCTGAGGTCGCCGATGACGTTCTGCCGGCCCGTGGCCGCCGCGGTGCCATTTGCCGCCGCGGTGAAAGCGAGGTTCTTCGTGTGGCCGGAATTCTCGAAGGAATTGAACATGCTGGTGAACGACAGGATCAGATTCGGCGTCGCCTTGAAATCGCCCGTCAGCGTCACGTTATTCCGATCGGTCAGCTTCGGTCCGTCGGAAAACGTGATCGCTGTCAGCACCATCGGCCGGGGATCGGCCGCGGTCGGCGTGCGGTTGTAGGTGTGCGTCACATACTGCTGCTCGGCCCGCACGCTCGAATGACTGGCGCTCGCCCGAATGCCCAGCCGCTGGCCGAGGAACACGTCCGAGTAATCGAACTGAAAATTGGGTCGCGCCTGATACCGTTTGTGGTCGTCGGGGCCGTAGACCTTCTCGAGCGTGAAAGCGTCGGGCGCATTGGCGCCGAGGCTGAACTGCCAGTCGATCCGGCGTCCCTTGCGATCGAAGGCCCGGCGGCTCTTCATATTGATGTTACCCGCGGGCGAGTTGGCGTCCATGTCGGCGCTGATCGTGCGGCTGACCTCGATCGACTCGACCGACGTAATCGACATCTGCTCGAAACCGACCGAACGCGACTGGCCGCCGGCGGTGCCGTTGAGCGTGCTGCCGTAGGCGACGAACGCGTCGGCGCTCGCCACACTTGCGCCGTCCATCGTCACGCCGACGTACTGCTGATCGAGCCCGCCGAGCCGTGGGCCGCGGCTGACGCCGTCGACGTATTCGATGTCGACACCCGGCAGGTATTTGAGGAACTCGCCGACGTTGCCCTCGTTGGTTTCGCCGAAGCTGTCCGACGCCACCGAGGTGCTGATGTTCATGTTGCGGCGCTGCTCCATGATCGCCTTGGCGTTGCCCTCGCGTTCCGCGGAAACGACGAACGCCCCCAGCTTCAACGTCTCCTCCCCGGCGCCCGCCGGCGCGAGCAGGCTGACGAGCTCGAAGTCTCGCGTCAGCGTACCGCCAGCCGTGACCGTCAACGCCGCCGTCGCCGTCTGATAACTGGTGAAGCTCACCGCCACGATCGCGGGCCCCGCTGGCACCCGATCGAGCACGTAGCGGCCGCCCTCTTCCGAATACGTGACGCGGTCGGTGCCCTGCACGCGAATTTCCGCGTTGCGCACGTATTCGCCAATCGCCGGGTTGAAGACTCGCCCCTGGATGGTGCCCGATCCGGCGGGGGTTTGGGCCAGCAGCGGCGTGGCCAGCCAGCAGAGCGCGGCGATCAAGCCGGCACAAAACCGGCCGGGAATGAACCCTCCCCGCCCCAAGCAGCGGGGTATCACAGAAAGGGGCTTCGCCCCGATGGCAGCGGGCGGCAGCCATCCTCGCAGCAAGCTGCGTGGAATTGAGCCGTCCCGATTAAAACGACGCAGTTCATCCCGGTGCGGAAGGGAATATTTCATGGTTCGGTTTGGCTTAAGGATGAGGGTAGTCAGGTCACGCGGATCCACGCAAGAACACCGCCGCGGCGCCGTTCACGCCGGCCCGTGCCACCGGGTTGTAATCCACCCCTCGCGCTGCCATGCCATCCCACATGATTCGTGCATTCGTCCTCCTGCTGGCATTGGAAGCTGGGACGCTTTCGGCCATGCCACGGCCGAACCTGGTGGTATTTCTCGCCGACGATCTCGGGTACGGTGACTTGAGCTGCTTCGGCAGCGAACGGGTCAAAACGCCGCGACTCGACCAACTGGCGGCGGAGGGCGCGCGGTGCACGAGTTTCTACGGGCCGGCGTCGGTCTGCTCGCCGACGCGCGTGGGCATGCTGAGCGGGCGATCGCCGTTCCGGCTCGGAATCTACACCTACATTCCGCAGGGCAGTGCGATGCATCTGCAGCGCTCGGAGCGCACGCTGCCCGCCTTGCTGCGCGAGGCCGGCTACGAGACGTGTTTCGTTGGCAAGTGGGCGGCGAACGGCAGCCTCACGGACAAGCGGCAGCCCCAGCCGGACGACCACGGGTTCGATTACTGGTTCGCGGCGCAGAACAACGCGATTCCGGACCAGATCAATCCGACCTGCTTCGTCCGCAATGGCGTGCCAGTGCCGCAAACCAACGGCTACTCCGCGACGCTGATCGTCGACGAGGCGCTGCAGTGGCTGGAGCGGCGAAAGGACAAGGCGAAGCC
>JBBRCR010000304.1:0-10366 GCA_038204695.1 Opitutales bacterium | reverse complement strand
GGCTGCGAGCGCCAGCGAGTGGATTACATGAGTGCGCGCTCGAAGGCATCCACTCGCTGGCGCTCGCAGCCACTACACGTTGTATCTGTGCTTGATTGCGCGACCTGTGGCTGACTTTGAACAGTGGATACACTTGACCTGTCCAACGTGCGTTTTGGCCATCAATCACTCCAGCCGCCCCTCACTTCACGGCCGGAAACCGAGTGGTTGACCACCCGCGGCTGCCGGCGTGACGACCAATCCCCCGGCATCAGCGGCGACTCCCGGCGGTGTCCAACCGCCGGCCTCGTCGCACGAAAATATCCACCAACGCTCCCCCGCGGCGCCACTCAACCGCGTTTTGTGCGTTAGAGTGAGAGGGCCGCGGCTGCCGGGCTGACGCGTCAGCGCCATCGCTTCGATCCTCCCGCCGAGCGTGCCGATCCACAACGCGCGCGTGCCATCACTGAGTCGCGCCCAGCCATCGACAAACGTCCACGCCAGATGATTTCCGCCGAGCCAGTTCGTGGAAATTTCAGCATCCGCCGCGAGATCGCTGAAGCTGTCGCGCACGACAACCGTATCCGCATTTCCAGACGCCAGCCACACGTCGCGGGTGATGCGAGCGCCGCGGGGCAGGCCAGCATAACACGCGCTCAGATCAACGCGTGCATGTTGCCGCCCTTCGCGATCCGCGGCCACCCGCTCGAGTTTCGCCGCGCGCGGTTTCTGGGCGGTTCCGTTGATCACCGGGACATTGTGCGCCTGCGCGCCGATCGTGTATTCGCGTTCCTCCCCCGGCCTGTATTGCTGGTACCCGGGATCCGTGATCCAAAACCGGCTCTGCCAGCCGAGGACAACCTGGCCGCCGTCCGCGTGCAGATGACTCATCGGATTCCGGCTGACACTCACAAATGCCGCCGCCTCACGCGCCGTCCAGCCGGTGCGCAGCGTGACGGCGTGAGGATGTTCGTGCGCTCCGGCGATCGGCGCGTCGGGTGCCATTCCGAGCAGCGACTTCGCATCCAGCACTTCGGCTAAAGTCGCGACGGGCAGTCGTTCAATCGGCACGCGCGTCAGCAGCCACGTCGCGTCCGACCACGAATACCAGCCGCCGAGCCGCGCCACGACTGCGGTCCAGAATGGCATCTCGGGCTCCACGTCGCCGAGCGGCGCATGCAGATCCATCCGGCCCGGAAGTGTGAGATAAATCCACTGGTCGACGAGGCTCCGAAACGCGGCGCCGCACTCGCGCTGCAGTTCCGCCCGCTCCGGCAGCGCCGCCAGCCAGCCGGTGACGGAGTCCATCAGATAACCATCGTAGGTCGTGCCCTCGGTGTGAAATTCCGGTCCAGTCCGGAACCGCGCCCAGGTGCGAAGCACCTCGGTCATCCGTCGATCCAGCGCCTCGCGTCGCGAACTGCCGAGCACGCGCGCGAGCTGCGCCGCCCGGGCCAGCGTGATGACCGGTATGTTGACCAGCCGCCGGTGATCGTACGGGCGATCCTCACCCCATTGCTTCAGATACCAGGGCCAGACATCGCGCTCGATGAGCGCACCGGCAGCAGTCCGGGCCTTTTCCAGCAGCGCTGGCTCCCATCCGTCCGTTCGCGCGAGCGCGAGCGCCAGACATCCGGCAATGTGAGCGGTGGCCAGGCCGGGCTGGTCATTGTTTTCGACAATTCGGTCCCACGTCGCGAGCGCCGCGAGTTCGCGCTGCAACACGGCCCCGGCTTCGCGATCCCGATTTTCCCGCCACGCGAAGTGCAGCGTCCGCCAGCGCTCTTCGAGTTCCCACGACAGCCAGATGATCCACGGATAGGCCATCGTGGCGATCCCCGGCGGCAGATCCGCCCGCGTGGGCCGCCGGCTCAACGGCAGCGGAAAAGCCAGCGTGTGTCCGATCCGGTAGTAATAAACATCGAGTTCGTGCCGCGCCTTCTGGCGGGCCGTGCGCGCGAGCATCGCCTTTTCCACCGCGGCGCGAGCCCACGGCGCCGGGTCGGTCGGAACCGACGCGGCGAGCTCGTATGCGGACGTGTCATACGCGAGCGGAGCCGGTGGTTTCGGCTGCGCGGCCGCGTGTACCGACCCCAGCGCCGCAACCAGAGCAACGGTCAGCGCGCCGCCGGGGGCGAGGGATGGGGAACGATGCAGAAATCCGATGAGTGTCGCGGATTGCGTAAGGAAAGCGTGCATGGCTGGAATGGATACAGTCGCGCGAACCGAAAGCAGTCCGGCGACAGCTTGGTTTAGCCTTTTGCGCGGATTGACGTCAATCGGCGCCGAGGCCGGACCGTGGCCGCGCAGGCGGAACAGCCGCCTCTGCGCCGGATCGGCGGCTTCTCCGTCGGATCGGCGGCTTTCCAGCCGCCGCATTGCGTTCGATCGACCGGTCTTGGGCGACTGGAAAGTCGCCCCTCCGTGAAGTCATTCGCGGAACCACACGCGAACTCGTTCGGGTCACCCCCCCGGCAACGGCACCTGGCGCTCGCTGCGCAGGTACGCGACGAGGTCCGCCACTTCCTCCTCTTTCATCGCCTGCAAAAGTCCCGCCGGCATCAGCGACATCTCATGGCGTTCGAGTTTTCTGATGTTGTCGCGCGCAATCGTGAGCGTTTCCGCGATGTTCACGATCGTCACCGCCGAAGGTGTTTCCCGCTGGACGATGCCGGCGGCCGTCCGCCCGTCGTTCGTCTCGATCGTGGTCAGCTGGTAATCGCGGCCGATAATCGCGTTCGGATCGACCACGTTGTTCAAAACGTAATCGAGTTCGCCGCGATTCGAGCCGGTGAGCTCCGGGCCGATGTGTTTCCCCTGGTCGAACAATTGGTGACACAGCGCGCATTGCGCCTCGAACACCACGCGGCCGCGCGACGGATTCGCGGCGGCGACCCGCTCCGGCGTCAGCACCACCTTCCATTGCGCGATCTCCCGCGCGGCCGCTTCCGGCGATTCCCGCATCACGCCCCAAATCTCCGTCACCGCACGATCCACTTCGGGGTCGTTCAAAAGCCGCAACTGACGCGCGAGCGAAGCATCGAGATCGCCCCGCGGAACCCGGCCCGACTTGACCGCGCCGAGCAATTCGCGGGCGTACGCCGGGCGGCCGGCGAGGACACTGACGGCGGCCCGTTTTTCCTCCGGCGTGAACGCGGCATAATTGGCCAGGATCGCCGGCGGCGTCGTCGGCACGTCGTAGGCCGCGAGACCCTTGAGCGCGGCGAGCCTCAGGCCCGGCTCGGGCAGCACGCTGTGATAAACCGGAGTGAGCTGAAAATTGTGCTGCTCGATGAGAACGTTGAGCGCCGCCTGCCGCGCGGGCACCGGCGCGAACGTATCCATGGCGATGCGACGCTTTGCCGCCGCCACGTTCCTGTCGCCAAACCGCGTGGCGAGCGCATCCGCCTTTGCGATCACCCCGGCGTCAGGGCTGACGCTGAGTTTCGCGTACGCCGCGGACCACCGCCGCGGCGGCGCCATGCCTGTCTTGCCCTCGGTCGCACCGATGAGGCTCTCCAGGATTTCGCGCTGGTAACTCAGGTCAGTCGTTTCATCGAGCGCGGCGACGAGGCCCGCGATACCCGTCAACGCCGCCGGCGTGCCGTCCGGGTTGTTAGCACGCGACTCGTCGGTGAGGGCAGCCTGCCGCCGTGTGAAGTAAGGCCGCAACGCGGTGAGGGGCGTCTTCGTGCCGAGCGCGAGCGCGCGAGCGGGATCGGCCGCCACCAGCGGTTCGACGGCGTACCAGTACAGTGACGGCAGGTTGTGGTCCTTCGCATCCTCGCCGTGCGCCAGCAGCGCCTCGACCATCGGCCAGCGTTTTGCCACCGCGATGCGCTGCGCGGCCGAGGCGAGGAAGCGCCGCACCACCGGTGAAGGATCGCTCTGCGCCAGCGCGGCAAAGGCCGTGAGCAGCGCGGGCGGCGGTGACTTGTCCTCGCAGGCCAGCTGGATGGTCCAGGCGCGCACATATTCCTGCGGACTCTGCAAAAGCTGGAGCGCCAATGCCGCGGTGAGGCCGCGCGTGACGTGCAACGCCCAGAGGGCGCGCAGCTGACGGCTCGCGTCCTGATTTCCATCGATAATCTTCGCGAGCGCCGCATGCACCGCCCGATCCGGGCCGCGCTCCTGGAGGATGATGCGCGCGCGGCGAACGAACCACTCGTTCGGGTGGAGCTGCAAATCGACCAACTCGGCACTCGTCAATTTTTGCAGGTCCACGGCCACGCGCTTCGGGTCGCCGTAGGAGATTTTGTAAATCCGGCCGTTGCTGCGATCCTGCGGATGCTGCTGGTGACACGCGCGCGCGTCGTACCAATCACTGTTGAACAACGAGCCATCGGGGCCGAGTTCGAGCCGCAGTCCGCGGAACCAGCCATCGTTCGCCTTCATGAAATCCGGCGCGTGACGGCCGATATAGCCCGACCCGGCGCGGACGAGCGTTTCCTGATTAATCCGATTTCCGAGCAGATTGTGCGTGAACAACGCGCCGCGATATTCCGCCGGGAAGCTGTCGCCCAGATAGATCAGGGTCCCCGCGTGCGCATGACCGCCGCCCGCGGCATCCGTGCCCCCGCCGCCGAGGCGCGCATCCGACCACTTCACGCCGCGATCGTAATGCAGATGATCCCCGATCGTCTGAATCTCGCCATAAACGTACGGATTGAAATGCTGGCCGGACTGCCGGTGATAAAAGCCGCCTTGCACGATGTGCCACAGGTGCGGAACCACGCAGGCCGTGACAAACGCGTCACCCACGTCGTTGAAATCGAGACCCCACTGGTTGCTGATTCCGGCGGAGAACACCTCGAACGTTTTTTTCGTCGGGTGGTAACGCCACACGCAGGCGTTCAATGGCACCCGCTCGGGATCGCGCGACCCCGGCCGGCCCACATTCGAGTGCGTGAACACGCCCTGGTTCCCGTAGAGCCAGCCGTCGGGCCCCCACACAAAGCTGTTCAGCGTTTCATGCGTGTCCTCGTGGCCCCAGCCGTCGAGCACCACCTGCGGCGGTCCATCCGGCACGTCGTCGCGATTTCGATCCGGAATGAACAACAAATACGGCGGGCTGCCAACCCAGACGCCGCCGTGGCCGACCGCGAGGCCGCTGCCGAAATTGATTTGATCAAAGAAGACCTTCCGCGTGTCGAAATGACCGTCGCCATCCTTGTCCTCGAAAACCACCACGCGATCGCGGCCATAGGGCGACCAGTGCGGATAGGCGTAATTTTCCAGCACCCACAGCCGGCCGCGCTCGTCGATCGTGAACGCGATCGGCTGGTGCACATCGGGTTCACCCGCGAACAGCGTCGAGCGAAAGCCCGGCGGCAGCGTCATCGCGCGCGCGGCGGCCTCCGGCGCGAGCCCCATGCCGCCGGCAACGGGAAAACCATCCTTGCGCGCGGCCAATGGCCGCCGCGGCGAAAAGCACGCAAGAAAAACCCAACGACGGACAAATCGATCGAGGCATCATGGGCAAAATTGATTCAGGCGATTCTGGTGGCGTGGCGGAAAACAATCGGCAGACAAACCAACCCGCGGCCTGCGCGTATCCAGAGGTTCAATGCGGAGCGACCCGTCACTTGGGCTGGGTCTTCGCCTTCGTGGGGCGCGGGTTGTATTCCGGACGCGCGGGATCGTGTTTGGGATTCGGCGTGGGCATTTGGGCGCCGACCTCCTGGCGCCACGCGTGCAGCCGCTGGCGAAGGTCCTTCACCTTCTCTGGATGTGACGCCGCCAGGTCGCGTTCTTCGCCGATGTCGGCGCGGATGTTGTAGAGCTCCACGTGCAGGTCGTTGAAGAACTCGACCAATTTGAAGTCACCCGAGCGAATCGCGCCGTATGGCATCGCGCCGCCGAGTTGGTAGTGCTGGTGGTGCGGATAGTGCCAATACATCGTCTCGCGCGTGGGCTTCGCGCCGCCACGCAACAGCGAAGTAATGCTAACGCCATCAATCGCCGTGCGCGCGGAGCCGGCCGGCAGCCCGGCCATCTCCACGATCGTCGGGAAAAGATCCATCGTGATCACCGGCGCGGCGGAGATGCTGCCCGCCTTCGTGACTCCCGGCCAGTAGACGATCAGCGGCACGCGCACGCCGCCTTCGTAGGCGGAGGCCTTGCCAAAGCGCAACGGAACGTTGGTCGTAGTCTCCTGGGTGATACGGCCGCCATTGTCGGATGTGAAGACCACGATCGTGCGCTCGCGGAGTTTGAGTTCCGCGAGCTTCGCGAGCACGCGCCCGATCGCCGCATCCATGCTCTCGGTCATCGCCGCGTAACCCGCGTTCTTGTGGCGCAAGCCGGCGCGGATTTTCTTCTGATACTTTTCAACCAAATCCGCGCGGCCCTGGATGGGCGTGTGCACGGCGAAATGCGGCAGGTAGAGAAAGAAAGATCGATCCTTCGAGCGCTCGATGAACTTGACCGCTTCGTCACCGATGCGGTCGGTGAGGTACTCGCCCGCCGCCCCGTCGGGCGTCAGCGTGGGGATTTTCCACGGGGCGTAATAGGTCGAGGGCTGCGGCTTGTCGGTGCCCGCGATGTTGAGGTCAAAGCCCTGTTTTTCGGGATAGTACGGCTCCATGCCGAGGTGCCATTTGCCGATGCTCGCCGTGGAATAACCCGCCGCCTTGAACACCTCGGCCAGCGTGGTTTCCTCGAGCGGCAGATACTTCGTCCACTCCGGCACGATCAATCTGGGATTGTCCGGCATGGCGCCGGGAATCCAGTCGGTGACGTGGAGCCGCGCGGGATATTTCCCGGTCATCAGCGCCGCGCGCGTGGGCGAACACACCGTGCACGCCGAATAGTTTTGCGTGAACTTCATGCCGTCGCGCGCCAGCCGATCGAGATTCGGCGTCTCGTGCAGGTCGCTGCCGAAGCACGCCAGATCCGTCCAGCCAAGATCGTCCGCGAGGATGAGGACGACATTCGGTTTGGCGGGTGTGGCGGCGGCGCAATACGACGTCGCGATCAACGCGATGGCGTGGATGAAAGCGAAGATTCTTAGTCCCTTGTGCATGAGAGTCGATTGGCGGTGACGCCGGTTTGAATTCAAAACGTTCCCTTCAGGCCCACCGTCCAGAGTGCACCGAAGCGCTCGCGCTGGCGCAATTGCGCATGCGCGGGCGTGCTCGGACCCACGGTCTCGATGTCGTCCGGCGTGTCGTGGATGTTGCGCAGGTTCGCGAACACCGCGAAGCGCTTCCGAAAATAGTACTCCCCGAGTACATCGATAAACAGGTACTTCGAGCCCCACGTATACGTGCCCGGCTCGATACTCGTATTCGCGCCGGACGCGATTTGCCCGCGCCGCTGGCGGCCCTTGTAGTTCCAGTTCATCCGCACGTTGTACTTCGGCCGCGTCAGGCTCACGCCCCAACTGCCGCTGCGCGGAACATAGAACGCACCCGTGAAGCTGCCGAGCGCGGGACCGGTCGCGCGTTGCGCGCTGCCATTGGCAAACACCTGCACGCCCCGCGCCCAGTGCGGCAGGAACGTGAGCGCCTGCCGATAGTTCATCGACACGCCCGTCATCGTCACCGTGCCCTCGACGTTCTGCTGCGTGGTCACGTCATAGTCGCCGTAAATATCAGGGTCCAAGCCGTAGAGCGCGAGAAACTCGGGCGTGGCGCGCGAAGTCGTGCCGCCGAAGAAATCCTCGAACTCGCGGCGGAACGCCGTGATCGAAACCTGGCCGACTCGCTCGAAATAGTACTCCAGCCGCACGTTGGTCGTCCGCGCGCTCCACGCTTTGATCGCCACGTTATTAACCTGAATGCGATTGTTCGGTGCCGGGGCGAGACCGAGGTCGGGCAACGTCACGCCGCCCGCATATTGATCGAAGTCGGGCCGGCCCACCGACCAATAATGAGCGGCGCGCAGCACGAGATTTTCGCGCAGGCTGAAGCTCGCGTTCAGGCTCGGGAAAAACCGCAGGTACTCCTTCTCCGCATGACCGGCGCGCCGAAGGAACGTCAATCGCGACATCTCGAGCGTAGTGTTGGTGATGACCAGTGGACGCCCATTTGCGCCCAGGATGAACTGACCCTGGGCGTTGCGTTGAAAATTCAGCGTCGGATCGGTGAGCGGCCCCCACGCCTCCACGTTGGTCTGCTCGGCGCGGAGCCCGCCGACGAGCTTGAGCCGGCGGTCAAAAAGATTCACATCACCACGAACGTAGGCCGCGGAAATCAGTTCCTCGGCACGCTTGGACGTGCTCACGGTCGAGCGATACTGGGCGTTCTGATCGAGGGTGTATTGCGACGGGTTGGCCATGAAATGCTCCCAGAGCCGCTCGTTGCTCACCCAGTCGATCTGCGGGAAGCCAAACGGGCCGGTCCGCGTCGAATAGCTCGCATCGAGGAAAGGCGTCGCGACGTCATCGCTCGTGCCCGGCACGCTGCTGGTCCGGCCATCGGCGCCGACAAACGTGTACGGCAGGGTGCGGTCGCTATCGAGATCCCGCTCCGCGTCGCGCACGTCGAAACCCACTTTCAGGGTCAGCGGCACCCGTCCGTAGAAATTCCGCCGCACATGTCCGTAGGCCGTCTTGCGAATGTCGTCCGAGTCGTTCTGCGTGTCGTTGACCGACGTCATCGCGTAGTTGCTTATCTTGTACGGGTCGAGCGCGACGCCGGCCGCATCGGTGACGGTGATCCGCCGGGGCCGCAGATAAAAAATGTCGTCGAAGCCGACCGTCACGCCGGTGCGCGTGGCGGTGGCGTTGCGGAACGCACCAAGGTCGGTGCCCCGGTTGTGATTGATCGCGTGGGAAAAGCCGGCGCCCGCCTCCATTTTCCAGTCGGGTCCATCGTGGCGCCACACGAGCGTCGGCATATAGGTGCGATGCGTGCGGTCATTGCCCGCGTTCACGAGCGTCAGCGAACCGGCACCGGCGACGCCGTGGGTGGAGGTCGGCGTGAACTCACCCGGCAGCACGCGATTCACATTGAACGTGAGCGTGCGGAACATCCATTGCGCGTCGAACGTGGAGGTTTGAAACGCGAAGGTGAGCCGGTCGTTCCGCGCGAGCTTGAAATCGGCCGTCGCGGCGAACGAGTTGCGCCGCGTGAACTTCGCGCCGTCCCGCACGGCATAGCTCGAAAGGTAGGGCCGATCAAAGGTGGTGTGCGGAAACGCGGCGCCGTTGGTCGCCAGCGCGGTGCCGCGCCAGAAGTTCTGCATGAAATCCAGGTTCGAGTAATTCGTCGAACTGCTGGCGGACACGGTGTATCCAAATCGCTGGTTCACCGGCACGACAGCGGAAAACTCGAAGCCGGGGTTCACCTTCCGCGAGGGATCTTTGCGCGGCCCCGGTGTCCGCTGGAAGTCGATGGCATCATCCCGCGCCATCACAAACACGCTGCCGCTGTAGACGGGCCGCGCGCGCTCCGTCGAGCTGCGCGGCACCATGTTGACCGAGCCGGCGAGGGCCGAGCCCTGCGATTCCGGCGTCGGAGAAAAGTCCACCTCGATCCGCGCGAGATTGTTGATCGAAATCATGTCGACCGCCACCGTCCGGCTCGTGACGGTCTGCCCGGCGCTGGCGAGACTGAAGCCACCGATCGACACCGGCACGTTCGCCGCCGGTACGCCGTCGATCGAGATTTCGCGGCCGTTGCCGCCGCTGTAGCCGATGGTCACCCCGGGGAAATTCTTCAGAAACTCCGCGACGTTGCCGTCGGGGATCCCGCCGAATTCATCGGTTGACGCGACGTTCTTGAGGTTGGCCGCGAACCGCTGTTCGTTGATCGCAATCGCGGCGCCCTCCATCTCGCGCGATGTGCTGACGACGAACTCACCGAGCTTCACCGTACCGTCGGCCGCGGCGGTCGCGGGTGACGGGAAACCCGCGAGGGTGAAATCCTGCCGCACGGTTTGTCCGGCCGCCACGACGACGGACTGGACGGGCGCGCTGCCACCCGTGTGAAACGCCCTCACCCGGACCTCGCCGGCCGGAACGTTGCCCAGCCGATACTCACCGGCCGAGTCCGTGAACGTCTCGAGCGCGGTGCCGTCGACCGTGATGCGCGCGAGTTCGACGTATTCGCCGCTGCCGGCATTCAACACGCGGCCTTCAATCGTGCCGGTGGACACCGGCTGGGCCGACGTGACCACCGCAACCATCATGAGGCTGGAAACGAAAAGACTGATGGGGCCGGGCGAAAGCCGGCCGGGTAGAATGGAGGTCGTCATAGTATAGGTGGGTCACCGCAGCTGAAATGGGGGTTACGCAGACGAGCCCGCATATTTCGCACCGCGGCTCGAGGGCCGCAACCAAAGGTCTGGTGGATCTGCCATCTCTGAGCCTGATGTTGCGCCGCGTGCATTTGTAGAAAGCGCCTGGAGTAATCCCTCCAAACCCGGAGTTGAACCGCGAATG
>JBBRCR010000303.1:0-10373 GCA_038204695.1 Opitutales bacterium | reverse complement strand
GCAGAAACCGTGCGAAGGGTGGTGACATGGATTATGTGCGGGAGCTTCGCTCAGTTATTGGGGTGCCACGTGCGGATTTCGCTCTCCCGCATACCGGGCAGTTGTTCTTCATGTCATCGGTCATTTTTTGAGGTCTGAGCTTGATGCTTTGTTATACTCCGCGCTCCCCCTCCTTCCCTCAGGCTCTTCTTGCGAAAAGCTGTGCGGATATTGTTCTTGATCGGTTCGGCGTGCAGGCTGGCAAGCTCGCCTGTGAAGGACTGACGCTCGCCCTCTCCAATGTTCGCCCGGCTACGGCGAAGGAACGTTGCCGACCTTCGGTTGGATGCGAAACGGTTGCCAATTAGAGGACCGAGGGCGGGTGCCGGTCATGGAAATTGCCAGCGAGTGTCCTCCGGGTTCTGAAACCCACGAAGCTCAGCGAAGAACCAAATCTTTAATGCCGGCCGCCGTGACCAGCGAAACCGTGATAGCCACCCCCGAACCCGCGGCCAAAGCCTCCGTGCCAATACGGCATCGAGTAATCCCTCCAGTGGGTAGCGTAGTGGACGTAGCCTTCCAACTCGTGAACTCCGTCCATCATCCGGAATTTCGGAAGGTAGATTTCCACCGCGGTCGAGTCTGCAGGAGCTCGGCGGCGGTCAGGTTAAGACGATGCTGGGAGTAGGCCCAGCGCGAGCCCTGGTTGCGAGCGAGGTAAAACTTGTGAAACGCAACGATCCAGAAACCGCGGAGGCCAAATGAAAGCCTCCGCGTAAGTCTCGTTATTTGATGCTGCCGCACGTCAGCATGGCTTTGCCGAAATAGGGGTTGCTGATTTTTTTCGAGGTTTGCACCCAGTCGCCTTCACCACCCTGGACCATCGGGCAGTTGGCGACGTAGTAGCCCTCTTTACCTTCAGCGTAGTGAACGGCGCGCTTGCTCACACCCTTGAACGCTTCACGTGCATCGGCGAGCGATTTGGCGGCTGCGAGCTTCTTTGCGGCATCCGCTGCGGGTTGGGCCTTGGTCGCTTCTTTTGCGACCGCGGCGAGGTCTTTCGCTAGCGGGGCGGCAGCCGTTTTCGCCGCGGCGAGATTATCGGCAGCGAGCGCTGCGCGGACCGCTTCGTATTGAGAAAGGAATACTTTCTGACCGGCATCGAGCGGTGCCGATTTGTCATGGGCGTAAGCAGCGCTGCCAAACAGCGCGACGGGAGCGAGAGCGAGGAGGAGACGGATGGATTTCATATGTTTATGGTTTCGATTTGATGGGAACTCAACCGCGCGCGGCGCGGTAGAGCGAAAGTGTGCCGCAGGGCGGGGCGATGCGGGCGGTCTCGAAGCCGTCAGCGAGGCCGGCTTCGGTCATCAACGCCGGAAGGCGGCCGCGCACGTTGTCGGCGGTCGTGGCGAAGCCGTCGAGCAATTGAACCAGCAGAAACGCCGCCCGCATGAGCGGGTTGGCGGCGCGACCCCAGTCGGCGATATGGAGTTGGCCGCCGGGTGTGAGCACCCGACGGATTTCGCGCAGCGCAGCAAGCTTGGTCGCGGGGTCGAGATGATGGAAAACGAGGCTGCTCACGACGCATTCAAACGATGCTTCCGGAAACGGCAGCGCCCTCCGGAATGACGGCCTGCGAGAACGCCGTGGATGCCAACAGCAGCGCGAGGATAAGTTTCTTCATGGGGATCGGATAAAAATCAGGTTTTCTTCTGAACTAACCCGCAGCGGTGGCGATCCCGCTGCGGGGGTGAACCAGAAGAAGCGAACGCTCAGTGGCTGTGGGCGGCCTTTTCTTTCGTGGCCGCCATTGCCGGATACTGCGCATCGAGCATCTTCATCAGCGAGTCGACCGTCGCGAAGTGCTTCTCGGAGCCGGCCTGGTTGCCCTCGTCGGCGGCGTCGTGCAGGGCATCGAGTGCCTTGGCGAGATTCTTCACCGAGCCTTCGACCCGCTTCAGTTTTTCCGCGGGCAAATCTTTGGAAACAGCCGGCAGCGCATTGGCGGCCGCAGTAAGTTTTTCGGCGGTGTCATGCACCGACTTGAGCTGCTTGCCCTTCACCTGGGTCGCCAGCTCTGCATGGAGCTTATGCACGGCCTCAAGCGCGGCGGCGGAATTTGCGGGCTTCGCCATGCCGGCGGCGCCGTGCTCGCCTTGGCCGTGTGCTTTCTCGGCTGCGAAGGCGGGAGTTGCGGACAGAAGGAACGCGACGCCAGCCAGACCGGCGAGCGCGCGGAACGTGTTGATCGATGTTTTCATGGGAGTGACTTGTTGAGGTTACGGACGAAACTGTGTGGAAAGAAATCAGGGCGACACGTGGGCGGGCACCGGCTTGAGGGGCTGACGCGGCGAAACCAAATCGGCGTCGAGCGGATCGACTTTGACACGTGCCAGATATTTTTCGGCTGCACGCCGTCCGAATTTATAGAACACGGCCGGAGTTACGGCCATGTCGAGAAACGTCGAGCTGACGAGTCCGCCGAGGATGACGACGGCCACCGGATAGAGAATTTCTTTGCCGGGTTGATCGGCTGCCAGCACCAGCGGGATCAAGGCGAGCCCGGCCGTGAGAGCCGTCATCGTCACCGGCACGAGCCGCTCCAGCGATCCGCGGATAATCATGTGCGCGTCGAACTTCTCGCCTTCGTGCTCCATCAGATGGAGGTAGTGGGAGATCATCATGATCGTGTTGCGCGACGCGATGCCCGCGAGCGTGATGAGGCCGACGAGCGTCGCGATCGACACCTTGCCGACCATGAAATACGTCAGGACCAGTGCCCCGATGAATGCGAGGGGGATGTTGAGCAGAATCTGCCCGACAATCATCCCGGAGCGGAAATGGGAATAGAGCAGCAGGAACACCATGCCGAACGTGAAGACGGCGAGGATCGCGATGATGCGCGTGGCCTCCTGCTGACTTTGAAACTGGCCCTCGTAGCTGATGAAGTAGCCGGTTTCGAGGTGCAGTTTTTCGGCGAGAGTCTTTTGAATTTCGGTGACCACAGAACCGAGATCGCGCCCCGAGACGTTGGCGGAAACAACGATGCGGCGCTGCACGTCCTCGCGGTTGATGGCGTTGGGGCCTTTGCTCTCGCGCACATCGGCGACGAGGTAGAGCGGGACTTTGCCGCCGACCGGGGTGTCGATCAGAATGTCGCGAATGGAGGCGGCGGCGTTGCGCTCGGACTCGGGGAAGCGCACCACGAGGTCGTAGGTGCGCTGGCCCTCCAGGATTTGCGAGACGGCGCGGCCGTTGAGCGCCGTTTCGAGCTGCTCGTTGAGCACACCAGGCTGGAGGCCGTAGGCGGACGCCTTCTCGCGGTTGACCAGAATCTTCACCTGGTCGATGAGCACCTGTTTCTCGATTTGTAGATCGACCAGACCCGCGACGCCCTTGATGGCGGCCTCGGCGGTGGCGGCATGCACGCGGAGTTTGTCGAGGTCAGGGCCGAAGATTTTCACGGCAATCTGGGCGCGCACGCCCGAAAGCAAGTGGTCAAGCCGGTGCGAAATCGGCTGGCCGACGCTGGAGACGATGCCGGGAATCTGGGCTAGTTTCGCGCGGATGTTGTCGAGGATCTGCTCACGGGTGCGGGCGGATTTTTTGAAATCCACGTCGATCTCGGTGTAGTGGACGCCCTCGGCGTGTTCGTCGAGTTCGGCGCGGCCAGTGCGGCGGCCGGTCGAGAGCACTTCCGGCACGCTCAGGAGCAGTTTCTCCGCGATGAATCCGATGCGGTTGGACTCCGTGAGCGAAGTGCCCGGAGCCGACAGCAGGTTGATCGTGGACGTGCCTTCGTTGAAGTCCGGCAGGAACAGCTTCCCCATGCGCGGATAGAGCGCGAACGAACCGCCGACCAGCACGAGGGCCAGGGCGATCACGATCCACGGGTGGCGCAACGTCGGACGAAGGATGAGACGCTCGTCGAGCCACTTGAGGCCGCGAACCAGCCAGCCGTCCTTCTCGTCGCCCATGCGTTTCATTTTCGGCAGGAGGTAAGACGAAAGGGCGGGAATCACGGTGAGTGAAACCACGAACGAGGCCAGCATCGCGACAATCGTCGCCACGCCGATGGGGGCGAAGAGCCGGCCCTCGATGCCACCGAGCGCGAACAGCGGGATGAAGACAAGGATGATGACGAGCGTCGCGTAGAGGATGGAGTTTCGCACCTCGGACGACGCATCGGCGATCACGCGCAGCACGGGTCGCGGGGTCGCGGCGTGGCGGTTTTCGCGCAGGCGGCGGAAGACGTTTTCGACATCCACGATGGCGTCGTCCACCACCATGCCGATGGCGACCGCGAGACCCCCGAGCGTCATCGTGTTAATGGTGATTCCGGCGAACTTGAAATAAAGGCCGGTAACCACGAACGAAAGCGGGATCGCGGTAAGCGTGATGAACGTGGTGCGGAAGTTGAGGAGGAAGAGAAAAAGCACGATGATGACCATGATGGCGCCGTCACGAATCGCCTCCTCGACGTTGGAAATCGCGGCCGCGATGAAGTTGGCCTGCTTGAACAGCGTGATGGCTTTGACGTCGGGCGGCAGCGACTTCGCGATCTCGCCAAGGACGATCTCGACCTGGTGCGTCAGAGTGAGGGTGTCGGTTCCGGGCTGCTTCTGCACGGAGAGGATGACGGCCGGCCCGCCGTTCACTCCGGCGTCGCCGCGCATGACCTGGCGGCCGAACTTCACCTCGGCGACGTCGTGCAGATGCACCGGCACGCCGTCGCGCACCATCACGACCGTGGCGCCGATTTCTTCCAGCGAAGTGGTGCGGCCAATGTTGCGGACGAGCGTCTCCTTGTTGGCGTTTTCGAGAAAACCGCCGGAGGTATTTTCCTGCGACTCCTTCGACGCTTTCAGCACCTCGTCGAGACTCACGCCGAGCGCGGCCATTTTTTCGGGCGAGGGCAGAATCTGATATTGCTTCACGCCACCGCCGATGGCGATGACCTGCGAGACGCCCGGGATGGTCAGCAGTCTCGGGCGCACGGTCCAGTCGGCGAGCGAGCGGATGTCCATCGGCGCGGTTGCGCCCGTGTCGCTTTTCAACCCGATCAACAGGATCTCGCCCATGATCGAGCTGATCGGTCCCATTGTCGGCGTGACGCCGCGCGGGAGTTTATCCGCGGCGAGCTGCAAACGCTCCTGCACCAACTGCCGCACCCGGTAGATGTCCATGCCCCAGTCGAACTCGACATAGAGGATGGAGAGGCCGATACCGGCGGCGGAGCGCACCCGTTTGACGCCGGGTGCGCCATTGAGCGCTGTTTCCATCGGAAGATTTACCAGCGTCTCGACTTCCTCGGGCGCGAGGCCCGCGGCTTCGGTCAGGATGTTGACGGTGGGCCGGTTCAGATCGGGAAATACGTCCACCGGCAGCCTGAGAATGACATAGCCGCCGTAAACAAGCAGCAGTGCGCTGGCCGCCAGCACGAAAAGGCGGTTGCGCAAGGAAAATTCTATCAGCCGGTTGAGCATGGCAGAACGCTTCGCTTACTTTTTGTGCCCGTCGGTGTCGGGTTTTGATGCTGGAGTAGGCGCTGCCTTGCCATGCTCGTCGCTGGTAGCGGGCTTGGGTGCCGGGGCAACGTATTGGAGTTGGTAGTTGCCCACGGTGACGACATTCGCACCCGGGAGGACGCCTTCGACCATTTCGACGAAGCGGTCGTCACGTTGGCCGACCACGACGGGCGTGCGCACATAGGTGTGCGGGTCTTTGTCGTCTTGGACGAAAACGAAGAGATTGCCTGCCTCGCCGAGCACGGCGGAATTGGGCACGGCACTGACGGAGTCGGCTTCGGCAGTCACGATACGCAGCGCGGCGCGCATGTTGGGCAGGAGTTTCCCGTCGGGGTTGGCGACGCGCACGCGCACGCCGAGCGTGCGCGTGACGGCGTCGAGCTGGGCCGTGTTGCCCTCGGTCGTGCCCTCGAACAGCAGATCAGGATAAGCCTCCGCCCGCACGCGCACCTTTTGACCCTTCTGCACCTGTGCAATCTGCCCCTCATAGATGCGGGCGATCACGTAAACCGAGGATAGGTCGACGATTTTCAGCAAATGGGAATCGGGTTCGACGCTGTCGCCGGTAAACACGTGCCGGTCAAGAATGGTGCCGCCGATGGACGCCCTGAATTCGATGCGCGGCGGCGGGTCGCCGATTTGGCGGCTCTCAATTTCGAGGAGGAAGTCACCCTTCGCGATGCTGTCTCCTTCTTTCACCGCCAAGCGCGTGACGCGGCCAGAAATACGGCTGGTGAGCGATGCGACACGAGCGGGATCGACCTCAACGTGACCGAGCGCTGCGAGGGTCTTTTCCAGCGTGCGCACTTCGGCAATTGCGACTTTTAGACCGAGGTTTTTTTCGGCCTCGGCGGAGAGCGTGATCGGTCCGGTGAGTGGACCGGAATTTTCGCCGGGTGCCTTGTCGTGGCCCGCGTGTGCCGAAAGGCGGACGGCGAACGGCACGATTAACGCGAGAAGGACGACGAGGAGAAGCGAGCGTTTCATGAGACGGATGAAGGGGCGGGTTGATGACCACGCGGTCAGGGCTGGTTCTCGGCGGTGGGCGCACCGGTGAGTTGTGGATGCCGTCCGGTGGCGGTTTGAAGTTCGGCGAGGGCGCGGGCATAGGCCGCACGCGCTTCCAACGCACCGGCTTCAAGTGTCAGACGCTGCTGCTGACTTTGAATTACTTGGAAGAGCGGCACCCGCCCCTCTTGGTATGCGGCCAAGAGGTCGCGTTCTGCCGCTTCGCCCAGCGGCAACACCGCGACGCGGTAACCTTCGGCCACCTTTTGAAATTGCGCGGCGCGTTGCCGGGCCACTGCGACGGCGGACGCGACGGCGAACTCACGGGCCTCGAGCTCGCGTTGCGCCCGCGTGCGCTCGGCGCGAAGTTCGCGGAGCCGGCCCTGATTCTTGTTTCGCACCGGAAGCGGGATCGACACCTTCACGCCTAGCAGATGATCGGCATCGCCCGTCGGGCCACGTTCGTAGCCGTAGGTCGCGCCGACGGTCAGGTCGCCGCGCACCTCGGCGCGAGCGACGCGCTGCTCGGCTTCGACGCGGTCGATGGCGAGCGCCGCACCGCGCAGATCGGGACGATTCCACGTGGTCTTGTCGCCGTCAGTGGTTGCAGTGAGCGTGGACACCAAGGCGTCGAACTCGCCAGTAATCTCGAGCGGCTCGTCGGGGGCGAGACCAAGAAACGGCTTGAGCTTTTGCAACTGACTCGTGCGCTCGGTCCGCAATCCGGCGCGCTCCTGTTCCAACTTCACCAACTCGAGCGCGGAGGAGCTGACCTCGATCGCCGAAACCTCGCCGACCCGTGCCCGCGCGCGGGAGAGTTCCACCACGCGGCGATTGACCTCAATCAACCGATCACGCAGCGCGATCTGGCGGTCGCGCACGAGTAAATCGACGAAAGCCCGAGTAACTTCGCCGACCAGAAGCCGCTGGCGGTTCGCGAGGTCGACCGTGGCCACTGCGACGTCCACCCGTGCAACCGATTGAGCCTCGCGCAAACGATTGCCGAGCGGGATCGCCTGCGTCAGGCCGAGATCGAATTTCCGCGCGCCGGTGTTGCCGGTGATGAGGTCGCTTTGCGCGCCGGCTTCGAGCGCGGGATTTGGTTTGAGAATCGCTTGGTCAACCCGGCCTCGCGCGGCCTCGGGGCCGAGCGCGACGGCGGCCAAGTCAGGATTGTGCGTGAGCGCCTGCCGGACGGCGGCATCGAGTGAGAGCGGCTCGGCGGCGGCAAGGTGGGAGGCAACGACAAGCAACGCGCCGGCGAAAACGAACGGACGAAAAGACATGAGAACGACCTGATCGGTGGGTTGGGAACGGAGGTGGGTTCAACTGAAACGTATCGAAACTTAAAAACCCTCAAAAAATCCTTAATACCGGCCACCGTGCTGCCCACCACCATCCCCAAAGCCAAAACCGCCATCTCCGAATGCGCCCAGGTAGATACCACCGTGGCGAGGACCAAAATCGCCATGGAAGCGATAACGTGGATCGACTGCCGCGAACTCGCCTGGCGTGGTCAGCAGATAAAGGCGATTCACGTTGTGAGCTCAACGCGCGGCCAATGAGACCGGTCGACTCTTAGAAGAAAAAAGTCGCTGGCGTCGATGCGGTGTCAGACCGCTGGTTTCGTGACCACCGCCGTCATCAAGCCCCAAAGCCAGTCGATCTTGCAGCGATCGATGACGGCACCGGTGTGCCCCGCCTCTTGAAGCAATCGCAAGAACTCATGGCGTCGGTAGACCTTGAAAACGGCGCGGTTAACCCGGCGCAGATACCAGCCAAGGGCGCGGCAGACGACATCGTCGGCGCACCAGTCCGTCACGACCAGAATGCCGCCGGGCCGCAGCACCCGGTTCATTTCGCGGAGCGCCGCGATGGGCTCGCGAACGTAATGGAGCACGCTGCAGCACGTCACGGCATCAAAGTGCCCGCTCTCGAAGGGAAGCCTCTCGGCCCAACTCTCGCGCAAGTCGACCGCCGGCGGCAGCCGGCGCCGGGCAATGGCCAGCATTTCCGGCACCGGGTCAATGCCGGCCAACTGCGCTTGGGAACGGGTGCGAGCGAGCTGGCAGAGCAACGCGCCCGTGCCACAGCCCACATCGAGCAGCCGCTCGCCTGGGTGCGCGGCCAGGCGTGCGATTGTCTCTCGGGCGGTCGCCTCGATATAGAACGACCACCGCTTGTCGTAGCTGGCAGCAAGGCGCGCGTATTCCGCCAGCACCGGACTCCGCGCGCGTTGCTGGCAGACGATGGGCATGCGAGACACTATCAGCGGGAGCGTGTGACGTGTTGCCGCGCCTTTCCAATACTCACGTGCCGCAGCCTTTGTTCGTGTTGTCACACCGCCGTGCGCGGGCGGGGCGCCGATTTTTTTCGGCTCGCCGCAGGTCTGCATGGATTGACCGAGATAGGGATTTTTCACCTCGGCGGAGGTCTGCACCCAGTCGGCGTTAGCCATCGCGCAGGTCATGATCGTGTAGTCTTTCTCGCCGGCGGCGAGCGGCTCGATCGAGGCACTCAGTGTCTTGAAAGCGTCGCGCGCCTTTCGTTCGTCCGCCCCGCGGCGATCAGTGATTGTGCGCCGGGGCTGGAGGCGTCGCAGTTTTCCCGTCCGCTTCAGCGGCCGGTGAGGCTTGCGCATCCGTCTTCGCCACCGCCAGTTTTTCGCAGTCGCAGGACTTCGCAGTTTGTTCGTGCGACGAGCCAGCCTTCTTGTGCGCGGCGTGGCCGAGCATCATCGCCGGCATCATGGCCATGCAGCCGGAGAGAAACAGCGTGCTGACCAACGCACCGATCGCTAGGATTATTTCGTGTTTTTTCATGATAGGAATGGGTGGCTGGCGGGTGCCTGACTCGATCGAAAGTATCCGAAGGCGTTCGCAGATTACCACCTCGCCAATTTTGTCGAGCGCCGGAAGTAGTCCCATGCGAGTTGGAGTCACAACGACAGGGGTTCTTCCCACGCCTCCGCGCCAACCAGCGCCGCGCTCGAAACGATGCTCAGCACTCTATCGCACCTCATACACTTCGCAGAGGACGACCCCGGTCGTCGGTCGGCCGGCATTGTCCGGCAGTCCAGAAACGATCACCGTGTAAGCGCCGGACGGGAGGGTCGCCACCATGGCACTATCAGCCGACCCGGACGCCGGCGGAAAAGCGCCCACTCGAGTCATGACGCCCATCGATGCCGGCACCATGCCGGCACGGATCGTTGAAGCGCCGGTCCCGGCAGCCATGAGCGGGCCGTTGTTCCAGCCACTGTTGCTTGCGATCGGTTTCGAGTTTCCGTCGTAGAGCGTCATCGTCGGGCCGGGCATTGCGCCGCTCACGCCCATCGCCGCCAAGGCAGGTCCCATCGCGCGAAGGAGAACCGTTCCTGGAGTCCCCGACGGGCCTGCGGTCATGACGAACCCGGCGATTAACGCGTTCGCCCCCGCGCCGACATTGGCTCGGGCTGACAGGTTGACGAGACGGGCGCTGTTGCCGCCGTGGCCGAGAGCCGCATCCGCATCGTAACACTCCGCGAGCGCGATCCCGCTCGAATTGCTGGCGCCCGACATGACGGCGGTGTATGCGCCGTGCGGAGCGCTCATCGTGAGCGCCGAATCGGCGGAACTCATGCCGGGCGCGAACGCACCGACTGCGTTCATCATGGTCAGCGTGGCGGCCTGCATATTGGCCTCCACTCGTGAAGCTCCGCTGCCCGTGACGGGAGCGGTTCCGTTTGTCCAGCCCATGTTGCTGGCCATGGGACTCCCCTAGCCTCGATTTCCACGAAGCGGGGTTGGCCTAACATGGCGGTATGATTTGATCTCCAGTCCCGCTCTGGAGGGGTGGAATCTGGGTTAGATAAAT
>JBBRCR010000302.1:0-10396 GCA_038204695.1 Opitutales bacterium | reverse complement strand
AGCGCTGGCGCCGACTTCGCTTCGAGCAGACTGGTCCACAACCGCAACTCTTCCGCGCCGCGGCCAGCGCGCCGCACCCGTATTCGCACTTCGCGCACTCGGAGCCACTGCAACACTTGGCGTGGTTTTTTGGGATCGCGCACCGCCACCTCCAAGAGCGTGCTGCCGTCGGCCAGCCGCTGCACGACGCGCGCCTTGAGATTTTTCCGCACCCGGATCAAGTAATGGCTCCCCACCGCCGTGCACTGCGCCTGCACCTGGGCGAGCGCCGCGGCGCATCCGTAAAGACGGTCCGCCAGCAGCAACGCCGCTTTGGGCAATTGGGCCAGCAAGCCCAAGGCCAGCGCCCACTCCGATTCGCCGTGACGACCCAGCGCCAGCGCGAGCGGATTGTGCAGCCCCACTTCCAGCAATACCACGGCGTTGAGCTTGGCAAAGGCCGCACGCAGCCGCCGGCTTGCTGCCTTGGCGAAGGCCCCGGTCAACTGCGGAGTGTTGCTCACGCTGAACGTGGTGCCGTCCAGCGCCAGCAGTCGCCAGCCGCGCCAGAACGCTTGCGGGTGTTTCTTCTTTTGCGCGCGCGGAAAGTTGAATCCCCTGCCTCCCGTGGAAAGTCTGGGCTGTAGTGTTCACGATTTCGGCCTTGTTCACGAGTAAGTGAACAGCACCCTCCACAAGGGTCTTGAACCGGTGTTACGGTTTCACACCATAAAGGAAGAAGTGAAAACAAAGCGTAACACAGGCACCCGACTCAAGAAGGCTGGCGACTGGGCTCGCCGCCTCGGGGTTTTCCGTGCCCGCGACATCGTCGCCGCCGGTTACTCGCGGGAATACCTTCGCCGTCTCGTTGGCAAAGAACAAGTGCGCCAGCTGGGACGCGGACTCTACGCCTCCGCGAATTTCGACGGCGATCAGAATTTTTCTCTGGTCGAGGCCGCAAAGAAAGTGCCGCGTGGTGTCGTCTGCCTGATCTCCGCCCTCCAATTTCACCGGATCGGAACGCAGGCACCTCATCAAGTCTGGCTTGCCCTTCCCCGGGACACCAATTTCCCGCGCAGCGGGAAGGGGCCGCTCCGGTTCTGCAAGTTTTCGCCGGCATCCCATTCCTTCGGCGTCCAGGAACACCCGCTGCCGGGCGGCACCGTGTGCATCTATTCGCCGGCGAAAACCGTGGCCGACTGCTTCAAGTATCGGCACAAGTATGGCCTTGATGTGGCGGTCGAGGCGCTGCGTGACGGCTGGCGGGAAAAGAAATTCACCATGAGTGAGCTGACCGCTGCTGCCGCCGTGTGCCGTGTGGGCCGGATCATCCAACCCTACCTTGAGATGCTGACATGAATGGCCCCAAAAACATCGCAGCATCCGTGAAAGCCCGGCTGCAAAACGTGGCCGACAAACGCGGTGACGACTTTAACCTGCTGCTTCTGCGCTACGGCATCGAACGCCTGCTCTTTCGCTTGAGCCAGTCGGCATTCGCTGACCGGTTCCTGCTCAAAGGGGCGATGTTGTTTGCCGTATGGGACGAGAAAACGCATCGCCCCACCCGCGATCTCGATCTCCTCGGATTCGGTCCCTCGGAAAAAGCCGATTTGCTTCGGGTCTTCCAAGAGGTGGCGGCGACGCCTGTGGTGGACGATGGAATCGTCTTCGATCCAGAATCCGTGCAGACTGACGAAATCAGGGAAGACCACGCTTACGGAGGCGTCCGCGTCCGGCTCATGGGAAAACTCGGCCCGGCGGAGGTTCCGGTTCAGATCGACGTGGGCGTCGGTGATGCCGTCACGCCAGCGCCCGAAATGGCGACATTCCCGGCGCTGTTGGATTTCCCGGCACCGCGTGTGCGGACGTATCCTGTTTACACGGTCGTCGCCGAAAAGTTCGAGGCGATGGTGAAGCTCGGGAACGCGAACACCCGGATGAAGGATTTTCACGATGTCTGGTTTCTGGCGCGCCGATTCGAGTTCGATGCCCCGACACTTCGGAAAGCAATCGAGGCCACGTTTTCTCGTCGGCAAACGATCCTGCCTCAGTCACCAGAACCCTTCATGGATGGGTTCGCCAACAATCCGACCAAACAAACTCAACGGACCGGGTTCCTGCGCCGCAATGGTCTGACTGGGGTCACGGATCAATTCAGCGAAGTTATGGCAGAGATCCGAAAATTCATTGAGCCTGTTCTGCGCTCCGCTGATCGTCCTCCTCGGTGAGGAAAGCGGCCTTGCTCCGCACGTCTCGGAGCAACGGAAAGTTACTTTGCGCACACCGGCAGGTTGCGGAGAGCCTCTCGTTTAGTTGCATCATCGACGTGTGTGTAGTTGCGGCTGACGAGTTCCGATTCGTGACCGATGATGTCGCGCACGACAGACTCGGCGATGTAGATTTCCCTGCGGACTGGCGCCGGCAGTGTCAGGGAGGAAGGCGGCGGGCGAGCCGGCCGCGCGCTCCGGAATCTGTTGTAGGATTCGGGTCGGTGTTTTCGTCATCGGAAATTTTTAGTTTCCGATGCGGCGCAACGAAGGCCCGCGGTCCTCAGGCCATTCGACCGTCAGTGATTTTCAGTGGTGAAGCCCCCGTTCCGGGGCAATAGGAGAGCTTCGCGGGCTCCCGACGTATCCCGACGTAACTTACAGAAGCCAGCGTCATGGCCGTCAGCCTGCAGCCGGTGCCGACGAAACGTCCACTTCAGCGCGACAAGTCCACGATGCCCCGCCAGAATGGTCTCCGGCGTCACGATGCACGCCACCTCCACCAGCACTTTTCGGCCGAGCGCCGTGCCCTTCACTGCCAGTCGTCGCCGCTCTTCGTCTCGTGCAGCACCAAGACCGTGCCGGCCACACCTCCAAACCTCTCCCGGGTCGAGCGAAAGTGGCCGGCCAGAGACCGCGCCAGGCGCCGATCAACGGCCGGCAGGTTCGGGCGGCGCCCAGGCAGCCGGATAAAGTGCCGCCAAAATGCGCAGTGGTGTGGTACAGGAATAGCGCAGCTCTGAAAAGGACTCGACGAGTTCGAGTTCGACCAATTTCTCCAGCACATTTCGTATCGTTCCTGCGTTAATGGTGGGACGGAGACCATCGAGACCGTATGGAGGTTTTCCTGGGTTCTCGAGCACCCAGCGCAGCACCTTAGTTTGCACGGGGGACAGCATACGTATGGTCTCTGGCAGTTCCGCGGACGCTCGAGCAGCACCGGAAATCGCTTGGCGCAAAAGCGCATCGTCGAGAACATCCCCGGGTTTCGAATTCGACCAAAGCCACGCGCACAGATCGGCCACCTCCCCGATCTTCCCACAAAGCAGGCCCGTAACTGCTCGCAATGTGCTCACATGCCTCTGCCCGCGCCGAAACATGGGAACAGCCCAGGCGTCGATTTCCTCCACGGTGAGCGGCGGAATCTCCAATGCCGTTCCAAAGTTGAGAAAGGGGGCGCGCCGGCCCGCCTGCAGTTTTGCGAAGAGGCGCTGGTTGCTCCCCGCAAAGACGTACCGACAGCTCGTGTGATGCTGAGCCTCGTTGCGAATGGACCAGATTGCCGCCATGCCTGCGTCGTAGGTGCGTCCCACGATGAGTTCTTGGACCTCATCAAAAAAGATGATGGGCCGAATACCAAGTTGCTCGGCTGCCATTTCGAGGCGGCGCAACTGATAGGTGATCTCCACGTCTGCATCGACTCCAGGCTTAGACGCTGCAGACGACGCGGACTCATAGGTTGCGGACAGCTTGGCAGGTGTTGCTGCAAGCTCTCCGCTGAAACTCAACTTACTCTGTCGCGGGGTCTCTTTTTGGAGCAACGCATCGTACTTGAACTTCAGCTTTGCGGCCGCTTTCAACTTTACGTGCGTGAGGGCGGCAATTTCGCGAGCAAGGAGCTCGGCCAGAATCAGTGAAGGGTTGAGAATGTCTGCCGGCAATGGCTTTAGCGTGATGATGATGGTCGGCGATGACGTGCCCTGCGCATAATTCGACACCAAGTCTGTCTTGCCGATTCGGCGCGGGCCCAACAGGCGAACCACGCTTTTTTCGGCGTTCATCAATTCCGTGAAGGCGTGGTCGTGGTTGCGGACAAGACGGTTTTTCCGCTCGCGGAACGGGATGGTCAAAAGCCTCATGTTGGGTAAAGTGCAACACGTGTTGGGTAAAAGGCAACATTTTGTTGCCGTCCGCCCAAGCTATGCCGTTACCCCCAACCGTCTCGAACGGCGCGATAATACCCAACACTGTTCGCCGCTGCTCGCGCAAAGCTCTCCTTGCGTTCCGGTGTGTCGGCGGGCTGCAGGTAGGTCGCCGATCAAATGGAGTAGCCATGCGAGGTGAACAGCGCGTTCCGCAACGGGTTTGGTCCGATCGCCCAGCACGCGCCGGCATGTTTCGATCCCGAGCAACAAGTCGCCGCCCACCGGCAGCGTGGTGGCATTGAACTGCGCGGCGTCGGACGGCCAAACATAGACACGGTTCACGTAGTGCCACGTTCCTTTGTGGTAACGGGTCCTGTCCAAAAACTCGAATCCCTTACGCGGCGTCACGGTAATAGTAGTTGAGCATGCCACCGAGGCGTTCCCGTCGACGCATTTTCCCTTGTCGCTGCCCAATTTCCTTTCCCGGCTCGATGATCTGCCCCGCCAGCGACAGCGCTCAGTTAATTTGAGCAGTTCTGTTCAGTAAAACTGATCCACCCATTCGGAGCCCTTGGGGGAGATTCTTCTTTCCGAGTAGTGGCTTTCCGATTTCCGAGTAGTGATGGAGCGAAGCGGAGACGCGCCAGAGTTACGGTTGCGATCTGAGCACGTCGTTCCAGTCGTGGTGAGTGGGTCGGAGCCGTTTAACAGAGGGATGCAACGCGATCATTTCGGAGGCCATGCGATCGCCGGTGGCGTCGGCATCGAAGCCGCAAAAGACTGCGGAAGTCTGGGCGATGAGTTCGCCGAGCCAAGGCGGGTTGGGTCTGGCGCCGGCGGTTGAGATGCAGCGCCGCCCGGGAGCGAGGGCGAAGCAACTGATGGCGCCGACCGGAGCCCCGTCCGTTCCCGAGAGAAGGAAAACGGCGTTCGCCCTGGCGTCGGCGTAGAGGGTGCCGGAGCGGATGAGCGAGTCGACGAGGCCAGCAGCAATCCCGCGCTGGGCGACCAGATAGCGTTGGACGCGCCAGAGCATGGCGGGCTCACGCGGCGGAAGTGATAATCAAGGCAGTGGCAATGGCGCCTGCCAGGACGGCGGGAACTGGCCGCCAAAATGTTGGCCGAGCCAGTCGACGGCGTCTTTGAGGAACGAGCGCCATTCGCCGAACCCCAGGTTTGAGGTGATGAGGGTCGGTTTCTTTTTGTGCCGCTGCTGCATGAGCGTGAAAAAGAGCCCGACCTGGATCGGCTCGACCTCGACGTAGCCGATCTCGTCCAGTCATGTGGAGCTCCACATGATTGGACGACATGGGCTATTCGGACATCGGCTGCTTCGGCTCGGAGATTCCCACGCCGAACCTGGACGCGCTCGCGGCGGGTGGCGTGCGCTTCACCCAATTCTATAACACGGGACGGTGTTGCCCGACGCGGGCTTCGCTGACGAATGGCCTGTATCCACATCAGGCGGGCATTGGACACATGACCGCCGATCAGGGCCTGCCAGGTTATCGTGGTACGCTGAGCGAAAATGCAGTGTCCATTGCGGAAGTGCTGAAGCCCGCGGGCTACTTCACCGCGATGACGGGGAAGTGGCACATGAGTTCGAAGGAGGGATCCACGCCGTGGACGCGGGGGTTCGATCGCAGTCTGAGTGGAGTTGCCGGAGGCGTCTATTTTCCACAAAAGGGCGGCTCGTTTTTCCTCAACGGCAAAGAGGTCGCGCATACCAGTCCCGAACTACCGAAGAACTGGTATTCAACCGACCTGTGGACCGATTTTGGGCTGCGGTTCATCGATGAAGCGCGGGCGGCCAAAAGGCCGTTCTTTCTCTACCTCGCGCACAACGCGCCCCATTTCCCCTTGCAGGCGCCGGAGGCTGATATCGCGCGATTTCGCGGCAAGTACCGCGCAGGCTGGGACAAACTCGCTGCCGAGCGGCACCAGCGGCAGGTCGCATCGGGTCTGGTTGATCCAGGTTGGAAACGGGCGCCGCGCCCCGAAAGCGTAAAAGCCTGGGCAACCCTCACTGAAACCGAGCGGGACCGGTTCGACACGCTCATGGCCGTGTACGCGGCGTGTGTTTCGAAAATCGATACGGCCGTGGTCACGCTGGTGGCGGGACTGAAAGCACGGGGAGAATGGGAGAACACCGTGCTTCTTTTTTTCTCCGACAACGGCGGCAACCCGGAAGCAGGCCCCGAAGGCCGCCTCCAAGGCTCGGGGCCACCGGGTTCCGCTCAATCCTCCCTTTTCTGCGGCGAATCGTGGGCCTGGATGCAGAATACCCCGTTCCGCCGTTACAAGCATTTCAACGACGAAGGCGGAATCTCGTCAGCCTTTATCGCCCATTGGCCGGCGGGCATCAAGGCACGCGGCGAGTTCCGTCGCGAGTCAGCGCACCTCATCGACGTGATGGCAACCTGTATCGATCTCGCGGGCGCGACGTATCCGGCGACTCGTGACGGAAAACCGGTGCAACGCTACGAAGGCGTGAGCCTGCTGCCCGCCTTTGCGGGCCGTCCGCTCGGCCGGCCAAACCCACTTTTCGGAGAACACGAGGGCAATGCCTGTATTCGCGAAGGGGAGTGGAAACTCGTGCGGGTCGGTTATGCCGGACCTTGGGAACTGTATGACATGACCCGCGACCGGACCGAGCAGAACAACCTGGCGTCGACGCAGCCGGAGCGCGTGCGCAGCATGGCCGCGCAATGGAACGTCTGGGCTGTGCGGGCACAGGTGACGCCGCATCCAAATGGCAATGACGCGGGTTCGCTGCGCATCCTCGGGCGGGAAGTGCCCACGCCGGAACCAAAGACGAAGGCGAAAAGGAAGAAACAGAAAGTGTAGCGCGCGTAGACGTACGGTCGGCGGCCCCGATGTGAACCCAGGTCCGGGTGCAGGGTTAATCGACCCACCGGCGCGGAGCCGTCACTCCGAGAATTTTAGCTCCCGCGTGGGGCGCTCCTGGCCCGTGCGTTGGGTGAGCGGCCCGTACAACTCCGGACGTCGCGATTTGATCCAGCGCCGGCCGGTGGCGTGCTCGAGCAGGCCGCCGTCGAGATCGGCCACGATCAAGGCATCGGCAGCGGCGGACGTTTCGACGAGAATGCGACCATACGGGTCGAGGATCATCGCGTTGCCCGTCCGGATCTCATCGTCGTCAATCCCCACGCCATTGCTGAAGATCAGAAACAATCCGTTGTCGTGCGCGCGACTCGGCAGCCAGCGCATCAGCCAGCCACGGCCCTTGTCACCGAGAAACTCGCGCTGGATTGCGGCGGGGTCGGCGTGCCGGCGGTCCCACACCTCCCGCTCGATCAGGCCCATCAGGTGCGGATTCTTGCTGCGCACGGCGCCGGTTTGATGCGGGGCGACCAGGATCTCCGCGCCGCGCAACGCGGTCATCCGCACGTTCTCGATCAGGTTGCAATCGTAGCAAATCAGCACGCCCACTCGAAATCCGTCCGGCAGGTCAAAGACCGTGAGGTCGTTGCCGTTCCGCACTGCGTCGTGCTCGAACGCGTGCAACTTCCGATGACAGTGCACGGTGCCGTCGGGCAGTGCGACGACATAGCTGTTGAAATATCCACCATCCGCAGCCGCTTCCAGGAGACCCGCACCCACGGTGAGCCCGTAACGACGCGCGAGCGCGCTCAGCCGCTGCGTGCTCGCGCCCGCCGGAATCGGTTCGGCCAGCGCCGCAAGTTGCGCCAGCGACAGGTTGCGAATGAACCAGTATCCGGAAATGCAGCACTCCGGGAAGACCAGCAGCCGTACGTCTTGCGCCGCCGCCTGAGCCGTGAACGCCTCGATCTTGGCAAAATTCGCCTCTTTGTCGCCCGGCGCGCTTTCGAGTTGCACGGAGCCTACGCGAAGCCGGCGGGCCGGCACGGACTCGGATTGTGGCGCGTCCATTATTCGGAAGAGGCGGTTCCGCGCAGGCGGGGCAACATGTTCACGACGGCAGTCGCCGCGGCGTCGGCTCCGCCCTTCACGCCATTCTCCCCGAGCACGGTCGGTTTCGACGGCTGACAGAGGCGGAGCAGTCCGGGCACGTCACCATACTTGACGGCGCCGGGAACAAACATTGGGTGCCATTGATCGTCCAGCGACGCGAAACGGAATCCCTCGGTATCGATTACGGAGCCGTCGATCCCCTTTTTTGTCATCGCCATTGCGGCCGCCGCGACGACGCCGGCACCGTCGGTTCCCATCAAGACAACCTTGCGAGGTTCGGCGTCCTCGCCGGCCTTGAGCAAGGCGGCCACCGCCGCCATGGCATCGCGAATCCGGTGCACGACCAGCGATGGGTTGTAGCCATACGTGTAACAGGCTGACCAGCGCCATTCGTTGCGTGACGCGTCCTTGCTCTTCACCGGGTTCATCGGCTGTTCCGTTGCGCCGGTCAGATAAAGGATGGGACACGCAATCGTGACTCCGGCATCGAGCAGCTTTTGCGCCGCGGTCGTCGGCACGCTTCCATTCAACAGGCTGCCAAGCCCGCGGCCGGTGAGCCACAACGCGATGGTGCCGTTCGCATCTTTGGGTTGGAGCAGTGCATACGGGATCTCCTCGCTGTGTTTTGTCAGCCGAACTGCACCCTGCTGGAGCATGTACGTGTCGCGTTTGTCGCGTTGGGCGTCGTCGAAACTGATTTCATCCGAGCGCGGCATCGGCCGCCCGATCATAATCTCCCAGGCGCGCGCAAGGACGTCATCGCGGCCGTGGACGAGCCGATCGCTGTCATCACTCCAGTGCTTCAGCAGTGCTTTTTCATGGGGTGCGCCCACCTTCGCGCCGGCTGGTTTGGGGTGTGCTGCATTCCACACGGTGATTTCCTCCTTCGTGGGGACGACAAACTCACGTTCGAGCACGGGCTCACTGAGGCCCAGCTTGAAGTGCCTGTTCATGAAGCCGTACATCGTCGTACGTGAAACGTGATTGTAGTTGTGCTGCCAATGCGTGTTGAACGTCGCCATTACGTTCTCCGGTTTGCCGAGTTTGGTCCAAACCATCTTCAGATCCGGAAATCCTTTCGTTTCCAGCTCCTTCGTCCAGTCGTTCGCGGCCGTCATGCCCATCGGCTTCGGCGCAAACGCCGCCGCGATGTCGATGTTGCCCTGGTTGATGCGCAGGTAGCACGCGTTCTCGCAGGTGCAGCCGCCCTGCATGGCTGTGCTGGTCATCACACACGGAAACGCGACCGTCAGTCGATCGTCGATCGCCGCCAGCATGAGAGTCTGGGTGCCGCCGCCACTCTCGCCCGTGATGCCGACGCGGGTTGAATCGACGCCGGGGATCGACAGCAGGAAGTCGAGTGCGCGGATGCTGTTCCATGTCTGCAAACCGAAGTTCGACTCGAGCCGCAGGTCGGCCATCGGACTGTAGAGCCCGTAGGTGCCGGACTCCCTGCCGTTCAAATCCGGTCGACGGCCACTGCGATGTTCCGAAATCTGGATACTGTCCGCGTAGCCCAGCATGTCGTAGAAAAACACGGCGCAGCCCATCCGCGCGAGCTGGACGCAGCGTGCATGCAGGGGTGAGCGCGCGCCGCTTTCCCAGCGCTCCGCGCCGATCGCGAGTTGCTGGTTCGTCTTTTCCGTCCCCGGGCCGTTGTCCATGAAACGCCCATCCGGCCAATGGCCATGCGGCGAAAGGATGCCCGGCATCCTGCCGTTCTGCGGTGGATTCCTCGGCCGGTACAAGTTGCCCGTCACGAAATGGCCGGGGAAGGACTCGAAGAAAACGCGATCGACCGTGTAGTCGTCGCGTTCGACCCGCCCGTGAATGACCGCATTCAGCGGCGTTTTCGTGGGGAGCGGGAAGAGCCCGCTCGCGAGCAGAATCCGCTCGCGGATATCCTTTTTCCGCGCGGGCCAGGTCGCGGGTGAAATCGGGCCGTCAGCGTGAAACGGAAAATAGCTCGTGTTCAGCTCGACCAACGGGCGCGGATACACGCGGGCGGCTTCAGTGGCGGGCTGGGCGGTCGTTCGAACGGCGGCCAGGAGGAGCGCCGTGGATACAAGAGCGAAGAGCGGCTTCATGGGGCGGAGTGCAGATCAACGTGCGGCGGTGATTTTGGAAACCATAATTTCGAGGCGCGCACCGGGTGCGTGGCGCCCCAGCCCGTTCAGCATGCAACCTGGCCGCGGAGCGAACTCACTCGTTCCGGAAGACCAGCGCCGATTGGGCGGTTGCATCCGCGCGCAACCAGACCCGAACGCCATCGCCTGCGCCGCAGTCGATTACCCGCACGACATCGGTCATCGCACCGGCGGTGGGCTC
>JBBRCR010000301.1:0-10452 GCA_038204695.1 Opitutales bacterium | reverse complement strand
GCTGCTGCCCGGGCAGCACCCGCGAGCCCGTCCAAAAGGTACCCGCCACCTCACCGATGTTTTGCGTCATGATCGCGCGCAGGGTATCGCCGGCCCGATCACGATTCACGATGGAATTGTAAAGCGAGCCCAGCACGGCGTTGCCCACGGCACTGTTGGCCGTGGTTGGAATTTGACTACGATATCCCATGTCGGGCGTCTGGGCGGAGGAATTGGAATATATAATCTGAAGCGAATCGCCAAAGGCCGCCGGTCGCACCAGCAAGCCTTCGAAAGCGGGCGGCTGCTGCGAGGCCGCGGCCGGATTCAGCGCCGGGTCGTCGTAGAACCGCCAGTCGAAGCCCTGGCGCGCCTCGAGCCATTCATCCGTCACGCTTCGAAACGGCAGCACCGTAATCGGCCGATTCGCGACGGTGCGGCCGGCCTCGTAATTGACGCGCACGGCGGTCGACTTGTAGGGCTCGAACGTCAGCGCGCCATATATCCGGCGATTTCTTTCAAACGCGGGACGCTGATTATAGCGCTCGTTCTCATGCAGCGCCGCCCCGCGCAACGCGAGCCGGCCGGGTGCGATCACGCGGTTGAAGTCGATCGATTGCCGCACGGCGTCGTTATTGCCGTAGCGGATTTCCACCTTGCTGGCATCGCGCCGGAGGTTTGGCCGCAAGAGCGCGGCATCGACCACCCCGGCCGCACTACCCACGCCGAAAAGCGCGGCATTGGGTCCGCGATTGATCGTCACCCGCTCCGTGTTGTAGCTGTCCATCGCGATGTCCGACGCAAAGAATCCGCGCGTGAAGTTGGGCGCATCCAATCCCCGGGTACGCGTGGCGCCCTGCGGGTTGACCCGCGAGTTCTCGCCCACCACCTGGTTCGCGTTGATGTCACCCGTGCTGCCGGAAAAATTTCCGCCGGGACCCGCCGCCTCCATCCCAGCCGTGTAGATCAGCAGATCCTGAATGTTGCTCGCACCCAAATCGTTGATCAGATCCTTGGTCAGAATCGAAATACTGGCGCCCAGATCTTTCACCGGCGTATCGAGTCGCGTGCCGGCCAGCGTACTCGTCGCGGCGTAACCCGTGTCACGATCCACCGCCACCTCGAAGGGCGAGAGCGTGACGACGGGTTCAGGTTGGGGCGCGTTGGCCAATGAAGTCGGGGCAACTTGGCCCACGGCAAAGCCGCACGAGAGCAGGAACAGGGCGAAATCCGAAGGGAGAAAGCGAAGATTCATCGGTCAGGGAGAAATTGAAAATCGAGGGGATCGGCTACGGCAGTTTGTCCAGGTTGCGTTGCAGCGTCATCATCACCTTGGCCGGGTAGATGCTGTTGTTCATCCAGAAAGGCATCGGATATTTCGTGAAGAACGTCGGATAATCACCGCCATGTAACTGCTGCACCCGGGTAAAGTTGTTGGCGATCGACAGCGCTTTCGCGCGATACACTTCCTTTTTCGTGGTCACATAGGCGTCCCAGTACGTCTCGATCATGAGTCCGGTGTTTCGCGACGACGGCATCCAGAAGCCGTATTGCTCGTGTACGATGGGAGTCACCCAGTTTTTCGCGTAACTGCCCGGGCCGCTCAACGGGACCTCGGGCGGGGGTCGCAACGTGCCCAGTTGCGCCGTGACCACCAGGTCTTCCATCTGCTCCCAAGTGACGAACTGATCCTCGGCGAAACGGATCAAGTCCTCCGCCAGCTCAACATAGTCCGGCCGGTCCGGATGCCGGCGAAAAAGGTAGATGGCCAGATCGCACGCCTGCTCCCGACTCATCCGCTCGTAGGGAGCGAAGTAGCGCATATCGACATCCTCGTACTGCGCCAGCCAATGAAACGTCCGGACGGGGTTCTCCATGATCCACGCGAACGCGCGCTGGATCGCGGCGTCGACGTCCTTCATCCCGTAATTGTTCCTCAGCCGCTCGAGGTAATTTATGGTCGACGTGGGGATCGAAATATAATCCGCGGTCGGCGCGCCCGTCTCGTGATTCACGTACAAATACCAGCTCCCCGAATCGAGCTGGCTCTTCAGGTAGGTGCGGGCAATCCGCTGCGCCGCCTCGAGGTACTTCGGCTCCCTGGTGAGATCGTACAAATCGAGATAGGCGTGACCGGAGTCCGCCGCGACGATCATCATGCAGTTGTGCAGCTGCGCGTGTGATATCGCTTTCTCGGCAATCCACTTGCCGTGATAGGTCGGAGGAAAGAATTCAAGGGGGCTGCCGGGGCGAAAACTGATGCTGATCAGGTAATCCGCCACGATGCGCGCGAGCTGCGTGGAACGTGCGGCATCGCTCGTGCCGGGTTTGAGCCGCGCATGAGTGACCGCTCCGATGATCACGGAGCCGAACATCTTGGCGGCATACCGATACAGCGCGTATTCCGGATCCGGCGTCTTGTTCTTCAGCCAATATTCGACGTAGCTTTTGTTCATCACCTTTTCCAAAGCGATTAATGCGCTTTGGTCATAGGGGACCACCGGCTCATGATAGGGGCCGTCGAATGGGGCGGCGCGAAAATAGCGACCCTCCCCGGCGATCCCGAGGCGTTGGCCATTGGCGGCCACGCCGATGACGCGCAGGTCAAAAATGCCAACCGGCATCAACGCCCACACGGGAGTGAGCGCAGTGTGAGGCACTTTGGCCTCGAAGCTGTGATGCGTCGCATTTTTCGGACACCAGATTTCGTATTTATAGGTGACCGCATTTTCCACCGGCCGGTAATCAAAGGCCGGAGCGAAGATGAAGCGTTTGGCAAACGCATTCCAGAATGGCGCCTGGCCGGGCTCGCCGGGCCGCAGCGGAATGGCGGAGCGCTTCCACTCGGCGGCGCCGAATGGGCCGCGGGGCGCCGGCACAGTCTGGCCCGCTGGTCCAGCGGGGGCGCTCGCCGCTCCCGCCGCCCCGATGAGGCACGTCGCAACGACCAGGGTGGAAAGCGAGAGGATTCGGTTCTTCATACGCCTGGTAGGGATAAACACAGTAGTTGGACAGGATTCATAAATCGAGATTGAGGACGTCGCGAGACTCGTCCGCGCAGCGGATACCAAGCGAGGCTGCAATCAGGTTTCTTCATAGCATTAATATGCTCGGCTGGACGCTGCGCCTCGCTAGAACGTCCCCTTGATGCCGACCGAGATCAGCGCGCCGTAGTCGAACTCCTGCCAGAATCGCGCGTAGTCCGGCGTCTCCGATCCGTAGCGCAGTCGGGTGCGCGGCTGGTTGAAGAGATTGTTGACGCTGGCCGAGAGCGAAAGCCGCTTGGTCAACCGATAGCCCACGCTCAAGTCGAGAACGGTGCTCCCCTCGATGTATTGAAAGGCGTCGGACGAGATTCCCGGCACGGCGGCAAGCTTAATGAGCCCGCGGTAGTTCCATTTTGGAATCACGGTCAGCCGCTTCCAGTTGAAGGAGAAGCCCCAGTTGGCGGTCTTCGGCAGGAATCCGTCGAACTCCGCATGCGGATTTCCCTTCAGGTCCAGCCTTGTCGCGTTGGCGAAAACCGTGAAGAAGCGCCCCCACGAACCCAGTTCGCGCAGCGAATGCCGGACGTTCAATTCGATGCCGTCGATCCGGGCATCGCCCGAGTTGAACTTTGTCTCCAGGTTCCACCCGACATACTCGGGCTCCATCCCGATTTGCGCGAGATCGGCCTCCGTGGCGACCCTCACCTCGGTGCCGAAGAAGTCGGTGATCTCCTTCCGAAAAACGCTGGCGCTGAGCACCCCGCCCTGCTGGGTGTAGTACTCCAGCGACAGATCGAAGTTATGCGCCATCCACGGTTTCAGGGCGGTGTTCGTGACCGTGATGTTGCCCTTGATGATGTTGGGATTGTTGATTTCGGCCTCGCCCAGATCCGCCTCCTGGATTGTGGCGCTCGGGATGATGTCCGGGAAATTCGGCCGGCCGTAAGTTCGGGCATAGGCCAGCCGCGCCAGGAAGTTCTCCTTGATATTGTAGGTCAGATGCAGGCTCGGATAAAATCCGTCATAGGATCGCTCCGCGACAAAGCCCCGCTCCTTCCGGGTAATCGCAACCTCCTGCAGCGAATTGGCTGTGCCGGCCTCCGGTTTCCGAATCCGGGCTCCCTGCGCGTTCCGCGCGAACGTCCCGTCCGGATTGCGGACAAAGGCCGCGCCGGGATCGATCAGCACGCCCTGGCCGCCAACCTCCGTCCGTTCGAAGCGCACGCCCGTCAGGACGTTCAATCGATTCGAAAGCAGCCGCGCCTCGCCCTGCAGGTAGTACGCGCTCACCGTCTGTTCGGCAAACTGCGAGGTGTTGAGCCGGGCGTTCTCCGCACTCACCAGTTGCGCGGGCGTCCGGCTGAACAGCGATGGGTCCTTCTGGTACGCCGCCCAAACCGCCGCGGGATAGATGCCGGGAAAATTCCACCGCCCATAGGCCTCCTGGTTGACATAAACCCGGTACGCATACGGCTCGGCGTTGACCGCCGCCGCGGACGGCGTCATGCCACCAGCCGCCTCGTTGTAGCGATCAATGGTGTGAATGCGATAGAGGGCGCCGGCCTGCACGGCGGTGGGAAAAGAGAACACATCGAGCCGGCGCCGCACATCGAGATTCGTAAATTTTGATACGTTATCCAGATGGCGGCGATCTTCGGAGGCACCGCCAAGCCGGTAGTTTCGAATATCGTAGATATCGATGGGCTGATTGTTGTTGTCGAATGCCTCGATGATGTCCGGTCCATCCTCCCCGAGTCCGCGAAAGGTCACCCGGTTGGGTGTCACCAGCGAGGCATTCGTCCCGGGGAAAAAGCCGCCTGGATGTGCACTGTTCGGGTTCAGTTCCGTTTCGGACGACGAATAGTTGACGCTCGATTCGACGCGCCACCGGCCGTTGTCGAAGCGGTACTTCACATAGGTGCCCAAGTTCTCGAACACGCTATATTGCTGACTCATGCTGAGGAGGACGGCGCCGCGTCCGGTCGCCCCAATCGTAAAATCGGGACCGAAGCTGAGGGGAACACCAGTTGCCACCGTCGGGGTGCCGTTGGTACCGACATTCGGCGTCACGGTGAGCGTGCCAGTCCTCGCCGCAATATTTCGGCTCCACCGGCTGCCCAGCGACAGCACGGAGTGCGGCGTGACGCGCCAGTCGGCCTTGAGACTGAAGCCGGTGAGGCTCTTGGAACGGGGCGCCGCACGCGGGGAGAACTGCTGGTAATAAGGCTGGCTGGGGGAGGCGTTGGACCCGGTGGCGGAGGAGGTCCACAGGTTCGTGATCCGGTTTTGCGGCGTGAATTTATGACTCTGCATTCCCGTGACCACGATGCCGAAGTTCCTGCCGATCGGCAGGGTGTAATCGAAATCAAACCCCGGCTGCGTCTTGTAGGTGTTCTTGTCACCGTAGGCGTGGGGTGTCTTTTTCAGTGTGAGATCGTTGCCGTTGCCGACCAGATACAGCCCGTAGCGAAATTCCGCGCCGCTCCGCTCGAACGCGCTCTTGCTGATCATGTTGACAGAGCCCGCGAGCGAGTCGGCCGGGGTCGAGGGCGTGGGCACCTTGGTCACCTCGATCCGGGAAATGTTGCTGAGCGACTGCGATCGCATGTCGACCGAGCGGCTCGGACCGGTGTTGGCGCCGGTGACCATCGGCGCCCCGTCGAAATTGATTGCGGTCATGTCGCCGGCGATGCCCCGGATGGAAATGCCGCCGATGTCACCTTCCGCGTATTCCGCGGTCAGCCCGGGAACGAACTTCAGGAACTCGCCCGGATCGCCTCCCACCAGATCCCCGAGCGCATCGGTCGCCAGCACATTCTTGATGTTGGAGGCGAACCGCTGCTCATGAATCGCAATGGTCTCGGCGTCCGTCTCGCGCATCGATGCGACCATGTAGGGATCGAGCTTCACGATTTCGCCAGACGCACCAAACCGCGCCTTGCTCGTGAGTTCGACGTCCTGTTCCAGGGAACCGCCCGGGGGAAGAGTCAACGCGATCTCCTGCGGATCCAGATCCGTATAGAAAACCTCGAGCACGATCGGCCCGCTCCGCACATCACCGAAGCGAAAGGCGCCGTCCTCGTCCGTGTAAACGAGATGGTCAGTCCCCCGGAGGGTGACCCGCACCTTGTTGAGATACTGGCCGGTCACGGCGTTCTTCACCCGACCGCCGATGCGTCCGACCTGCTCCCCCGCGACCGCCAGGGGGCCCCCGACGGCCGGCGCCGCCCGCAGCGGAATCATGCAACCGAGCAGCAAGGCCACCACCGCCAGACTCCGGCTGGAGCGACGACCGCGCCCGATGCGGGCGGCGGCAGGCAATTCACAGGAAGCAGCATCTTGAACGAATGTCTTGGGGCGGTGCAGCGGGCAGGATTTCTTTTGCATGGTGAGCGGGGTTTGAAATTCTCCATTGTCATTCACCGCGCGGCCGCAGTCGCGATCGGTGACGACTACCGGATCCGATCGAGTTCCTTCTGCAGCGCGATCATCACTTTCGCCGGATAGATGCTGTTGTTGATCCAGAAGTTCATGGGGTACTGGGTGAACATCGTGGGATAATCACCGTCGTGCAGTTGCTGGACGCGGGTGAAGTTGTTGGCGATCGACAATGCCTTGGCGCGGTAGACCTCCTTCTTCGTGGCCACATACCCCTCCCAGTACGTCTCGATCATGAGCCCTGTATTCCGGGCGGAGGGCATCCAGAAACCATATTGTTCATGCACCACGGGGAGCAGCCAGTTCTTGGAATATGCGCCGGGACTGCCCACATTTGGGACTGAGGGCCGTTGCACCCCGCGATGGATCACGAGATCCTCCATCTTTTCCCAACTGATGAACTGGTCTTCGGAGAAACGGATGAGGTCCTCCGCCAGCTCGACATACTTCGGCTGCTTCGGGAATTTCCTAAACAGATAGATCGCCAGATCGCAGGGCTGCTCCCGGCTCATCCGCCGGTACGGCGGGCTGCCGGTCAGCGGGATATCCTCGTACTGGGCGAGCCAGTCGAAGGTCTTGACTGGATTCTCCATGATCCAGTCGAACGCACGCTGAATCGGTTCTTCCAGTCCCTGCATGCCGTAGTCCTTCTTCAAACGCTCGAAGTAGTTGATGGTCGACGTGGGGATGGCGGCCTTGTTAGCGGTTTCCTCTCCGGTCTCGGGGTCGAGATAGAGGCGCCAGGTTCCGTTGGGCAGCTGGGTCTTCAGATACGTCCGGGCGATTCGCTCCGCCGCTTCCAGATATTTCCTGTCCCGGGTATAATCATAGAGGTCCAGGAAAGCATGGCCGGATTCCGCCGCCGCGATGATGAGATAGTTGCTCTGTTTCATGTGCGGTAGGCGCGCCTCCGCCTCCCGCGAGTAGGCCGGGGGAAAGAATTCAAGGTACCACCCCGGGGGAAAACGGATCGCGAGCAGGTAATCCGCCACGATGCGCGCCAACTCGGCTGCCCGGCGCGCCTCGGCGGTGCCCTCGTTCAGCCTCGCGTGTGCGACCGCCCCGACGACCAGTGACCCGAAGAGCTTGGCGGGATGTCGATAGAACTCGTAACTTGAATCGGGAGTCTTGTGCGTCAGCCAATACTCGACGTAAGGCTTGTGCATGATCTTCTCCAGCGCGAGCCGGCCGCTCTGGTCATAGGTCATCACGGGGGCGAGATACGGCCCGTCAAACGGCGCAGCCCGGTAAAACCTGGCCTCACCCGCCACTCCTAATGCCGTACCCGAACCCGCAATACCCGTCACCTTCAAATCGTAGGTGCCCACCGGCAACGACGCCCAAACCCGGCTCAACGGAGCAAAGGGGACGTCGCCTTCCAAGCTGCACGTGGTCGCGTCGTCCCGGCTGGACAGCTCGTACTTGTATTTGACCGCTCCGTCGACCGCTCGAAAGTCGAACGCCGGGGCGAAGATGAACCGCTTGGCGAACGCATTCCAGAACGGCGCCTGGCCGGGCTCGCCGGGACGAAGCGGAATGGCGGAGCGCTCCCACTCGGCCTCCCCGAACGGCCCGTTCACCTTCGGTTTGGCCGGAACGGCGGGCGTGGGCGAAGCCGCCGCGAACAGACCCGCACCCATGAGCAGCGTAATGGAACAAATTATACCTTTTTTCATTTTGATCGGGAACGGATGCGATTGCTCCTCCAGCGTCACCGTGGCCAGCCAGGCGCGCGCTGCCGGGGTATTCTAACCGTGCGTTCTCAGACAAGCGCCACGCGGCCGCAGCACAAGAGCCCCATTACGAACATCGTTTCCCGCCGCCCAGATTCCAAGCGCGGTTGGGAGGGTGCTCCCACGCGCCGAGCCGCGGAACCGCCACCGCATCAATCTTGGCGTCCATCCGCCGCCGACTTGGCCCGGAGATAATCAGCCACCGCCAGTCCCAACTGCCGGCCGACCGTCCGATAGCCATCGGTCGTGCTGTGCACCGTGTTCCACGACGTCTCCAGGCAAACGGCGACGGTATGTGGGTTCCCATTTGCCGTGACCCAATGAGCGCATGAGCAACCTCGAACCGCGCCAACCGCTACCGCGCCGAGATCCGCTCCACGTTGCCCACGCGAGGCCGGTACTCCACTTCCATGATCGGCTTCCCACCCGCGCCCGTGGTCGACAAGTCAATCTTCACGACGGCCACGCCGTCCGCTGACGCCGTTTCCACCTCGAGGGCGTTGTTCCCCATTTGGCGCATGCGGCAGTCGGGTTTTTCCTTCCCCTCGCCTATCATCATTACCGCGGCGATCCGTCGCGCCGCCGACGCTCCGCTCGTGCCGGCACTAAAATGCCAGCGCTTGGCCGGCTCGGCGGCGCGGGCCGTGGGGAAACCCTTCTTCGGTTCCACGGGCCACGCGTTGCTCTGCGTGAAGCTCATTTGGTCATTTGTATATAGCCGCACTTGCATGGTCGCGCCACCGCGCTTCGACACGAACGTCTGCGCCGCTTCATCCATTTCGAGTTTCTCAAATGTATGCAGCAGCCACTGGAACTCCGACGGCTTCGGCGCCTCCAGATCATCCACCATGACGACCACGTCCGGCCGGATGAGCAGCACATGGCGCCGGCCCACCTTGAGCAGCCCACCGTACGCTGCAGTGGCATCGCCGCATACATAGCCGAGATGCGGCGTGCTCTCGAAGGCCGCGATCCGCCCGCCTTGCTCACCACCCGCGCGAACCTGGCCCTGACCATTTACGAGAACCGCGTTCTGCGCGCGTGTCTGCTGCGTGTACTCGGTGTGAAACGGTGTGCCATGCTGCGGATAGCGCGTACCGCCCGGCAGCGCCAGCGCCTTGCCGCCCTTCAGAATCGCGAAGCCGTTCTGATCACAATAACTGTGACTCACTCCGCCATATGGCGACGACTTGAACGTGATCATCAAATCGTCGCGGGGCTGCGCGAGATTCGTGTGGAATGCCGCCCAGCCGACTCCGTGGAACACCGCATCCGGCGGCAGGCTCGCCGGCGACTGCGGCGTAATCGTGCACGGCATCATCAACGACGGCAGCACGGAGGACTCAACATCTCCACCGCCCGGCGCACGCAACAGATCAACCCAGCCGCGCACCACCGGGTCCTGATAACGCTGCGCGTGAAACTCCAGCAGCCCGCGCAGGTTCGACGCGCGCCCCGCCACCGGCGAATCAAACATATCGCCAAAGCCAAAAATCTCCCCGACTGGCGAGGTGTTATATACAAAGAAGTGCCGCAGCTTCCGGTGCGACGGGCGTTGCCAAAGATCAAAGCCGGTCGCGACGCGCAGCGCTTCCATGGGCGCCATGACGGTCGTGTTATAGGCGAGCCCATACGATAGCCCCTCCGCCCACCCGCCATCGAAACCCGCCCAGTGGGGATACACCGTCGTCATCGCCCGCAGCGCGTAATCCATCCACACCTCCGCCCGCGGCTCCTCGGCCAGCGCGATCGCGTGCTCCAGCAAGTAACCTGGCAAACGGCCGGCATGGCTCTCCTCCGGATTGACCAGGTAATCCCGCTTTTCCAGCCGTCGCATCATCTGATCCGCCCGCGCAATTAGCATGCCCCTGACTTTTCCGCGCTCCGAATCACTCAATAGATCATAAATCCAATCATACGTTTGGGCCGCGGACTTCACGAGCCCCAGTCCCACCTCGTCACCGAAGGGAGACATGATCGATGAGATCCCCTCCGGATCCCATTCGACCGCCCCCAGCAGCAGCGCCTTCGCGTGCTCACCGTATTTCTTCTCGCCCGACAGCATATACATCAGCGCGAGGTTCACCATGCCGTCCGTATGATAACGCCGCATCTCGCCGAACGACTTCGTATAGCCGAGCCGCTGCTCGGCCTTGGTTGGCAGCTTATCGTAATCGGGCTCCGAGGGCACCGACAGCTTCAACGCGGAATCAGCGTGCCGGCGCAGTGCGTTGAACGCGTCGCGACGAACCGTCGTGAGTGACGCGCGAATCTCCCCCAGTTTCTCGTGGGGGAAAAGAAGCCGCGGATGTGGC
>JBBRCR010000300.1:0-10479 GCA_038204695.1 Opitutales bacterium | reverse complement strand
AGGCCGCCGGCACGCCACCCGGCCAATGGGTTGTCGGACGCGGTTATGACGACACCCTCGTTCGCGAAAAGCGTCACCCCACCCGCCACGATCTGGATCGAGCCTCGTCCGAGCATCCGATTTGGATCACGCACACCTCGGGCCATCTCGGTGTCGCGAACACCCGCGCCCTCCAGTTGGCCGCCATCAACGCCGCCACAAAAGATCCGGCCCGAGGCGTGATCCGGCGCGAGGAGGGAAGCAATCATCCGAACGGCGTCTTCGAAGAATGCGGCAGCCTGGTGTCACGCCTTGTGCCGAATCGCACGCCGGCCGAGAGGCTCGAAGCCGTGCGTCAGGCCAACGGTCGCTATCTGGCGAAAGGCGTCACGACATCGGTCATGCCCGGTGCCGCGCGCCAGTCCGTCGCCGACCTGAAGGAGGCGATGGAACGTGGTTTCCTTGATCTGCGCATCACCGCGCTTCTGTCGGGCGGGGGAACCGGCGTGCCCTCGCAAATCGAAACAACCGAAAGCTGGACCGGACCGAAGAACGAGCGTTTGCGTGTCGTCGGCGTGAAGCTCTGGCAGGACGGTTCGCTGCAAGGTTTGACGGGACATCTCACCCAGCCCTATCACGTGCAGCCGGCCGGCAAAACGGATTATCGCGGTTATTCCTCCCGCCCCCTCGACGCCCTGGTGAAACTCGTGAGGACGTATCATGATGGCGGTTACCAGGTCGCCGTTCACGGCAACGGAGATGCGGCGATCGACGAGATTCTGTTCGCGTTTGCGGAAGCCCAGCGCGCGAATCCCCGGCCGGACGCGCGGCACCGCATCGAGCACTGCCAGGCCCCACGGGAGGACCAACTCGAGCGCATGCGCGCACTGGGCGTCTCGCCCTCGTTTTTCGTGGGCCACGTTTTCTATTGGGGCGACCGGCACCGGGATATTTTTCTCGGTCCGGAACGCGCCGCCCGGATCAGCCCGCTCAACTCGGCTCTCCAGCACGGTCTGCGCTTCTCGTTGCATAACGACAGTCCGGTCACACCCGTCAATCCCCTGCTGCTGGTGTGGGCGGCGGTCACACGCCAGACGCGTGACGGCCGGACACTGGGAGCGGCACAACGCGTGCCGGTGCTCGCCGCGCTGCGGGCCGTGACCAGTGATGCGGCGTGGCAAAACTTCGAACAGGAGCGCAAAGGCTCCATCGAAGTCGGGAAGCTCGCGGACTTTGTCGTGCTGGCCGAGGATCCGTTCACCGTGCCGCCCGAGCGGCTCCGCGAAATCGTCATCACGGAGACAATCATCGGCGGGCAGAGCGTTTATCGGCGCTGAACCGCCGCGGGATATCGTTCCGCGGTTGCGAATTGGCTGCGCGCTGCAGTGTCACACCCGCCAACCGCGCTCCCGGTTCATTTGGCGTCGGCCCGCATCCCCGCGCGAATCGGGCACGCACAAAACCAAGGTTGAAAATGAGTGACGCGCCCGCGAGCTCCGCCGCCTTGTAGTACTCGCGCATTCTGCGGCGCACGGCGGGCGTCACGCCGTCATTCGCCAGCACTTCTTTCAACAGGCTGTCGTCGACGATGTGCCGGAGTTCAATTCCGGGCCCAATTCCTTGAACAATCCGGTCAACATTTCGAGCGACACGAAGCTCGTGTGAAGAATGAAGATGACGGGCGATTTCCTTATTTCGGCGGCTTGATGAATTCGCAAGGGTCATCGCCGCGGCGACGGCACCGCCCAGTCGGGCGTCCCAAACCACGCGTGCATTTCCTGTTCGAATTTCTCGACCGTTCCGGGCGCCTCCGGGATTCCGCCGCGATCGCCCGTCTCGATCATCCAGGTATCCAGCGCCGCTCGTAATCTCTGCAGGGCGGCGCGATGCTCGGGCACTTCGGAGTTGAGCAGATTCTTGATTTCGTGCCGATCGGCCTGCGTGTCATACAGCTCCTCACTTGGGCCGCGTCGCTTCATCAGGTCCGCGGGCGGGCCCGTGAGTTTTCCCTCGCGGAGAAGCTCGCGCATCAGCGGCATGATCAGAAAACATTTTTCCTTGTAGCGATTCAGAGAGGCAAACGTCGGGCCGTCGGTGAAATTCCGGATGTAGTGATACCGCGAATCATGCACGGAACGGATGCGCTGCACCGTCTCGTCGATCCGATCGCGCGCCGCGAAAGCGTACGACCGTGGTGATTCCGCCTGGTCGCCAAGGAAGACGCGCCCCTGCATCAGCGGCGGCTTCGCCACGCCGGCCAACGCGAGCGTCGTTGCCGTGAGATCGATCAGGCTCACCATTTGGTCATCCACCGCGCCGGCGCGGTACGTCGGCGGCGCCGGATAGTTCTTCGGCCATTTGATGATCATCGGTACCCGCAGTCCGCTGTCGTAGCACCAATGGATCCCGCGCGGATCGAGCCGGCCGTTGTCCGCGAAAAAAACGATGAGGGTGTCATCCTCCAAACCGTCGGCCCGCAACTGCTCGAGCACCCAGCCGATCCGCCGGTCCATGCCGGAGACGGAGTTCAGATAACGCGCCCATTCCTCCCGCACAATCGGGTGCTCCGGATAATATGGCGGTGGCGTGACCGCATCGGGTTTCGCATGCTGAACGTGCTCCCGCTCCCCCACCCATTCGACGCGCGCCTTCTTCGCGCTCTGCCGGTCATAGATGTCGTATTCCATCTCATGGGAATTGATCTGCGCGAAAAATGGCTGCCGCGCCTTCAGGGCCGACCAGTCGTCGGACTGGTAGATCGGCCCCTCGTTGACGAAGTTCAGATCGAGCTTTCCCGTGCCCACACTGCGGGTGCCGACGTTCTTGATGTTGGCCGTGAAGTAGCCGGCATCCTGCAGCCGGTGCGTGAGTGGGCGGACTCCAGGCGGAAGCCGGAACGCATCGTCGCGGTGCGAGCGCATGTGGTGCGTGTCGGTGGTTGTTTGATACATGCCCAGCATGAACGCCGAGCGGCTTGGCGCGCACGCCGGATTCGTGGCGAAGACATTCGTGTATCGGATGCCTTCGGCCGCGAGTCGGTCGAGGTTTGGTGTGTCGACGTGCTTGGCGCCGTAACAACCGAGATCGTGGGTGAGATTTTCTCCGACGAGCCAGAGAATGTTGGGCGATTTCGCCGGCGCCGCGAAAGAGGAGGCGATGGCGCCGCCCGCGAGCATCGGGACGATAATGAATTTTCTCATGATGAATTATAGAGTGCGAGACACAGTGGATTTGGTACTGCGACTCGCGCCGAGCAGCAGGTTGCCGATCGTCTTATGGTTCGGCGGAACCACCAGCACCGACCGGCGCCGGCGCCTTCCTCGGGGCGCTCTCGCGGACGACCGCGACGTAGCCGGTGGGCGTCGCCGTGGCGGGCAAATTGTAGGTGATGCTCCATTGGCCGGTCGCGGTGTCGTAATCCGACTGCCAGAAGGCCCGTGTTGCGTACCCCTGCACCACACGCGTCCGTCCCGTGCGGTTGGTGCGAAAAAGCTCCGCGGCATCCGGCCGGTTCAATCCCGAAAGTCGCACGGGAATCCAGCCCAGGCCGCCGCGCAACGTGAAGCCGGCTTCGCGCGCCTCGCCCACCGGCACCGTCAGGGGCCAGCCGCGCGCCTCGCTCCCATCCGCCAGCACAAGCACCGGCCGGTTGCCCGCCGCTTCGCGATGCACCATGCGCCACGTGTTCGCGTTCGCCGCCAGGGCGGTCCGCAGCTCTGTATCCGGACCGTAATAACGTTCAGCGGTGAGCGGCAAGGCGAGCAACTCGATCAACATCTCGATCCGATCCCCGGGCGCCAGCGCGGTCACGTCGGGCGGCGGCACGATTTCCGCGGCGAGCCGCGCCCGCGATCCGCGACTGCCCAGCGCGGCAAAGAACGGGGCCGGTACGGGCTGACCCCCGATCACGGCGCGCCATTCCCGCACGACCAGCCCGCGGCTGGACTGCCCGTTTCGCTCGCCGTCGGCGCGGGCTTCGCCGTGGAGCGAAATCCAGGGCGCTTCGCCCCGGGCCTCCCAGGCCGGCAGCAGGCGCGCGCCGGGTTCGGGCTTCGGGCGCTCTTCCGCCGCGAGCCCGTCGGCGGAACCCCACGCCACCAGCGGTGCCGCCGGTTCGTTGTAATAGTCAGATCCGAGTTGAAACAGCGCCAGCCGTGAAAACTCCACCCTCCGCCTGATATCGTAACGAATCTTCAAGTACACCCGCACCTGATCGTCCGTCCGCGGCAGCAGCACCTCGACGCGACTCCGCACCGCGTCATCGGCCGATTCTTCTTCGTAGACGAGGTGCGCCAGATTTGGTCCGTGACTCGCGTACCGGGTGACATTGCGCTTGAACGGGACGTAGCGCTGCTGCGGATCGAATCGCACCATCGTGTCGCCGCCCCCCACGTTGCCGGGCCAGGACCAGCGGTCGTCACGCGCAAACCCACGCTGGTAGAGCGGCCGGAAATCCGTGAGGAGCGCCCGGCGCATCACGCGCCCGGCTTGAAAACAAAACGACTCGCCGAAGGAGCCCAGGGCGAACTGATCCCAAAATCCATTGTGCCCCCAGCCGACGAGCGATAATTGCGCGAGTGACGCCGTGGGCACCCCGCCCCACCGCGCAAACGTCGTGCCGTACCGAAAGCTCACCCGTGAGTTTGCGGCCAGATGGAGCCAGGTGCGCCCGTGAATCCACGGGCCCGCGTACGGCAGATCGACGCCGCTCCGGACCTGATGCCAGTTCTTGCTGATCTGCACGGGAATTCCCAAGGGGACATCGTGCGTATCCAGAATCATCGGCACGAAGCCCGTGATAGCCTTCGCCGGGATGTGATCAAAGTTGAGGGCAACGCGCTGCGGGGCGGAGGAGCGATTTTCGAGTGTGACGGCGTACGATTCCCACGCGTCGAGCATGGCCTCCGGGTAGTCGCCTTCGCTTGGTCGGGGCCAGTGGGCCGCTTCCAGCCGAACAACGTGGCAGAGTTCGGCTGCGCTCCACGACACGGTCGCGGCGCCCGCACCTTCGACCGCACCGACCTGAACGATCGTTTCGGCGGGCGCCATCGGGGCGACCGCCGAACCATCGGCCGCCAGCGTAAGCGTCGCACGACGGTCAAGCCCGATGGGCCATGTGTCGGTCGTTTCGGCGAAGCTGGCGTCGCGGCCACCCTGCGATTCCAGCCGCAGGAAGGCGCTGGCGGAAGTTAACGGCTGTTCCGGACGGACAATGAGCGTCAATGCCAGCCGGTCCGGCCACGCGGCAATTTCCAATCGCGACGTGGCCGGCAATCGACGGCCTGCGGCATCATGAAACTCCAGATCGTGCAGCGCGAACTTCTGGAAAAAACGTCCGCTCTCAATTACGCGCACGGGAAAATCCAGCGGCACCGCCGGCATGCCGCTGCTGTCGAGCTTCACTGCCGCGCGACCCGTGCACGTATAGGTGCGTTCACCGACGCGAATGGCGGCGTGCAGTCTGGCCGGTGGCAGCGGCAGCGCGGCAAGTGCGGCGCGCGTGGCCGAAGCTTCGTCGCGCGATGGATTCGTGGAGGCGAAACCGGTAATCGCGATGCGCTCCGTATCGAAATCCGCGGCGAAATAGCCGGTCTCGAGACGCAGGAACCGCCCTTCGGAGGAGTAACCTGCCCCCGTGTAGTAGGGCGGTCCCTCGCGCCAGCTGAGCAACGTATGATCACCAGGCCGCGGCATCGCGGTCGTCACCGCGACCTCGCGCGGTTCCGCGGCGGCGGCGTTGACGGTCAACACCGCGGCAAGAACCAGAGCGGCGTGAAGTGTTCGCGGCCGGCGGATGAACAAGGCGAAGATTTTCCCGGCGTTCACTCCGCCCGTTCGAGGCGCAGCGCGTGCAGACTCGCCTTGTCGCGAAGTCCCTCCACGAGCGAGACGGCAATCGTGTGTTTGCCGGGGGTTTTGAACGAAAGCAGTCCGAAGGGATAACTATGGTACACCGGTGATGAATTCTGCTGGTTCTGGAGTTTGCTGCCTTCGTCCGTCTCGATCCGCCACACCAACCGGCCCTCACCCTTGTAGTTGAGTTCGAGTCGGTAGTCGCCGGCCTCGGCCACATCCACCGTCCATACCGCCCGGCCCGTGGATTTCCAATCGCTGACCTGATGGGCGAACTTCCATTCGCCGAACTTCTCCATCCAGCGAATCTCCTTTTTGGTGGCGTCCGTCACCGTGGCAAATTCGACGAGGAGCGTCGCGGGAAGATTGGGATGCACCCCCAGGGTCTCGTCCACGTTCGGTGCGCCCTGTAGTTTAATAGCAATTACAGAGGCCGGGTGATCCGGCGGCGCGGCGGGCAGTCGAAGTTCCGTCCAGGTGCCCCGCTTCTTCCAGGTCACCGGAAGTAGTTTGCCGCCGGAAACCACTCCCGCCGCAGCGATCGGGGTTTGCAGCCCGGGGAGGAAAAGGCGGCCATGCGCAGGCCAGTCGAAGACCACGAGATTGAGCGTGTTGCCCGTGGTCGTGACGTCACCCCACGGCTGGGCGTGGCCCCACGGTGAGGCGCCCGCGGAGTACACAACTTGTGGATACCGCTGGAGCCACTCGCCCGCTTTCAACAGATACTTCGTCGCCTGGGCGGGCACGCGACCCTGGCCGTCGGGACCGATGTTGAGGAGGTATGTGCCGCCCCGGCCGACGGTGGAGACAAGCCGGTGGAGGATCTCTTTCGAGTCTTTCCAATTCTGGTCGTACCACGCGTAGGACCACGAGTCGTTCGTGGTGTCGCAGGTTTCCCACAGGCCTTCGATGTTGCGCGGGGGAACCTCCATGTCGCCCTTGCTCGCGTAGTCGCCGAGGCCGTGGCCGATGCGGCTACAGAGCATCGCGTTCGGCTGCGTCTGACGGACGAGATCCGCCAGTTTCGCGACGTGTTCCTTGGGCATGTTGCCCGGCGTATCGAACCAGATGAAACTCAGTGGACCATAGCGCGTGCAGATTTCCGTCACCTGCGGGTAGCATTTCTCGCGAAAATATTGCTCGAACGAGGCGGGCGAACCGTCCGGGTTCCTGGCGGGCCCATTGTTGCCTCCGGGCGCGGTCCAATCCTGATTGTGCGAATAGTAGAAGCCAAAACCGAGGCCGGCCTCGCGGCAGGCGGCGGCGAGTTCCTTCATCGGATCGCGGGCAAACGGTGTCGCATCGACGATGTTGAAAGGATGGGCCGACTTGAACATCGCGAAGCCATCGTGGTGTTTCGACGTGATGATGATCCACTTCATGCCCGCGGCCTTCGCTACGCGGGTGATCTCGCGGGCGTCGAACGCAGCCGGATTGAATTCCTTCGCGAGCGCCATGTAGTCCGGCTCGGAGATCTTCATCTGCCGTTTGATCCACTCGCCGATGCCGTAAAACGTCTGGTCGCGCCATTGTCCGCCGAGATGGGAAAACAGGCCCCAGTGGATGAACATCCCGTAGTTGCCATCGCGAAAGAGCGCCGCCCGGTCGGAGGCCGCCACGCCGGGCTTCGCGGTGGACTCACCCCACATCTGAGCCATCGTCAGCGTGGACTCGGCGCCCGGCAAAGCCGCGAACAGAGTGAGTGACAGTAGAAACGCAGTCGGGGTGGAAGACATCGATCTCATGGAATGAAGTTCACGTTGCGCATGCTCGACCCACAGGACGAACGAAAAGGGCGGAAGGTCCAGCCAACGTGATCCGATCCACGAAATCCGATAGGACTGGTCGCCGGTGGGCGCCTGCACCGCCCGGCGGTCGGAGCGCGAAGATGCAGCGGGGAACTATAATCTACCGGCAGGAGCGGAGGTCTTCGGCAGGCGCATGGTGAAAATAGCCATGCCCAGCAAAGCACCACCCAGAGCGAAGAGGGCAACGACGTTGCTGCCCGTTTTGTCTTTGATCAGTCCCACCATGTAAGGCCCGGCAAAGCCGCCCAGGTTGCCCACCGAATTGATGAATGCGATGCCGGCGGCCGCCGCTGTGCCGCTGAGATATGCGGTCGTCATCGCCCAGAACGGAGCGATCGTGCACTTCAGCCCGATGAAAGCCAGGGCGAGCGCCGCCATCGCAAGATAGGGATTATTCGAAATGGCGCTGAGCCCAAACCCGGCGGCGGAGCTGATGGCCGATAACGCGACGACGACCCGGCGTTCTCCTGTCCGGTCCGAATGGCGCGCGACAATGATCATGGCCACACCTGCCGCGAGGTACGGGATTGCCGTGATGAAACCCAGGGCCGACGAACTGACCGAGGTGAAACTCTTGATGATCGTCGGCAGCCATAACTCGTAACCGTAGCCACCCACATTCAGCAGGAAGTAGACCAGGCAAAGCAGCCACACGCGTCCATTAGTGAAAACGCGAAGCAAGCCGTTGCCGTGCGTTGCTCCCGTCGACGGAGCTTCCGCGTCGAGCCTGCCCTGAATCCATTCCTTTTGCGCCGGCGTCAGCCAGCGCGCATCGCGCGGACGGCTGGGCAACAGCCATAGAATCACCACGCCCATGACCACGGCGGGAGCGGCTTCGACGAAGAACAGCCATTGCCAGCCAGCGAGCCCACCCACGCCGTTCAGTTCCAGCAACGCCCCCGAGATGGGTGAGCCCACCACCCCCGCAAGGACGCCGCCCGTCGCGAACATGGCGACGGTGCGCGCGCGTTCGCGGGCCGGAAACCAGTAGGTCAGGTACAAAATCACGCCGGGAAAGAAACCCGCCTCCGCCGCACCGAGCAGAAAGCGCATCACGTAGAACATGGTCTCGCCGTTCAGGAACATGAACCCCATCGAGACCAGCCCCCACACGATCATGATCCGCGCGATCCAGATCCGGGCGCCAATCCGCTGCAGCACGAGATTGCTCGGCACCTCAAAGATAAAATAGCCGACGAAGAACAAACCCGCGCCAAGACCATAGGCGCTGTTGAATCTTTCCTCACCGACGCCGAGGACTTCGCGCAAATGCAGCTTGGCAAAGCCCACGTTGATCCGGTCGATGTAGGCGATGATGTAGCAGAAGAACAGTAATGGCAGCAGGCGCCACGTGACACGGGCGAGCGTTGCTCGTTGTTCTTCGGGCGTGAGGGGCGGGAGTGGCTCACCGGGAAGTGATTCCGGCTCGAGGGGCGAATGTTTCATGCGTCACAGAGGTGGAAGGAACGAACACGATCCGCGTCGAAGTGCGGTGGCGCCGCGGAATACGGCAGGGGGCGGGCGCGTTTGCAATGGGAACGTATGCGTTGCTCGGGTACGGCGTGACTTTGCGGCTCCGACCATCCGGAGCGAGGCGGAACTTGCTCGTTTAACGGATTCACGTCGTCGGCCGATGAAGCGATGAAGAACGCGAGACATGGAAGAACGCGAGACTCGGAAGACTTCGGAATCTTCCCCGTCTTCCATGTCTCCCATGTCTTCCATGTCTTCCATGTCTCCCATGTCTTCCATGTCTTCCATGTCTTCCCCCTCTTCCATCTCTTCCCCGTGATTGAGCCTTCAGTGGCTGCGCGCGTCCATTCGCGGTTAAAAATCAGCCTTGGCTTTTCTCCTTCGGCTGCGCCGCGGGCAACGATTTCGCGGCAATTTTCCAGGACTCGCATCCGGGCGTGTTCGCGTGCTTGCCCCGGAGTCCCGCCCGGATTGATCGTGCCGTGGTGAAACTCCCGCTTCTGCTGGCAGCCACGTCTCATGCGGCCATCCCCCTCTGGATCGTTTCGCCGTTTGCCGTGTTATTGCTGCTCATCGCGGTGATGCCGTTGACGCCGGCGCGAGTAAAGCGGCTCTGGGAGCACTATTACCCCCACGTTTCGATCGCATTCGGAATGGCGGTGGCGATCTATTATTTGGCGGCGATTCCCGACGGCGGGGACACCATCCGGCACACGGCTCACGAATATATTTCGTTCATTTCCCTGATTGGTTCGTTGTTCGTCGTGGCCGGCGGTATACACATCAAGGTCAAAGGTGAAACGACGCCGGCCATCAATGTCGCCTTCCTGACCGTTGGTGCGATCGCCGCGAACTTCATTGGTACGACCGGCGCCTCGATGGTTCTGATTCGGCCGTGGATTCGGATGAACAAGATCCGGATCAGCGCATTTCACGTCGTTTTCTTTATTTTCGTCGTATCCAATATAGGCGGTGCCATCACGCCGATTGGCGACCCACCCCTCTTCCTTGGTTATCTCCGCGGGGTGCCGTTTTTCTGGCTGATCGACCAGGTAATCCAGCAGTGGCTTTTCACCCTGGGGCTGGTGCTCGCGGCGTTCTACATCTATGACCGCCGCAGTTTCAAACATATGCCGCGGCGATTGCAGCGGGAACTGGCCGACGAGCCGGAGACCTGGCGGTTCGACGGGCTGGTAAACATCATTTTCCTGCTGGCCATCATCGGCGCGGTGTTCCTTACCGAGCGATTTTTCATCCGTGAGCTCGTGATGCTCGCGGCGGCGGGAGCGAGTTATCGGCTGACGCCCAGGACGGTTCATGCCGAGAACGCATTCTCATTTGGTCCGATCAAGGAGGTGGCGTTCCT
>JBBRCR010000299.1:0-10514 GCA_038204695.1 Opitutales bacterium | reverse complement strand
CTTTCAGAGAGGAACCGCTTCAAACTCCACCGCCACCACCCTCGCCGGCAACCAAGCCGCTAAGAAAAAACCAACCTATCTCAGAAAAACAAAAACCTTCTCGGCATCACGCTTGACTTCATTTCCCCATAGCAGGGGTCATGAGTGAACTATGGACAGACGGCTTCGCCCGCATGCACGCTTTGTCGATAGTTCATACGTAACCCCTTTTTTCCGATCATGGAAAAGATGTCCGTGCTGACGATGGATCCGGGTTAGCCGAATCGCGAAGGTCGAATGCAACCATTGCATCCCTTCAACGAGATTCGGCTCCGGCGTTTCCAGTGCGAGGTGGTAATGATTGCGCACGATCACGAACGCACCGGCCCGCCAGCCGAACTGCACCGAGGCCTCGCCCAGCGCCACGAGGAAGGCATGTTTCGCACCGGACGCCGTGGCATGAACGTCGTGCTGCAGATTATCACCATTGATCACATGATAGCGGGCTCCCGGATATTGAAGGCGAACGCGACGTGCCGTCCGTCCGGTTCAGCAGGGTCCTCCGACCCGCACCAGCTGCGCCGCTGCTCAATTTGGGTCGATGAACTTCCTCTGGATTCCCACGCATATTCGGTGGGCCACATTCAGCGATCAGCGGACTGACCCCCTCGGGCCAGCCCTGCGCGCGGAGTGAATCCGTTTCAGCGCGGAAACTGCCGACCGAATTCCTGATGCGTGCCGATCCAAAACCACAGTCATGATGCGCCTTCCCGCAGCGCCACGGCGCGATAATTCAGCGTTATGCGCACGGCCCAGGCCCGCCGATCGAATTCGAGGCGCTCGACATGGAGGCTCGGATGACCGGGGTTTTGCCGGAATTTTTGATACGCCTTCCGGGCCGCAGTTTTCGCCTCGGGCGACAACGCGTGGTAGAGCCGCCAAAAATCGGGTGTGCCGCACGATGTCACGCGCGCTCGCCGAAATCTCTGTCGCTGATTTCCGGAAACGCCTCCGGATTGGCGCGCATCTGCGCCTGAAGCTCATCGATCAGCGCGGAGAAGGCTGGGCGGGGCCGTGCATCGCGCGCGATCCGTTCCCACGCCGCGTCCCCGTCGAGCTCGGGCAGGAGGCGGGGGAGATCGTTCACCAGCTTCGCGCGCTCGGTCGGCGAAAGGGATTGGATCGCCGATTCGATTTCGTGGGCGGTGCTCATGTGCGATCGAAAGTAACGAGGCGCCCGACGGGCGCAAGAGGTCAAGTGAGCCGGATCGGTGCTCTGTGCGTCGAAGATTGTTCGTTCATGATTCCGCTCCGCGAGATTCTGTTCCGGCTGCCCGCCAAAGGCAGGGACACGGTCGCGCAACTCCGACAAATTCTGGCCAAACCAGTTTTACGGGAGGCGGCAGAGGGCGCGGAGAGGTTTAGGTCTGGCTTATCCCTCTGCTAACTCTGCGAGCTCCTGTGAAAATCGTTTCGATTCGGCCGGCAATTGAAACCATCCGACTGGCTCCCGATAAACCGATTTCGCGAATTGCTGTTCCGGCCGCAGCCGTTTTTTCGTCGCCGGAAAATCGAGACCGGCCTCTCCGAGGAAATCCAGTCGCACATCGAGATGGCGACCGAGGCAAACATCGCCGCCGGCATGTCGCCGAAGGAGGCGCGCTACGCCGCGCTGCGGGGGTCGCGCGCTGCGGGGGGTCGGGTTGCTAATCTATCACTTAGCCGCGGTAAGATTCACGCGGCGTCCGAGTCCGGCTGCTGCGCGACGGCTGCGGTCACACCGTGTCACTTACCCGGTCCTGTCAATAGGGGCCCCGCCCGCATTGGGTCGAGGTCGAATCGAATCTCGCGCAGCGGGACTGGTCGCCAAAAATAATCCGGTGGTACGTGTAGAATTCATCGCGATTTCTCGATGGCTTCATCACGACTTCACACGCCTGCGGGACAATGATTCCCGATGAACAAAAAGAGTCTTCTCCTCGCCCTGCTCGTACCGTCATGCATCCTGATGATTCCCGCGGCAGCGATGCTGTTCAGAGTCCAAGGATGGGCATGGAACGGGGTCGATTTCGTTGTCGCCTGGGTCCTTATCGCCAGTGCGGTGGCCGCGTATAAGTTGGTGGCGAGCCGGGCCCGCAATCACGCTTACCGCATCGCCACCGGCGTCGCCGTGATGACCGGGCTCATACTCTTGTGGGTCAATGGGGCCGTCGGGCTGATCGGCAGCGAAGATAATCCCGCCAACCTGATGTATGGCGGGGTGCTCGTCATTGGCCTGATCGGGGCCGCGATTGCGCGATTGCGTCCGTTGGGGATGGCCCTCGCGTTGTTCGTAACCGCGGTGGCACAATTCCTGGTCCCCGTGGTCGCGCTGATAATTTGGCGGCCCGACTTCGGTCCGGGCGTGGTGCAAGTGTTGGGACTCAATTTCTGCTTTGTCCTGCTGTTCGCCGGATCGGCGCTCCTGTTCCGGCACGCGGGAACCAAGTCAGGTGGAGCAAGCCCCATCGGCCCGCTCCCGATTTGACGTCGGGCACACAATTGACGCCGCCTCGCACTCAGATACTCTCAGATCATGCGCAAGCGGGTGATCAATCCGGAGGTCTGTAACGGACAGCCCACATTTGAGGGCACTCGAAATGAACATTCGCTACGAGTCCACACGCACGATCACGGAGGCTGAGTTTGTCGACCTGCTCCGCCGTTCCACCTTGGCGGAGCGTCGTCCCATCGATGATGCCGTTCATTTATGCGGGCACGGCTTGAAGCTCCGCGGAGCGACAGAATCGTCGGAGCTTGGACTCGATTTCGAGGATGCGTCTGCGCACCGACTCATCGCTGGAACCGAGGAAGCAAAGGCCCTGATAAATCCCGAGCTGGGCGTGAAGGTCATGGGCGTTGGCCCCGGTGATGTGACCTTCCACTCGAACCACGAGGTAATGATCCAAAGAGCAGGCGTTGGCATTGGGCTTCATCACCCATTCTCATCGGTACAGCCGGAGCGATCCCACTGCGCATTTCGTGGCATTGAGAGGGCGCTCCTTGTGCTCTTTGCCCCCCGTGCCAGCCGTATGGGAGCGACGAGTGCTCCGCGCGCCAGGCGAGGCTCCTGGAGTTCACCTCTTTTTCGCCGAGCGTTACGCTGACGGCTTGCAGCGGCTGAGCCACAGCCGTCAGCAAACCCCTCCCGGCCCGACCCCCTGAAGATCCAAAGCCGCTGGGCGTCGGCCGCCATCTCGTCCAGGGCGCCGCGACCAACGGGGTCAGGCTGCGGAAAGTGATGTCAGGCGTCGCCAGGTTTCGTCGGCCTGACCACCTTCGCGCACCCGATCCTCCGCTGCCGCCAACTTCGCGCCTTCGCGCGAGACAGTTTGGGCTCACGCGCCGTACAGGCCCTCTACCGCCGCGCTGCCCGGCAGTCGCTCCACTACGAGAAGTTAACAGTTTTCACGCCAACCAAACATCAAAGGCTTACAATCGCCGCGCCTAATCGTGGTGAACTCCAGCCCGATGTTTCTCCACCTGCCGCACGGTCGGTGGCCAACACGGAGCCTGATCTCCGAAACTCCAATGACTACTCCCGCCCCGTTAATGCTCGCCCTCGTCGTCGTCGCGCTCACTGCCGCGGCGGCCGATTCCGCGCGACTCACCAACATCTTCGCCCGCGCGCAAATCGGCGGCACGGCCGGCACGCCCATCGCGGGTTTTGTAATCAGCGGCACCGGCACGAAGCAGGTGCTCGTGCGTGCCGTTGGCCCGGGACTCGCGAGCTTCGGCGTCACAGGCGTCCTCGCTGATCCGAGCCTCTCGCTCGCCTCGAGCACCACGATCATGATGACCAACGACAATTGGCTCGCCGCTGATGCCGCGATGATGACGGCGGCGGGCGCGTTCAGCCTCCCCGTCGGCAGCAAGGACGCCGCGCTCGTGGCGACGCTGGCGGCCGGTTCCTACACCACGCCCGTCGGCGTGGACACCGGCAGCGGCGTCACGCTGCTCGAAGTCTACGATGCCTCCACCGCGTCGGCGGCCACCATCGTCAATGTCTCCACCCGCGCCTTCGTCGGCACGGGCGACGCGGTGCTCATTCCCGGCTTCGTCATCAGCGGCAGCGGTGCGCTCAAGTTGCTGATTCGCGCGGTCGGCCCCACGCTCGCCAGCTACGGCGTGAGCGCTCCGCTCGCGGACCCGACGATTACCCTCTATCGCGGCACGACCTGATCGACGGCGGCCCGACGCCCACCGCCAACTATATATCTTTCGGACGGGCGATGGGCTTTGTGAACGGATCCTGGAGAGACGCGCATGGCGCCGGCTCGGCAAAGTCCGACCCGCTGGCCGGCAACCCCGCCAGCTTTCCCACCGGCCGTGGCCCGCAGGGCGACGCGGTCCGCATATACAACTTTGTCCGCCTCGTGCGCGGCGGACTGCTATAATTCAACATGAAACCATGCCTCGATCCGGCTGACGCCCCGCACCCCCAATCATTCCTTATAATGACGAAGACCATCGCCTGGCCTGTCTGGCTGATCGGAATCATTATAGCGCTGGGCGCGAAATCGCTCGTCGCCGCGGAGGTGCCACCGAATGTTTTGCTCATCATCGCGGACGACCAGGGCTGGGGCGATGTGCCGTGGCGCGGCAGCCCCGCACGCATGCCCCATCTCGATCAATTGCGCAAGGACGGCCTGGAGCTGATGCGCTTCTATACCAGCCCTGTCTGCAGCCCGACACGCGCGGCCCTCTACACCGGCCGCTCCGCCGTGCAGCTTGGCATCCGCGATCAGTTCGCGCCCAACGACGCCGGTCTCTCGCTGCTCGAGCACCTGATGCCGGAGACGTTTCGCGCCGCCGGTTACCAGACCGCGCTCACCGGCAAATGGCACCTCGGCTCCACCACCGCCGAGCGCCGCCCGCTCGCGCGCGGCTTCGATCATTTCTACGGTTTCCTCGGGCCCGCGGTTGATTTCTACACGCACGTCTTCACGGGCCCCGCCGGCGGCGTCGACTGGCAGCGCGATGGCGTGACGCTCAATGAAACCGGCTACACCACCGATCTCATCGCCGCGGAGGAGATCCTCCTGCTGCGCACGCGTGACCCGGCGAAACCGTTTCTCCACCTCGTCACCTTCAACGCCCCGCACACGCCCTACGCCGCGCCCGACGAATTGAAGGCGAACTACCCGACGCTCAGCGGCGACGCGCAGACCTACGCCGCGATGCTCGAGAGCCTCGACCTCAACCTCGGTCGCATCCTCGCCGAGGTCGCGACGCTCGGCCTCGCCGCCGACACGCTCGTCGTCTTCGTCTCCGACAACGGCGCCGCCGGTCCGGGCCGCAACACCCCCCTCCGCCTCGCCAAGGGCAATATCTACGAGGGCGGTATCCGCGTCCCGGCCATCCTCCGCTGGCCCGGCGTCGTGCCCGCCGGCGCGACGAGCGAGCAGTTTGTCACCGCGCAGGATATTTTTCCCACCGTCGCCGCCGCCGTGGGCGTCACGCCGCGCAACAACCTGCCCTTCGACGGCGTGAATCTCTGGACCACCCTCCGCACCGGCGCGCCCGCCATCGACCGCACCTTCGCGATGGCGACGGCGGTGAACTACGCGCAGTTCGACGGTCGCATGAAACTCGTCCGCATCGGCGCGCGCGATGAACTCTACGACCTTGTCGCCGACCCCTCCGAAACGACCAACGTCGCCGCGGCGCAACCCGCCACGCTCGCGCGGATGCAGGCGACGCTTGCGGCCACACTCACGCGATCGCTCAGTGCGGAGCCCAATGGCGATGCGCGCGTATTCAACCTTTCCGCACGCGCCGCCGTCGGTGGCGTTGCCGGCACGCCCATCCTCGGCTTCGTCGTCACCGGCGGCGAGGCCCGCGTCGTCGTGCGCGGCATCGGCCCCGCGCTCACCGGCTTCGGCGTGACCGGCGTGCTCGGCGACCCGTTGCTCGAGTTGCGCCAAGATCAGACGCTGGTGCAGACAAACGACAACTGGCTCGCCACCGACACCAATGCGATGGCGGCGAGCGGCGCGTTTGCCCTCACCCCCGGCAGTCGTGATGCGGCGCTGGTCGCCACGCTCGCACCTGCCGCGTACACTGCGCAAATGCGCTCCGCCGACCCGACCAGCGGCGTCGCGCTCCTGGAGATTTTCGACACCGGCGCCGGGGCGGCCAGCGCGCGCCTCGTCAACGCCTCGGCCCGCGCCTACGTCGGCACCGGCGCGTCGATCCTGATTCCCGGCATCGCCGTCGGCGGCAACGGGGCCGCCGGCCTGCTCATCCGCGCCGCCGGCCCGGCGCTCGGAAAATTCGGCGTGACCGACGTCCTCACCGATCCTGTGATCGCACTCTACCGCAGCAGCAGCCTCATCGCGACCAACGACGATTGGGGCACCGCGAGCAACGCGGCCCAGGTCACAGCCACCGCGACCACGGTCGGCGCGTTTGCCTTCGATGCCGGCAGCCGCGATGCGGCGCTCCTCACGACTTTGCCGGCGGGCGTCAACTACACCGTGCAAGTCAGCGGGAAGAACAACAGCACCGGTACCGTGCTGGTGGAGTTCTATCTCGTGCCGTAAAGGCGCCTTTCGGGGCAACGGAGACATTGAAAGTCAGCGGATCGACTGTTGCACGGATGGCCGAGCCGATGGCGCGCGATGGTAACCGGCGGCATTGCGTGCGGAGAACCAGGCTGTGCGGCAGGTGGCGGGAGGCTCTGCCTGCCGCGACAGCGCGGGTCAAACCGTTCGGCCAATCTTACGGGGTTGAAAAATCCCAGATTCCCCCGATGCCCGATTCTCGATTTCAAGATTTCTGAAATCGTCGCAGCCACGGAGTTCACTGCCTTCTCAGGATTTTCAGGGCATTCGCGTCCATTCGCGGTAAAGCACTCAGGCGGAAACCGAGCGTTGAGCTTCACGGATTCGTGCGTTTCGTTGTCGGCGCATGCCTGCTGAGCCCATCCACTTCTACAACCGATATACCAAGCGAATCGAAGCGGAGATTGTCTACGGCGAACGCTGGGTGCGGCTGGCCTACGAAAATCTTACGGGCCGCTTCTTCGTCTGGCTGATCGGGCGGCGCGCGATTTTTTCCAGGTGGTACGGTCGGAAGATGAACAAGCGCGAAAGCGCGCTGCGCATCCTGCCGTTCATCGCCCAGTACAATATCGACGTCGATGAGTTCGCGAAGTCGGCTTTCGATTACAAAACCTTCAACGAGTTTTTCTACCGTGCGCTGAAACCCGAGGCGCGTCCGATCGCGCCTGGCGAGCGGGTCGCGGCGTTTCCAGCCGATGCGCGGCACCTCGCGTTTCCCGATATTCAGACGGCGGCTGGCTTTTATGTGAAAGGCGCGAAGTTCTCGTTTGCCGAATTGCTGGGTGACGAAGCCGTCGCTGAGAAATTTGCCGGCGGCGCGATGCTGATCTCGCGGTTGTGCCCGGTGGACTATCACCGGTTTCACTTTCCCATCAGCGGTGTTCCTGGGGAACCGCGGCGGATCAACGGCTGGCTGTATTCGGTGAGCCCGCTGGCGCTGCGGCGGAGGCTCCGCTACTTGATCGAGAACAAACGGGAAATCACCCTGATCGAATCGCCGCAGTTTGGCACGGTCGGCATGATCGAAGTGGGCGCGACGAACGTCGGCAGCATCCAGCAGAGTTTCGTTCCGGGGCGCGCAGTGGAGAAAGGCGCGGAGAAGGGCTTGTTTGCTTTTGGCGGTTCGTGCGTGGTCACGATTTTCCAGCGCGGCCGCATCCGGTTCGACGCGGACATCGTGAGTCAGAGCGCGGAATTTCGGGAGACGTATGCAAAAATGGGTGACAGATTGGGCGAAGCGCTGTGATCGGATGGCGGACGACGGACGACAGACGACGGAGGACGGTCGATGTTTGGAGGTAGCGCCACGTCTCCGACTGGCGTTCTTCGGTCGACGCGAGATGCCGCGCCCTCCGTCATCAGTCGACTGACGACAGATGACAGACCGCGGACGGCAATCACCGATAACCGACGACTCATAACCGATAACCAATAACTTATAACCAATAACCGCCCCGTAGCGCCACCGCATGCACTATTCCCCCCGAATCGCCATAGTTGCCGTGCTGCTCGCACTGCCGCTGCACGCGGAGTTTCGTTTTGCGGAAGCGACGATCGATGGGTTGCAGGCGGAAATGGCCGCGGGGAAATTGACGGCTCGCGAGCTCACCGCGGCGTACCTCGAGCGCATCGAGCACATCGACCGCGACGGTCCTCGGCTGAATGCGATCATCGAGTGCAACCCCGACGCGCTCGAAATTGCCGACCGGCTCGATGCCGAGCGCAAGGCGGGCCGGGTGCGCGGGCCGCTGCATGGGATTCCGATTCTGCTCAAGGATAATATTGCGACGACTGATCGCATGGAAACGACCGCCGGGTCACTTGCGCTCGTCGGCGCCCGACCGAGGCAGGAGGCGTTTCTCGTCACGCGGTTGCGCGAGGCCGGCGCCGGCATTCTTGGGAAAACCAATTTGAGCGAATGGGCGAATTTTCGCGGTCTCCGCTCGGTGAGTGGTTGGAGCGGCCGGGGCGGCCAGACGCTGAATCCTTACGTTCTCGATCGCAGCCCCTCGGGTTCGAGTTCTGGTTCCGCGGTCGCGGTCTCGGCGAATCTTTGCGTCGCCGCGATCGGCACCGAAACCAATGGCTCCATCGTTTCGCCGTCCTCGGCGTGCGGCATCGTCGGGTTGAAACCAACGGTCGGGCTGGTCAGTCGCAGCGGCATAATTCCGCTCGCCCCGAGTTTCGATACGGCCGGGCCGATGACGCGAACCGTGCGCGATGCGGCCATTGTCCTGGCGGTAATCGCGGGAGTGGATGCACGGGATGTTACGACGAAACGATCGGCCGAGGCACAGATGGCCAGTTTTTCGCGACCACTGCGCCGCGAGGCCCTGCAAGGCGCGCGCGTCGGCGTACTGCGCTCGAGCAATTATCGGCCGAATCTCGATACGATGCTCACCCAAGCGATCGAGTTGATGCGGAGCGCGGGCGCCGACGTGCTGGAGGTGGGCGAGTTGCCCGGCTCGCTGCCGGCGGTCGAGGTGATGCGTTATGAGATCAAGCCGGCATTGAACGACTACCTGGCGAGTCTTGGTCCGGCGGCACGGGTGAAATCGCTGGGTGATGTGATTCGGTTCAACGAGGAGAACTGGGCGCGGGAGATGCCGCTGTTTGGCCAGCAGCACTTCACGGAAGCTGCGGCGAAGGGTCCGCTCACGGAGCCGGCGTATTTGAAAGCTCGTGACACCTGCTGGCGCGTCTGTCGCGACGAGGTCATCGATGGCAAGGCCAGCGCCCACCGGCTCGATGCGCTGGTGGCGATCACGTCGGGACCGGCGGGGCTCATCGCGCGGACGGGCGCGCCGGATCCGATCTTCGGGGAGAAAGGTCCGGGTGGATCCGCCAGCAGTGCGGCGGCGCTGGCCGGATATCCGAGCATCACCGTGCCCATGGGCCAGGTTTCCGAACTCCCAGTGGGGCTGCTGTTTTTCGGTCCGGCGTGGACCGAGGGAAAACTGCTCGCGCTGGCGGCCGATTTCGAGAGCCGAAATCACGCTCGCGCAGAACCACGGTTTCTCCCGACGCTTATGGCACCGTAACCGTGAGGCGGGACCGTCCACGGTGGGAGCTCCGCGAAACCCTTCCTGCCGCCGGCAATACAACGGGATAGCGGGGTGCAGTCAGGAACGCGTTCCGTCATTCCGGGTCTGCGTGAGGGAAACCCCGGCCGCATATTGTTGCGTCCACCTAACGCAGAAGGCGCCTCGCGCCGTGCGGCGCATTCCAGAAACCATCAAAAAGATCACACCATGAACGACGAGAAGGAACGTAATCGACAGCTCAAGGACGATAAATCACGCAATCCCGATCCGATAACCGGCGCTCCGGGTTCGCATCCGATCGGCACGGGCCTCGGCGCGGCGGCTGGCGGCGCGGCGGCGGGAGCAGCAGCGGGCACTGTAGCCGGACCGGTCGGCACGATTGCCGGCGCGGCGGTTGGCGCAATTATCGGCGGCCTGGCCGGCAAGGGGATCGCGGAGAAAATTGATCCGACCCGCGAAGATGCGTACTGGCGTGAAAATCACAGCCGCCAGGTATTCGCCAAGAATCGTCCCTACGACGAATTCGCTCCCGCCTACCGGATCGGCTACGAAGGTTACAGCCAGCAGGGTGTCGCCGGCAAAACGTTCGAAGAATGCGAAACTGAACTCCGCCGGAACTACGAAAAACAGCGAGCCAAACTGGCGTGGGAGGACGCCCGCGCCGCCAGCCACGCTGCGTGGACGAAGTTCGATCAGAACAACCCCTCCCGAGGCGACGTGGATACCTACGGGAATCCGCGAAAATTGTAAGCGCAGCTTTACGAATTCCGGCTGCGCCGTGAACAACGGTCGCGACCACGACAAGACCGCCGCGTACTCCCGCGCGGTCTTTTCATCGAGAGGCATGACTGGCGTGGGCGAACTGGACGTGTGATTCCCCGGCATC
>JBBRCR010000298.1:0-10557 GCA_038204695.1 Opitutales bacterium | reverse complement strand
GGATTAAGCGTCCAGCAGCTTCCGGGCGGCGCGCAGCAGTTCACTCAACGCAAAAGGTTTTTGGATACACGTCCGTCGCGGGGCGGGCAGCCACCCGACGCTGCTGCGGTCCTCGCTGGCGGTGCACAGGATCCTGAGTTTCGGGTGCCGCTGCTGCAGCCGGCGGGCGAACGTCTCGCCTGCCCCGGTCACCGGTGCGATCAACAGATGCACCAGGCCCGCGTTCTCCAGTTGCCCGCCCGCCTGCGCCACGGAGCCCGCCGCCACGACTTGATAGCCGTCCGCCGCCAGCATGCCCGCCACCATCTTGCGCACGACTTCATCCTCCTCGATGAGGACGACCGTTTCGTTGCCCCGGATTGACGGCAGCGGCGCGACCGGGGCGTCGACGGCATCGGCGGGGGCCGTCACCGCCGGCAGCAGGATCTCGAACGTGGAACCGACCAGCACGGCGCTTTGAAACGTGATGTAGCCGCCGCTCTGCTGAACCACGCCGTAAACGAGGGCCAGCCCGAGGCCCGTCCCCTTGCCCTCCCCCTTGGTGGTGAAGAACGGCTCGAACAGGTGTTTCTGCGTTTCCGCGTCGATGCCGGTGCCGTTGTCCGAGACGGTGAGCACGACATAACGCCCCGGCGGCGTGTCCGAACTCCGGCGGTTCAGCCCCGCCTTGATTTCGCGATGGCCGGTGCTCACCACGATGCGGCCGTGGTCACGCAGGGCATCGCGGGCATTCAACACGAGGTTGATCAGCACTTGCTGGAACTGCGCGGGGTCCGTCCGCACGTTGGCCAGCCCCTCGTTCAACCGCAGCTCCATCGCCCCGGCGGTGCCCAGCAGCCGTCGCAGAATCGCGGCATTGTCGCGCACGAGGGTATTCAGATTGATCGTACGCACGTCCAACGGCTGGCGGCGACTGAACGCGAGCAACTGCTGGGTCAGCGCCGCCGCCTTCCGCCCCGCGGTGTGGATTTCCGCCACCTCGCGCAGCGCCTGCGGATTCGCCGCCACGTGGGCCGCCAGCATTTCGCAGTATCCATTGATTACGGACAACAGATTATTGAAGTCATGGGCCACGCCGCCGGCCAGCCGGCCGACGGCATCCAGGCGCTGGGCATGCACCAGCGCCTCGTGCAGCCGCCGCCGCTCGGTCTGGTCCCGATAGGTCGCCACGATGTGCGTGACGCGTCCCGCCCCATTACGCAGCGGATCAAAACTCCACGCGGCGCTGAGGGCCGACCCATCAGAACGGACGAGAAACCCATCGCCCGTCAGCGGCTCCCCGGAGCGCGCTTGCCGCAGCCAGCGCCTCAACCGCTGGAGGTCCGCCGGATCGGCATGCAACACCCCATGGGCCCGACCCACGAGTTCCGCACTCGAATAGCCAGTCATCGTGCAAAAGCTGTCGTTCGCAAAAAGGATCTTGAGCCCCCGGGGCGTCACTCGCCGGTCGGCGATAAACACCCCTTCGCTTTGGGCCCGCAAGGCCGCGGCCAGCAGCGTGGCGGGAACCGGCCGGACGGCGGATGCCGGCAAACGCCGCCGGGCGTTCTTCCCCTGCGCACGTGACCGCTTGCGTTGGACGCTCACGGGGCGAGCCGCTCGATCGTCCACCCGTCCTTGCCGCGGCGATACCGGAGGCGATCATGCAACCGGTTGCGCCGGCCTTGCCAAAACTCCACGGTCTCCGGCAGCAGCCGCCAGCCGCCCCAATGCGGCGGCAGCGGCACTTCCTGCCCGGCGTATTTCTGCTCCAGCGCCTTCAAGCTTTGCTCCAGCACGCTGCGGCCGGCGATGATGGTGCTCTGTTGGGAGATCCAGGCCCCGAGCTGGTTCGCGCGCGGCCGCGAATGAAAATACGTCTCGCTCTCCTCGCGCGGGATCTTGGTCACCGCGCCCTCGACGAGCACCTGCCGCTCCAAGGTGAGCCACGGAAACACCAGCGAGGCATGCGGGTTCTCGTGCAGTTCCCGGCCCTTCCGACTCTCGTAATTCGAGAAGAAAACAAATCCGCGCCCGTCGAGCCCCTTCAGCAGCATCGTCCGCGCCGACACCCGCCCCTCGCGGGTCGCCGTGCAAACGACCATCGCGTTCGGCTCGTTCAGCTTCGCCGCCTCCGCCTCCTGGAACCATTTCTCGAACTGTCGAAACGGATCTCGCGCAAGGTCGTTTTCGGACAAGCCCGCGAGTGAATAATCTTTTCTCAGTTCAGCCAGGGTCACGACGGCCACCGTTACCGGATGACGCCGCGCTGTCAAAAATCATCTCGTCAACGCTTGAATGAGTGGCCTCTCCGCGGGAAAATTCGCTGCCAAAAATCCGTCCGGCGCGAGGGCAAAGCCGCCCGCCTCCCATGCGGGCGTGACCGTGCAGCCTACCAACGCCCACCCGCGCGCGCCGCCGGCCACAACTCGCGCGCCCTGCCACCCGCCCGCCGGCACGTGAATCTGCGGGCGCTCGCCGGCCCGGATGTCCGCTCCGAGCCGCGCCTTCGCAACCTGTCGCCGCGGGACATCGAACTGCACGTGCTCGACGACATCGCCTGCGTAAAAATGCCACGTTTCCTCGGCGTCTATTTGATGGAGCGCGGAAAAGTCGTCCGCGGTCAGAAGAAAATAGATGGACGAGGCCAGTGCGCGTCCGTTGGCGGTGGTCAAACGGCTGTGCCAGGTTCGCCGAAAATAGCCGCCCTCGTGCGGTAGTGGCCGGAGACCGAGCGTCGCGATCAGATCTTCGAGTTCGGCATTCACGCGTTTGACCAACCACAATTTTCTCGTCGCGCGAAGCGGAAACCGCGTTCGTGGCTGCGAGCGCCCAGCGAGTGGATTAGCGTCTGCTAACAGTATCCCATACACAAGCTGGCGCACGCAGCCACGGACGCACTCGCAGCCAATAATTCGGAGCGCACACGATCCGCCTCCCCGCTTGCGGCCTGAAAGCGGGGATCAAGGGGACAGGTTGATTGTGACCGGTTGGGCGTCCGTGCCGTTCAAATTGATCCCTCCCTTTCAAATGGGTTGTCCCGGCATGTGCTCCCGCAGGTTGTCACGCATTACTGCCATAACGCCTCCACGCGCCAGTTGTTCGCGCACGTAGTCACACGCGGATTCTGAGTCGCCGGTTCCGCGCGCCGGGGGGGGAATTGAACTCGCTCAGGGCGCGCCAAAGAAATAGCAACCGACTCCGCCTTCGGTTTGCCTTTCATGACTGCCGTGCCCGCTCCTGCAGCCAGAGTAATTCCGTTCAGAGGGAGTTCCAGATTGGTCCGCTGAAGCGGCCGCCCGACAAGTTTCAATTTCCTCCTCCCCGATGCACTCGCCAAAATTCCTCCTGCCCGCGCTCACGGTTCTGATCTCACTCGTCCCTTCGACGACGTTCGCCGCCCCGGCCCAGCGGCCCAACATCGTCTTCATTCTCGCCGACGATTATGGCCTGGATGGCGTCGGCTGCTACGGGTCGGATCGCTTCAAGGGCAAGACACCGAATCTCGATCGACTCGCCGAGACGGGCACGCGTTTCACGCAGGCCTACGCCCCACCGCTCTGCGGCCCGTCGCGCTGCACGATCATGACCGGCCGTTACGTGTTCCGCTCGGGAGGAGTGACAAACCAGACCGCCGGGGGGCCTTCATTCCGGAACGAGCCCTCGGTGGCGCGGACGCTCCGGGAGGCCGGGTATGCCACCGGGATGGCCGGCAAGTGGCGGCAGATGGGCGACACGCCCGGCGACTGGGGCTTCGACGAGTGGCTCACCGACCCGACCGCAGGCGGATGGTATTGGCAGAAAAGTTACACCAAGGATGGCCGGCTCGTTGAGACCAAGCAGGAGTTTTACGGACCCGACGTGTGCATGGACTTCACCCGCGACTTCCTTCAGCGGCATCACGCGCAGCCGTTTTATTTCTATTTCCCCACGCATCTGATCCACGGCCCGATCCTGCGCACCCCGGACAGCCGGTCAGGCACCACGGACTATTATGACGACAATGTCGCGTATCTCGACAAGCAGGTCGGCCAGCTCGTCGCTGAACTCGACCGCCTCGGCGTGCGTGAGAAAACACTCATCCTGTTCACCGGCGACAACGGCACGGCGCGGTTCGGCTCCGATCGGTCATTCCTCAATGGGCGCAAGATTAACGGACAGAAGGGGACGGTGCTGGAAGGCGGCAGCCGGGTGCCGCTCATTGCGAACTGGAAGGGAACGATGCCGGCCGGACAGGTCTTCAACGACCTCATCGACTTCACCGATTTCTTCGCCACGTTCGCCGAAGTCGCCGGCGCCAGGATACCCGCGGGCGTGACGTTCGACGGCCGCAGTTTCGCCCCACGTCTGCGCGGGGAGCCCGGCCACCCGCGCGACTGGATTTTCGTCCAGCTCGGCGCCAACTGGTATGTCCGCGAGCAGGGATTCAAGCTCACGCAGAAGGGCGAACTGTTCGACATGAGCGACACTCCCTTCGTGGAAAAACCCGTCCCCGTCGGCACGATGACCGAATCCAGCCGCGCCGCGTCAAAGCGTTTGCAGGCTGTCCTCGATCAGTTGAATCCGAACTCCGGCCCGCCGCCATCGGATGAGCCTGGCGCGAAAGGCAGGAAGGCAATGAAGAAGAAAAGGAAGGGCTGATGTAGCCCAAGAGGACCTCCGACTCGCCTTTCTCCTGAACGTCCTCAGCCGGGAAATTTCCCACCCTGTGCTCGCGTTTCGCCCGTAGCGCCCGTCTCCGACTGGCGGAACGCCGGTCAAAGACCGGCGCCACTCCCGGCGGCTGCGCGAACGTGTGGAATTTGTCATAGGTACGGTGAAATTTTCGGGCCAGGTCTGCCTCGGCGTCGCGACTGACCCGCTGCTCCTCGACGCCGGGCACGCACTACGGATCCGGCGCGGGCTTTACGAGCAACTTGGCGCGCATCACTTACCCTCGCCGGCCTGGCCTATTTCCACGCCAGTGTTGACGGCATCGGCGCCGCCGCCCGCTTCACGAATCCTGGCGGCGTCGCCCTCGACCGCGGGGGCAATCTCTATATCGGCGATGAATATAATCACACCCGTCGCCCTCGCGGAAATCTACGATCTTGATCCCACGCCGGCGCTCAACCGGCACAGCACGTGGGCCGGCACGAGCGCGTTGCGCGAAGCCTTCCGCCAAGTCGGCGCCCTTCCCTTATCCAACAATTTCCCCGACGCGGCGCTGACCGTCACGCTTCCGCCCGGCGCTGACACGATCCAAATCAACGGGGTGAACGGCGCCACTGGCAAAGCGCTGGTCGAAATTTACGAGCTGTTTTGAACGGGAACCCGGAGATAGTATAGGTTGAATATATCGCGTGGTGGCGTGCCACCGCTAAGCGCGCTGGCTGGGAATATCGACCGCGATCCTTGAGTTGATATCAGCATCCGCAAATTGCGGACACCCCGCGAATGTCGCGCCGGCGATCGCCGCGGATTGTCTCATGTCGCGCTCAGTCACGGGTGCCACGTTCAGGACTTCGACGCGACGCGAGCGCCCTCATCACGGCTCCGCCCCTGGAGCAGGGCCGTCGCGGTGGCCGGCGTCACGAACGCGATCCGACTCACTTTCCTGTCCGCAAAACGAATAACCACGGTGCCACGCGTCGAACTGTTGGCGAGTGACCGGTCGTGGTACATCCAGCTGCCATCGGACAGACGGGCATCCGGCCGGCCAAGTTTTACCGCAACTTGAATCTGGAACGTGCCCACCTCGACGTACGGACCGACGGCAGAGACGGGCAGCATCCCGATGGCAGCAAGCTGGCGCGCGGCCGCATCGGAGGCGGCGTCGGGAGCGGCCGGGAGCCAGATTGGCGCCATGAACATGAGGGAGCTGACGCCGAGGGTGCGGAGGAGGGCGGACGAGAACGTTTTCATGTGACGTGGGATTTTTTGGATTTTGGCGTTGCGGCAAAGGTGCCGCGGTTGACGGACGCCAGGCTCCACCTTCGCCCCGGTGCTGGCGAAAGATCGCGAGTGAACGGCTCGCCGGCGAAGTGAAGTGCGCGGACCGCCTGGTGAACGACTCATGGCGCGAGTGAACGCCTCGGAAAACGCGTGGACGCGCGCAAACTCGCCGCGCAATGTAGGCACGTCATGCGTTTCCCCACCTCATGGTCTCTGCCCATCGTGCTGCTCGCATGGGGAGCGGGCGCGGCGCAAGGCCAGGAGCGCGCACCCAGATTAGCAATGGGCGATGATTCGCGATGGGCGGCGCCGGAGTTCGACGATCGCGACTGGATGCCGGTAAGCGTGGAAGGAGTTCCGATGCGAACGGGGCCTGTTTGGGTCCGCGACACGATCAGCATGGCTGCAGCGGGTGCGCCGCCATCGAGCCACCCATTTGTCAGCTGGAGCGAGGGCCCGATCGACAGCGTGTATCTGAGCCCGGCGTTCACGTTCGAGCTCTACTGGGATGGGCGGCTGCTCGATCGCAACGGCGTGGTCGGTCCCAGCGCAGCGGACGAGCGACCTGGCGTCCTTAACCGGCTGATACGAATTCCGCCGGAACTGCTCGGTCCGGGAGAGCACGTGATCGCCCTGCGGATCTCCTCTTATCACTACAATTTTCCGGCCACGCACAGCCGGTTCGAGCTCAGGATGGAGAACTACGAGCGGCGATTGATTCACGAGGCGCGGCGTCCCGTCCTGCCGTTAATCGGCGTGGGCGGTGCCCTGCTGGTCGGGGCGATCTGCATCGTCTTCTATTTCCTCGCGGAACGCCGGCGGCCGTTTCTCCTCGGCGCGGCATTGGGCATCGCCATGGCGGTTTTCTACGGGCTCATCTCACTGCGCTGGCTGCTCAATCTCTCCTACGACTGGCATTGCCCCCGGCTTACGGCCATCACGGCAACGATGGCGACCATCGCTGTATTGTTGCCGTGGATGCTCCTGGAACAGTTTGCCGTGCCGCGGAAACGGCTCGTGTTGGGATTGCTCCTGCCGCTGCTGGCAGCGGCGTGGCTCAGTTCGCCGATTTACGAGGTGAAGACCCTCTGGCTGTGTCGCGCGATGCTCGCGATTTCGCTGCTCGCCGTGGGTTGGGCGGCATGGCGGCGGAAGCCCGGCGCATGGCTTGTGCTCCTCGGGATCATGGTGGGGCTGCTGGTCGTCCGGTCATCGCGGCGGGCGTTTCTCGATCCTTCATTTTTCCTCGTGGTGGAGCTGCTGGTGCTGGTTCCGCTGGTTTCCTTCGGACTGCAAATCCGATCCGAACGTCGTCGCGCGCGCGAGGCGTTGCTCGTCGCCGCGCGGCTGGAAACCGAATTGCTGAAAAAGAATATTCAGCCGCATTTCCTCATCAATACGCTGTCCACAATCATGGAGATCATCGAACGCGACCCGGCGGCAGCCGTCACATTGATCGAATCGCTGGCGTCGGAATTTCGAATCCTCGCGCGCGTTTCGGGCGAGAAGCTGATCCCGCTCGGCCAGGAGTTGGACCTCTGCCGGGCCCACCTGCGGATCATGAGCCTGCGCAAGGACGCCCACTGCGTCCTGGAAACGGCCGGGGTTGACGAACGCGCGCTGGTGCCGCCCGCACTCTTTCACACCCTCGTGGAGAATGGGCTCACCCACCTGCGGCCGCGCGGCGGTGAGCAGCGGTTCACGCTTCGTCAGCAACGCGCCGGCCAGAGGATCTCCTACACGCTGACCGCCGAGGGTGAACCCGCACGGGTGATGGCGCCGGTGGCCCCGAGCGACGTGCGGGAAGGGACGGGCCTTCGCTATATCAAGGCGCGGCTCGAGGAGAGCTTCCCCGGGAAGTGGAAACTCGAGGGCTCCGCCATCGCAGGCGGTTGGCGGACGGTGATCGAGTTGCCCGCTCCGCGCTTCGTCGCATCGGAGATGGACCACGCCGCGACGCCGCGACCGTCGCACCCACAACCGGCATGAAAATCCTGATCGTCGAGGACGAGCCGCTGCTGGCCGGCCGATTGGAGCGATTCTGCCGGGAGATTCTCGGCGCCCAGCTGGAGTCGGTGCGCATCGCGACGATGTTCGATGAAGCGAGCGCCTCTATGGCGCAGACGCCGATCGATGTGCTGCTGCTCGATCTAAACCTCAACGGCTCGGATGGGATGGAACTGCTCAAGTCCAGCGTGGCGGGTTCATTTCATACGATCATTGTATCCGCAAATACCGAACAAGCCCTGCGCGCCTTTGAATTCGGCGTGATCGACTTCATCGGCAAGCCTTGCATGAAGGATCGACTCGCCCAGGCACTGGCGCGCGTGACGCAGCGCGAAGGACGCGCGGCTTGCGCAGCGAAGTATCTCGCGGTGCGCAAACTGGGAAAAATCGAGCTCGTGCCGATTGACCGGGTGCTTTTTCTCCAGGGCGCAGGCGCGTACGCGGAGCTGGTCCTCGACGACGGCCGGCGCGAGTTGCATGACAAGACGCTGGAAAAACTCCACGCGCTGCTGCCACCGGTGTTCGAGCGAATTCACAAGAGCTATGTTGTCCGGCTCAGCGCGGTGAAGGCGCTGCATGCCCATGAGGGTAGCGCGTACGAGGCGGAACTGCGCAACGGCCTGCGGCTGCCCGTCGGCCGCACGCGCTACAAGGAGCTGCGCGAAAAGCTGACCGGCGCCGGAGTCCCTCACGCACACACCTGATCTTGACCCACCGAGCGGCGTTCGACGGGAAAACGTGACCCACCAGGCAGGCGAAATAGCGGATTTCTTGCACGCCCGCAGAACTCACGCACCCGCTCGGACCGTGCCGCGGCGAAAGGGACGTCGCCGGGATGCGTGGTAGAAATCTGCTCTGGGCCGCTGCTCCGGCGCATCAACACGCGTCCTTATATCGCCGAGCCCATCCCGGCGTATGTTTCGTCACGCCATCTGCACACTGGCCAATCGATCCGTACGCTCCTACAAAGGGCAGGTTTCTCAGCCGTGCTTATTCAAACTTCCAAGATCACATGAACACCATCCGCCGGGATTTTATTAAGATGACATTAGGCTTGGGCGCCGCCTGTGCGGCCACCGCCTGGGCTGCCGGGGCCGAAAAAGGCGCCAAAACCGGCAAGGGCAAAAAGAAGAATGCCGCCAGCGGAAAAAAGATCGCGATTGGCTGTCAGCTTTATGCCGTTCGCAATGAGTTCACCAAAGACGTTCCAGGCTCGCTCAAGACACTCGCCGGAATGGGATACGAAGGCGTCGAGTTCTGGGGATATCGAGGCACGCCGAACGTCTATAAAGATGCGGCGGGAAAAGACTGGAGCGCGACCGAGTTGAAGGCGCTGCTCGATAAAAACAAAATCAAGTGCTGCGGCATTCATTTGTCGGTCGCCGCGCTGCAGGACGCGAATCTCCAGACCACGATCAACAATAACAAAATCCTCGGCCACAAGTACCTCAATATCGCCTCGGCGCAGAAAGAGATGGAATCGGCCGAGTCGATCAAGAAGTTCGCGGCGTTCCTCAACGCCGCTTCAGACAAGGCCGCCGCGCAACAGATGCTCGTGGGCTATCATTGCCACGGCGGCGACTTCAACCGCGTGGATGGCCGCATGGCGTACGAGATGCTGTTTGAGCAGCTCAAGCCCGCGGTCAACATGCAGGTCGACATCGGACACGCGCTGAAGGCCGGCGTCGATCCCGTCGTTTACTTCAAAAAATTCGCCGGGCGCGCGAAGACCGTCCACCTGCGCGAAGCGGAGGACAAGAAGTTCGACAGTCCAGGCTATCAGGAGCTGTTCAACGTCATGGAAACCGTGGCGGGGACCGAGTGGTATATTGTCGAGGAAGAGAAGGGCAATACGTTCGATTTCTCGCGCGAGGCGATTGAGAAGCTGCGCAAACTCGGAAAGTAGCCGGCGGGAGAAGGGTGGGATTTTCGCCGAGAACGCGCCAAATCCATCGCCCACCCATCACCGCGACAAGATGCCGTCGGTCTCGGGTGGCCGAGCGGCGGCATCTTGAGCGCGTGCACCGCTGACCCGTCAAATTGATCGAGTGGAGCGACGGAAATCGGCCAAAAAAATCGCCGCCGCATAACAGCGGCGGCGAGCACTAAACCCGCTAACCAGCGGGCCTTCGCGGCCTACTTCTTCTTGAGCTCGGCTGCTTTCGCCTTTGTCGCCTGCTGTGAGGTGACCAGCGTCTGCTTCTTCTGATTCGAGACGTTGGTCTTCGTCTGTTTCTGCGAGGCCTGTTTCTGTACGGATTTCGGGGATCTGTCGCCCATGGGGTGGACTTTCTGCTAGGTGTTGACTCGCCGGCGGTATTGTTGTTTCCCCGCCCGCCCTCTCAGCCTGCGGTTGGAGGCGGGGCCTGTAAATAGTGGACGGACACCTGGGTCCGAAATAAGCCCGCCATCCAGGGGCGATCCCGGCATCGAACCGTGGTGATCCGGAACCTTGGTCGCCCGATTCGGCCTCCGAGTTTGTGGCCGGGAAGCTAGCCCGGATATTTCATACCTTTTCTGCTGCGACTTGCGGCGAGGACGGCGGGCGGCGTTGGCCTCGCCTTCCTCGCCGGACAGTATGTCCTCATACCGTCCGACGCCGAATCGCTTCGGCCGCCTGGCCAACCAGCCTCTCGC
>JBBRCR010000297.1:0-10571 GCA_038204695.1 Opitutales bacterium | reverse complement strand
TCGCGCCAAGGGCGCGGTTGACCGGAAGGGCGACTTTCCAGTCGCCCGAGACCGGTCGACCGAACGTACTTCGGCGGCAGGAAAGCCGCCGCTCCGGTGCGAATGCCGACGTGCTTGGCCAGAATTGTGGGGCCAGCGCAGAGCCAGCCCTGCCCTTTGCCCACAAATTTCGCGACAGAACGACCGCTCTGACGGAGGGGCGACGTCCACGTCGCCCGACGCCCGTCCGGGCCCCGGGATGGCGTGGCTGTCGCCACGTCCGGCGACGAGGACGTCGCCGCTCCTGCAAAGTCGCCCTGTGCTACGTTGAAAATGGGGGGCAAGCGCAGGGCTAGGCTAGCATCCCTAAAGTCCGAAACTCGTTGTGAACAGGTCCGTTTTTCCAATCCCAATCCAACCACAGATGGCACCGATAAACACAGATATAGGCAGCGCTCTGAATCTGTGCCCATCTGTGAAATCTGTGGCTGAATGCGTCTGAGGCAGTGCCTCGCTGGGAGACGCTGCGCCTCCGCACCGGCACTTCGCCGCGTTGACTTCCAAGGTCGGAGGGACCGCGCGAAATGCGTGGTGACGGGTTCGCGTTCGTCGCCGCGCCACAGCGGACCGGCGCCGTTTCCGTGCAGGCAACGTGCGCCCAGCAACCAAAGACCCACCGAGCCGCGCGGGGCTGTCTGGTAACACCCCATGGTTTCCCCCCGGCCGCCGGGCTACAATTGGAGGTCATCGGGACGCCGAAGTTTTTTCGTGTCTTCCCACTTCATGCACATCCATCCCTTCTCCCTGCTGCTTTGCACCGGCGGACTCGCGCTCCTCACCAGCGCGACCTTCGCCGCCGGTCCCACTCTCGCGGACCGGTCCGCCTCCACCGAAAATGCCACGGTGCGGGCCCGCTCGGCCCCCGTGTTTACGATCTATATAGAAAATGATATAGTCGCGGGCACCGACGAATACTACACCAACGGCGTCAAGCTGTCCTGGCAGTCCGCCGACCTGGTCGACTGGGGCCAGTCCGGCTGGCGCCAACGTTTCATCGAGGCCCTGCCCTTCATCAACCGGCGTGGTGGCCAGAAGAGCGTCGGCTTCGCGCTGGGGCAGAATATCTACACGCCCCGCGATACGAAGCTGGTGGCGCCTGATCCGATCGATCGGCCATACGCCGGGTGGAGCTATCTCGAACTGGCGTTCGTCAGCAAGACTCCCGTCATCTCCGACACGATTGGCATCCAGGTCGGAATCATCGGACCGCACAGCCTGTCGGAAGACTCGCAACGACTCGTCCATCAATGGACCAACAAAGCCATTTCCCGCGGCTGGGATTATCAGCTCCGCGATGAACTCGGCGTTAACCTCGTGTACGAGCGGCGTGCGCGGCTCTACGGGCGCGCGCTGGTCCAGACGCTCGGCATCGACCTGGTGCCGCACGTCGGTGCAAGCATCGGCAACGTCCAGACCTACGCCAATGCGGGCGGAACGCTTCGTCTCGGGCTGAATCTGCCCACTGACTTTGGCGTCCAGCTCGCGCGGCCCGGCAGCGTCGGCGGCACGCCGACGGACGATCTCGATCCCCGCGTCGCGCTCGATCGCAACTTCAGCGTCTATATTTTCGGCGCGGTCGATGGCCGGGCGGTGGCCCGCGACATTTTTCTGGACGGAAATACTTTTCGCTCGAGCCGCTCCGTATCCAAAGAACCATTCGTCGCCGATCTCAGCGCGGGCATCGGCTTCATCGCCGGTCGCTGGCAGTTCACGTACACCCAGGTCTCCCGCACACGCGAGTTCAAGTCGCAGCGGGAGCGATACAACACGTTCGGTTCCGTCACGCTCTCCCGCGCCTATTGACCGAGCCTCCACACGCTGGCGCTCGCAGCCACAAATGGGATCGCCAGCAAATCACGTCATGTCCGAAACGCATGTGCCAGCGAATTTCCTCACGCGCTTCCCATTACGCGCTGCTCACGGGCCGGCGATGAACCCGCTCTCCGCCAGGCCACGCAACGTGGGCCCGAATTGGGGCTTTGCCGCCTTGTCGTGGATGGAACGATGGTGGCCGCGCTGGGCGTTTCGCGGGGCATTGATGATTGGCACGTGGGTGGCGCTGGCCCGGCTGTCGGCCGAGCGCGGGCAGTCCCGCGCGTATCTGACGGTTGTGCTCGGACGCGCGCCACGGTGGCGCGAGCAGTGGCGGCATTTTTTCGCCTTTGCCGAATTTCTCGTGCTGCTCGCGCGCACCAGTCGCGGTGCGGCGGTGCGGTGTTTGTTGGAAGCGGAACACGCGGCAGAATTCGAGACGCTGGTCCGGTCAGGTCGGCCGGCTCTCTTCGGTTCCTTCCACTTCGGCTCTTCCGATCTGCTCGGCTACGTGCTGGGCGAGCGCGGCCGGCCCGTCTCCATCCTCCGCCTGAAGCTGGACAACTCCGCGGATACGCGGCTGCTGGGAGAAAGGTTTGGCGAGCATGTTTCGTTTCTCTGGGTCAACGACCCCGGGAATGTACTCTTCAAACTGAAGGCGGCGCTCGATGCCGGGGAATCGCTGGCGCTAAAGTGCGACCGGTTTGAATTCAGCTCGAAAGTAGAGCCGTTTCAATTTCTCGGCGCGCGGCGCCTTTTTCCCTTCACGATTTATCATCTGGCCGTGCTCTTCGATCGGCCGGTGGTGTTTTGCGTGGCCGTGCCCGGCGCGCAGCCGGACGATCTTCGCGTGTTTTCCTCGTCGGTTTTCACACCCGACTCCGCGGTGGATCGGGCATCGAATCTGCGCGTTGCGCGGACCCACTTTCAGGCCGTGATGACGCAACTCGAGACGTTGGTGCGCCGGCACCCGATGCTTTGGTTCAACTTCGTTCCGCTCAACCCGGAAGCGCCGGCGAGCGCCCCGTCGGCCGGTCTCACCGCCTGATTCGGCAGATGCAGGACGTGGCTGCAGCCTCCCGCCGCAGCCGGATCAAAGACGAAAAACGGTGCGGTATATGGCGCCGGGCAAAGTCCACTGCGGCAGAACGGCACACGACGGACCGTTGGGACTCGATTGAGCAACGACTCACGCATGGCAAGAGCGCACGCCCGGACCAGAATAGTTTCATGCGAACACTGCGGCTGGAAGCCGCAGACTGGAGTTTTGGCCAATTTCAAATTCGGTGCTGACCGGAGGGCCCAGCGCGTATTCACGAAGACACTTAACAGGAGGGCGCAGAGGCAGCAGAGAAGCGTGCCAGTGCTGGAAATCCTTCTCTTGGGACTGATGAGCGGATGGGTCGGGCTTTCAGCCCTTGAAGGCTGCTCGACGAAATTCCTGGGCCGTTGGCGCTGTCGGGCAGAAGTGGCCAAACTACAGACTGCGGCTGGAAGCCGCATCCACGTCGCCACTCGCAAGTGGCAGGATCGTCGCCTCGATTTCTACGAGCAGCGCCTCGCGGCAGATGTCCGCGTGCAAATAGGAAACGCGATCGCCGTCGTGAAGAAGCTGAGCGTTGAGCGCTGCCGCGACGAGGGGTTGATCGGCCGCGTGGCGGACAAAAACCCTGAAGTGGCGGGAGGACCGTCCGCCTTGATCCAGGTGTGAACCAAGTCCGCACGCACGGGAGATCTCGCCGAGATTTTCTATCGTGCACTGGAGTTGCCCGGCGATGCCGTCAGGAGCGACCGTGGCATGGCCGCGAATCGCGGCGGTGCCGGAAATGAAAACGGTCTCCCCATCCTCGTCCGACACGACGGTTGCGCGCGCGAAACTTGGCGAACGAGGGCCGAATTCGCAGGGATAGTCGTACGCGGGCACCTGCCGCGGATTTTCCACGTGCCGCGGCTGGGACCGGCAGGCGACGAATGCAATGGTGAGAGAGGGCGACATGCAACCGACGGCAGAGGCCGCCGGCACGGACAGCTTGAAGGCCGGGCCGTGCTGTTGCTCGAATGCAAAGGAGCGCCCCCGACAGAAAGCCTGGTAATTCTCCAGGCCCGCGGGTCCGAGTGCATTGATCGCCGGGACGTAGTTCCAGACCCGCGCAAGGTGCCGGCCGCGGGTCGCCTGCAAGATGTCGCGATAGAGTCGGCGCGAAGCCATCTCCAGGCCGGGCGCCGCGGGAGCCACGGCGGCGCCAAGCAGCCAGTTTCCGCTCTCGAAAAGTGCGACCGAGCCGCACTCGCCCGCGGGTTTGGCGGACCTGAAAAGATTATCCACCCCGGCACCGACGAGCACCGGCACGCCCGTGTTGAAGACGGCGGACGAGTTTCCGCCGAATGCAAGGCTCAAGGGTGGTCGATCTAGGGTCGCGAAAAACATGAGCACGCTGGTTGAATGGAAGTCTTGAGCGGGCGCCGGCGCGACCGCGTTTCAGGGTAAGACGTTCGACAGCAATTTTGCGCACGGGTTGACATCGAGCAGCAGGTTATTTCAACCAGTCACGACATCCGTGCTTGCGACATGGCGCGGGGTGGCCGCAAAACGAGTGCCAACTTGCGGCGAAAAATAGTGACCAAACCAGCAACCGCTCCACCGCCAAGCCGAGCGATAGTCCACGCGCCGCAGCTTCATTCCACGCTCATGCCCCATCCGCTCAAGACTGCCTTCTTTGCATTCGCTTTGGCCGCCGTCTCCTGTGCCGCGAACGCCGGAGAAGGGCCGCCATGGAATTACAATTCGATCGATCTCGAGTCGGGCCTCCTCTGGGAAGTCGGCACGAACACGCCGTTTCCCTACCGCATGTTGCAGACGCAGCTTTCGTGGCGGTCGCGCGAGTTCAAGGGCCTGGAACTCAAGGACGGTACGCGGCTCATGGTGCGTCACCGGCTGACGCTGATCGGCACGGGCGTGCAGGGCGGGCCCGAATCTCATTATATAGCGTTTTCTGGTTCACCGTCGATCGAGTGGTGGAATCGAGCGGCCACCTCCGCGCTCTTCGCGGGTGCCGGCGGTGGTTTTGGGCTAATCGACTCCCGCGGAATCAAAGGCGGGCAAGGACAGGACTTCACGTTGAACTGGTTTGCCCGCGGCGGAGTCGAGCATGTCACCTCCAAAAAAATCAGGCTGAGCGCGGCGGTCATGTTTCAACACCTGTCAAACGGCGGACAGACCAATCCGAACCCTGGGATCGACGTGCTGGGATTCATGCTCGGGTGTTCGTGGTCGCGCTGAGTCAGCCGCGGCGCCACGCGGATCGACGAGGGGAAACCGGAACGGTTAAAGCGCGTTGGCTGGCGGCATCAGCGACGTGCCATCGCGCGGACGACTTGATCGCCCGGCAACTCCGCGCATCAGGTTGAGCGCGATCGGGCCAAACCTCACAAGTGAACCGAGGATCTTCCAGCGGCGGAAAACCGTTCGCCCGAGGACGAAGCCCAGAGGCACCGCGGCCAGCTGCAACCATGGCGCGAGCCCCCTCCACCCGGCCAGCATTCGGTCAACCGATGCCACCGGACGCAGCACGTGCGCAGCAGCGTACCGGCACTGCGCACGGCGAAAAGCGATATTGTGCTGCAGCGCGACCTTGTGCGCGGCCAGTCGGATCAACTCGGCGTGCGGATACATGCGCGGTCCTCGGTGATTTCGTGCAACGTCGCGGCGAATGGTTTCGGCTGCCGCGCGAGAAACGCGCGCAGCGCAATTATAATGCCGACGAGCGCCGCACTATATAGGAGCGTCAAACCGCCCAGTACGCCCAGGCGCGCGTTCTCCCAAAATAAATACACCAGCGTGAGACTCGCAAACACCACCGCCATCATGCCGGTAAAAACGGCCGCGCTGATCCAGACGAAGGTCTGAATCAGCCGGAACTTTTCCTCCTGCAATTCGACCGAAAACAGCTCGAGTCGCTGCTGCACACTCGCAAAGACGCCGTCGCCGAGCGTGCGCAACGACGCCATGAAGCCGGTGGCTGGTGCCCGTGGTTCCATGGGAAACCGTTCAGGTATTGCGACGGCCCAACAGGACACCGACAAGCAGCCCGACCCCGGCCGCGATCGCGATCGATTGATACGGATTCGCGCGAATGGTGTCGTCCGTGTACTTGGCTCCGGCGGCGACCTTGATTCTCGCGCCGTCGTAAAGTTCGCCCACGCGTTGCTGCGCGGTTTCGAATCGGGCTCGCAAGGCGGCCATGGCATCGTCCGTGTGCTCGGAGAGGGAATCGCCCATCATCTTCTCAGCGTCAGCCACGAGTGCATAGAGGCTGGTGAGGAGTTCCTTCGGTGATTGGACGGGAGTGGCGGAGGTGTTTTTCATAGGAATGGATTCTGACATGGGAAGCGTGGTTGGGCTAGGCTCGCCGGCCGCGTAACAAGGACGCGACGAAGAGCACGATGAAGATGATGAGGAGAACCTTGGCGATTGTGGCGGCCGTGCCGGCCAACACCCCAAAGCCGAGGATGCCGGCCAGAATGGAAACGAGGAGAAATACGACGGCGTAGTAGAGCATGAGGCGGCCAGTTTATCTGGATTTTGATCCGCGGAACAAACCCGCTCCGCCCACCACCAATGCGACGGCTCCGCCGATCAAGAACCACATGGTCTTGTCGGTTGGACTGCCGGTGAAAAAGCGGGAGAAGCCGGAGGCCGCCGAGTCATTGGCGACGATACCATAGATGATAAGAATGATGCCGCCAATAAAGAGGGCGAGTGAGATGGTTTTATTCATGAGTTTTGGATTTGATGATGGCTGAAGAGGTAGATTAATCCGCCATCACGAGGGTCAGGTTACTCCCTCTTAAACTTTATTTCTATAAGGCATTACCCTGCCTAGGTCTGCCCTTTGCCCACAAATTCGCCATCGCGTAGGGCGTCGCGCCATGGGCGCGGTTGACCGGAAGGGCGACTTTCCAGTCGCCCGAGACCGGTCGACCGAACGTACTTCGGCGGCAGGAAAGCCGCCGCTCCGGTGCGAATGCCGACGTGCTGGGCCAGAATTGGGGGGCCAGCGCAGGGCTTGGTTGGCTGGAGAGTGGCTGCGACGTGGCTGCGAGCGCCAGCAAGTGGAGATTCATTCGCACGGAAATCCATTCGTCGTGGCACGGGCGGCCGATCTCCCGGTTGCGGCGGTGCGCTCCAGCGGCCCGACTCCCGAGATCCGCTCAGACAATCGTAAGCTGGACGCTGCTCTCGATCACACCCGCCGCGATCGCATAGCGCGTGAGTCCCGCGGTATCGTGAATATTGAGCTTGTCCATCAGGTGCTGCCGGTGCTTCTCGACGGTCTTGATGCTGATGCCGAGCGCCGCGGCAACCTGCTTGTTGGCCGAGCCCTCGGCCACGAGTTGTAACACTTCTGATTCGCGTGAAGTGAGGGGACGGATGCCGCTTCGTTTGACGAACACATTAGGCCGCGACTTGCCCTGACTCTCGGGCATCCGCTTCATGATGGAGGGGCTGAAGAATTGATTGCCCTTGGCGACCTCGGTGATGGCTTTGGTTAAAATCTCCGCTGACGTTTGTTTTTCGAGGAAGCCGGCGACTCCCGCGGCAATCGTCCGCTCGACGTACTCGTCGTCACTGTGCGCGGAGAGGATGATGATCTTGGCGGCGGAATTCCTGGCGCGAATTTGGCGCGTCGCCTCGAGGCCGTTGAGCACGGGCATCGCGATGTCCATCAGAATGACATCTGGACGCAGGGATTTTGCCAGTTCCACCGCGTCACGCCCCGTCCGCGCTTCGCCGACAATTTTGATCTGCCCATCGCGGTTGAGCAGGGCGCAGAGGCCCTGGCGGACGATGTCATGATCTTCGGCGAGCAGGACGGTGATTTGCTTCGAGGTGGTCATTATCAGTTCTATCCTGGCCGGTGAATTTCCGCCGCATGGACTCGAAACGAAGCAGCATGACGGATGCACGGCAATGCTTCGTCAGGCGAATCGAAATGTCCGTCGGCTGCTATTGAACACTCGTTTTCGCCAAATTGCCATACCGACAAACCCTACTCACGCCCCGGCCTCGTGGCTGCGAGCGCGAGCAAGTCGATGCATCAAACGTTCCACCACACGCTGGCGCTCTCCACCATCCATTCGCTGGCGCTCGCAGCCACGGTCGAAACCACGCGGAGCAGGTTTGCAGAACTCCCGCGGATGGGATTCGTTGTTCGCCACTTTCGCCACCACCATGAAAACGCGTCTTCATCTGCTCGCGTGCGTCGTCCCCTTCGCGCTCACACTGACGGTCGAAGCCGCCCAAACGGCGCCAAAACCAGTGGAGACGCCATCGCCCGGGTATCCGGCCGCGCTCACCGACACCGGCACGAGCGGAACCGCATTCATCGAAATCATCGTGCAGCCCGACGGGACCGTCGCGGATGCCCAGGTGAAATCCGCGGATCACGAAGCGTTTGGCGAGGTGGCCCTCGCGGCAGTGCGTAAGTGGCGGTTTGAACCGGCGACGGTTGACGGGGTGGCGGTGGAGAGGCGGGTCACGGTGCCGTTCAAGTTTGCCGCGCCCGTGACGCAGCAGTTGAACGCGAAGTTCAAACGGAAGGTATTTCAGGAGGTGCCGGAACGGGTGCTGACGCAGAAGGAATTTGGGAAAAAGCTGAAGGCAAAGAAACCGCTCCAGCCGGTTTATCCCCCCGCCGCCAAGGGGGCGGAAGCCAGCGTGCAGATGAAGTTCGTGGTCGCGCCTGATGGCACGACGATCAACCCCGAGATCGTGGGCACACCTCCGAAGGAATTTTATCTGCCGGCGATTCTGGCCGTGGCCGGCGCCGCGTATGAGCCGCCCGTGAAGGATGGCAAGGGCGTGTACGTGGAGATGACCACGAAGCTCGCCTTCGCGCCGCCGCAGCGAGGCAAACGCGGAGGACGCGGTGGCGGTGGCGGCGACGGCGGTGGCGGGGGCGGAGGATTCGGAGGTGGAGGAGGAGGTTTCGGCGGCGGCGGCGACCCCCAGGAGGAGTGAGCGCGGCATTGAGGCGGCGCGTTGCTCGCGGTTCGCAGTCAATGTGATTGAGATGAAATGGCTTCGGGGCTGGGTCGCGACCGCGACGTAACTGACGAACTGATACATTCGGCGCTCGCCAGCGGCGGTTTTGATCGGCCGGCGACCGGCAGTCGGCGTCAATTTCCGCCATTCGCCCCAAACTTTCTTTCTGGTCGTGGCCCTTTTCGGGTCGGGATTGCGCATTGGGGAGTGAACCCCACCCCATCATGAGATTACCCTGCCCCGTCTTCGCCCTGATCTTCTGCGCGACCACCTCGGTCAACGCGTTTGCCGAACGATCGACTCTCTCTCGCGAGGACTCGTTGATCACTCTAACGACCCGTCCGCACATTGCTCTCGGCATGGTCCCGGGTGAAGTCGTGGCGATGCTCGGGGCCCCGGCTACCAAACTCGACCCCAACGTCTGGGTCTATTGGGACTTCAAGCCCGCCAGCCGTTCGAACGACCCGAAGAACGACACTCTCGTAGTCGTCTTCCGGAGTGATCGGGTGAGCGGCATCCGGTTTTGCTCCGCCGAGCCGGTGCGCGCTTTCATCGCGCAGCAGGCCAACACCACGATGCCCGCCCAAGGATGGCGGCCGCCGCCGCGTCGCGGCGACCTCCGTGGCGGTCCAGTCCGGTTTTCCCGGTGTGCCCGACTTCGGGCCGACCCGCTGGGCGTTTCGCACCTTTCCGAATATCCGGCAGGAAAAACAGGATGCCCTCTACGCGACATGGCTCGGCACGTGGTTCAAGGGCCGGCTCGAGACGATGGCGGGCGGCCGCCTCGACCAGGTTGTGCTGCGCAACCGGCTGGAAGACCGCTCGAGCGAGACGCTTTACGACACGGATGAAACGACCGGCCTGGCGGGCGCGGTGTTCAACTTCACCGATGCCTTGGGTGTGTACGCGAACGTCGGCAAATCATTCACCGGCGCGAGCACGCTGCGCCGCGACCCGGACAACAACTTTCTGCCCCCGAGTTCGGGCATCGGCAAGGAGGCCGGATTGAAGCTCGACCTGTTCGAGCGGCGCGTATCGGGCTCCATTGCATATTACGAAAACAAATCGAAGAGCGAGAATGTCGATATAGGCGTCGCCGCTCGCAATATCATCGACCCGGCGGGCATCAATGGACGCAACGGCGATGTGTTCGTGCCGGTGAAACTGCGCTCCCGTGGTTACGAAGTGTCACTATCGATGCGTCCCACGCCGCGCTGGCGCGTGCAGGTGAGCGCCGGGACAACCGGCGGCGAATTCGAGCAGGACCTCGTGAGGCCGATCTTCTATAACGATCAATTCAATACCATTACGCTGGCCGACGGCAGCGTCGCGGTGGCGCAGCGGCAGGCCAATGGCGGCCTGACCGCGCTGCTGGTCCCGTCGGTGCGCAACGTTGCCACCAGCCCGCTGGTGCCGTTGACGCTCGAAATGCTCAGGCAGCCGGCGGGCGCCGCCACCTATGGGGCGACGATCAATCCGACCAGCGGACAGATTACCAACGCCTCGGCGATCCGCCTCACCCCGGCGGGGGTTGGGACCGACGCCACCGGACTCCCGATTGCGCAGCATCAACTTGGTTTTGTCGCGCCCAATGGCGGCGAGTACCTGCTGCTGGGCGCCGGCGACAAGACGACCGGCTATGCCGAGCGCTCGGTGAACCTGAATACGAACTACC
>JBBRCR010000296.1:0-10663 GCA_038204695.1 Opitutales bacterium | reverse complement strand
GATGGGGAAGAGAATAAGACGCGGAAGATTCCGAAGTCTTCCGAGTCTCGCGTTCTTCCATGTCTCGCGTTCTTCAATTGCGTGCACGGCATCGAACACCTTGTGGCCTCCTGCCGTCTCCGGGTCGGAGCTCTGTGTCCTCTGTGACCATGCCTTGGATTGGTTTGAGAGGGTATAATATATCGATTTTCGCCAGTCCTCGGGCAGCGTATCCTCGATCAGTGGACGCAGGCTGCGCCCTTGCATGCTGGCCGGTGGCTTGACTCCGGCATAATCGAGCAACGTCGGCGCAACATCGATGTTCAGCGTCATCGCGTCCACCGTCCTGCCTTTTGTCCCCCGCGGCGCACGTACGATCATCGGCACCTGCAGCGAAGGTTCATACATGAACCGCTTGTCATACCAGCCGTGCTCACCCACAAAGAACCCGTTGTCGCTCGTGTAGACGATGAGCGTGTGGTCGATCAGCTCCGGCCGCCCCACGAATAATTCAAGTTTCCTTCCCGTCGTCCGGCGAACTTCCCGCGTCGGCCCGCAATGCGATTCCGTCCTGGCTTCCGAGCTGACGAAAATGTCAGCCGCATCGCGTTGCGCCACTTGCGACGTGTACGGCGTAATTCTGCGTCAAAACCCCGACGTGCGCGACGCCCCACCCGTCGCCTCCTACCATGGAGTCGCTCCTTCAACTTTCCTTTGCCGGTCGGCTGCTCAGGCCGGCGCACCGCCCCACCACAGCGACCGTTGTCCGCCGCGTGCCATGGGGCAGGTGGCTCTACGTGTTGCTCGCGGTCCTGCCGCTGGGCTTTGTCGCGTTTCAGGTCGGTCTGTGGGTTCGCAACATACCGCGTTGGGACGAATTCGACACGGTGCTTGACCTGCTCGTCTCGCTCGATTCCGGGGCGAGTGGGCGCGAGATTCTTGCGCGGATTGTGGCGGTGCAAAACGAACATCGCATGGTGGTGAGCCGGCTGCTGTTTGCGGCATCCTATTGGCTCTTCGGCGGGATCAATTTCGCAGTGCTGGCCGTGCTGGGAAATCTTTTTTGCGTGGCGGCCATTGTGCCGCTCCTGCGGGACACTCAAGGAGTCGAGTCGCGGCTGCGCCTGGCGGCGATTTTCGCTTTGATGGTATTTCAGCTGCAGCATCACGAGAACCTCTTTTGGAGCGGCGCCTCGATTGATCATTTTTTTGTCGTGCTCGCGTCGATTGCCGCCGTGGCGGCGGTGACCAGGACCGGGCCCGTGGCCATCGCGATCGGATGCGGGTGGGCTTTTCTCGGCACATTTTCGCTGGCGCACGGCATTGTCGTCTGGCCGGTCGGCATGGCCTGGCTGTGTCTGGAGCGGCGCTGGCGCGCCGCCCTCGGCTGGACGGCGGCGGCCCTCGTCGCGCACGCCCTTTTTCTGGCTCACTTTCACATCAGCTCTGCCCACCGGGTTCCCGCGCTGGGGGACCTTTTTATCGTGGGAAGATTTTGGCTGACCCTGATTGGAAGCTCCGCCGCGCTCTGCGATGTGGAGGTGGCTCCATGGCTGGGTGGAGTGTTCCTGGCTGTGACGGTCTTCCTATTCCGCCGCGGCGTGGCGGCGCCCGAGCGTGTCGGGTTGGCGGCGATCGCCTGGTGCCTCGGTGCGATGGGCATGATCGCCTGGGGGCGCGCGCTCCTCTCGCCCGAATGGGCGCCACTCACGTCGCGCTACGTGATCCTGAGTTCGGTGGCGTGGGCCGTGCTCGTCGGGATGATCGTCGAGCGTGCGCTGGTGCGTTCGCCGCGCCGGGCGTGGTGGCTGCCGCTCACGTTCATGGGGCTCGTGGCTTTCAATATCGCCGCCGACTGGCGCCATCTGGGTGAAGGGCGGGTGTTGGCCCGATCGTCGGAGATGGCGGCGCGGTCGTATCACCGGCATGGCACGTTTGCCAAGGGACCGACCAGGCTCTATCCCGACACCGCGTGGGCCGATTCCCTGATCGCCGAAGCAGAGTGCCGGGAGCTTTACCGCCTGCCGCCAATGGATCAGCTGATGCTGGCCCAGCCATTGCCCCTCACCTTGGATGAGCCGGCGGAAATCGACGATGCCGAGTATTTCATCGAGCAGGTCGCGACCGAGGAGGGCGAGACCCGCGTGCGCGGATGGGCGCTTCGGCCGGATCACACGATGAGGCGCGGAGACCTTGCCGTCGTGTTCCGGTCGGCGGCGGGTCTTTTCGCCTTCGAGCCGACGCAGCGCCTGCGGCCGGATGTCGCGAAAGCCTACGAGCGCTGGGACGCGGCCTACACCGGCTTCGAGTTACGCTTGCCGCAGGCGAAGTTGCCTCCGGGAACTTTCAGAATCGGCGTCTGCTTTACCCCACGCAGCGATCCGGAATACATGATGACGGGCAACACGATTGTGGTGCCGAAGCAGTAGACGAGCGCATCGGCGTTGTCGCTCACGTGCCTGACAGGGAGCCGGTCCACGGCTCCGCCGTGACTTCTGTGGCCTCCCGCGTAACCGCCAGAAGTGCGGTCGCGTCGAATGATCGCCACATTGAGAAATCGCGCCCTCGGTCTTGCCATTGCAATAGTCTGTCTTGCCTGCACGCCTGGTCACACCCAGGAAGCGCGGCTGCGCATCGTTGAGAAGGTGGAACTCCCCACCGAGACCGACGGCAACAGTCCCTCGTTCTGGCTCGACGGGCGGATGCACCTCTTCACGTCGGTGGGCCGTCCACTGAAAATAAGCAAATGGGACAGCCAGTTACGCTCGTGGGAGTCGGACCGGGTGGACGTCACAACCCTTGTCGACCAAGCCATTTGGGTGGAAGCCGCCTGGGTCGACGACGATGGCACGGTTTTCGGATGGTATCATCATGAACCGGCTGGATTGCACGATGAGTGGTATCTGACGGCCCCGAAGATTGGCGCGGTGGTTTCGTTTGACGGTGGCAACACGGTGCACGATCTGGGGTTTCTGCTCGAATCGGGCGACCCCCTTGATCCCGATTCGAAAAACGGAGCGTTTCTCGGCGGGCACGGCGATTTCTCCGTCGTTTTGGACCGCGAACGAGAATACTTCTATTTTTTCTTCACCAATTACGGAGGCGAAGCGGAAACGCAGGGGATCGCGGTCGCCCGAATGGCGTTTGCGGACCGGTTCGAACCAGTGGGCAAAGTCCACAAGTATCATCAGGGCCTATGGAATGAGCCGGGCCTCGGCGGACGCATGACGGCAATCTTTCCGGCGGAGCGGGCGTGGCAGAAGGCCGATCCTGACTCGTTTTGGGGTCCAGCGGTTCATTGGAACACCTATCTGAATTGTTTCGTGGTGCTGCTGAACCGCGCGAGCGGCGAACCCGGGTGGTCGCAGGAGGGACTCTACGTCTCATACGCCGTCGATCTCAGCCAGCCAACGACGTGGAAACCCCCGGTGAAGCTTTTGGAAAGCACGGACTTTCCCAGTTGGGGAACGTTTTATCCGCAGGTCATCGGCTTGGATGCCGGCGACACCGACACGGTGGCGGGGGCCACGGCGAAGTTCTTTGTCAGTGGCAAGTCACAGTGGGAGATCGACTTTTACACGCCGGAGGATCTGCTGCGGGTAAACCCCATTCCCGGCACGCGTCCGTCCCCCAATCTGCCGGGCTTGAAACCCTGACCTCACTTCCGCGCGACGGCGAGTCATGCCACGCGGCACGGCCGATTTACTCCACACTGCCATCCGTCCGTCTGATGTCTTGCTGCGTGCAATTTCAGGCGGGGAGCCGCGTCAGCGCGTCGTGGCTGCGAGCGCCACCGAGTGGTGCGAACGGGCATTCGCCCGGCGTGGCATGGGCGTCCCGCCCATGTTTTTCATTTTATACAACCGAAGGGGGAGTCCCGCCCCGAGTATGAGCGCATCTTTCGCGATACGCCTCCTGCAATTCCATCGGCATGTTCTCCAGCCGGGCGTGCTTCATCCCATCCCAGAATGTAGGGTCGCCGCCGTCGCGGTGAAGAATGCAGACATCACGATGAGTTTGCGCACCGCGCCCGGATGCCGCATGGCCACCTGCAGCGCAATCGTGCCGCCGTTGCTGAAACCGAAGAGATCGGCCTGCTTGATGCGCAGAGTCTCCAGGAGCGCGACGGTGTCGTCGGCCGATTGCACGAAACTGAACGGTCGCCCGGCGATGCGGCCGTGCGTCCGTAACCCTGTCGCTCGAACGCGGCGGCGCGGAGTTCTATGCGGACAGGTGAAAACCGGGAGTCGATAGCGACAGCGCGTTCTCCTCGGCCGACATGCCCTCGGGGATTCCCTCGAAGAGCGGCGACGAGAGATAGCGTTCCCCGGTATCCGGCAGCATGCAGAGGATTACCGATCCCGGCAGCGCTTTCTCGGCTATCTGCATCGCCGCCGCAAACGTCGCGCCACCCGAAATACCGGTGAAGATGCCTTCCTTCTGGGCGAGCTTGCGGGACCACTCCATGGCCACGGGGCCGGAAACGGGGATGATTTGATCGTAGAACTTTCTATCCACCGACTCCTGCAACACGAAGGGAATGAAGTCGGGCGTCCACCCTTGGATCGGGTGCGGCTGCCACGAAGGATGGCTGGCCGCCGGCGCATTCTCGAGTCCGCGCGGCTGCGCGATGCCGCTGCTCACGAGCGCAGCGTTGGCCGGCTCGCTCAGGATTATTTTGGTCTCCGGACGCTCTTTCCGCAGCACGCGACCGACGCCGGTCAAGGTGCCGCCGGTCCCGTATCCAGTAACCCAATAGTGGAGTTTCTCCCCGTGGAAATCCGCGAGGATTTCCCGCGCAGTGGTGTTCTCGTGAATCCTGGCGTTGTCCGCGGTTTCGAACTGCCGCGCCAGAAACCAGCCGTTGGCGTCAGCGAGTTCCCTGGCTTTTTGATACATGCCGATCCCCTTGGCCGCGCGCGGCGTCAGCACGACCCTGGCGCCGAGGAAGCGCATGAGTTTGCGCCGCTCGATCGAAAAGCTGTCCGCCATGGTGACGACGAGCGGATAACCTTTCGCGGCGCACACCATCGCGAGCCCGATGCCGGTGTTCCCGCTGGTGGCCTCGACGACGGTCTGGCCGGGCTTCAGTTCGCCGCGGCGCTCGGCCTCCTCGATGATGCTAATCGCCAGCCGATCCTTCACGGAGGAAGCGGGATTGAAGAACTCGGCCTTCACATAGAGACGAACGGACTCCGGTGCCAGGTGGTTCACGCGAATGCACGGCGTGTCACCGATCGTGTCGACAATGCTCTCATAGCGGCGTCCGCGCCCGCGGGTGGTCCGCGAATGGTTGGTGCTCATAATATGTCGGGGTTGACGTGGAGCTGCCAGGGGAGGCAGCGGGAGACCAAAGGGAACTCAGGCCCGCAATGAGGGCAACTCCCAACACAGCCCCACGGGCTTGTTGGGCGTCCGTGCGGAAGTCGTCGGACCGCTGAAACTGGGAGGGTCGACGCCCACGTGCGCGCAGTCGTTCTTACGAGCCACCCGCTCATTTCCCACTTCAATATGATCGCCAAACGGGGCGCGAACCGAGTCACTACACCCACGGGTTGCCAAATGAGGAGGTCGAATTGCCGCTCTGAAATTCTGAACCGGATCCCCGGCCGCCCGATCATTCGCAACCAGGCATCACGAGCACCGGCCGGGGTGAGCTTCGACGGACTGCGAATCCGGCTTCCCAAAAAACGTCATCGCGCTACGTTTTGCATGCGGCCACGCCTTCCGAAACCCACCGGCTGCAGCCGAGCCCAATCCCACGATGATCGCGCAACTGCTCAGGATCCTCCGTGAATCGATCAAAGCGGTGCCCGCCATGCGCTACGCTCTTGCGGTGGCCGGGATCCTCGCGGTCGTGGCCATGGTCGGAACGTTCCAGCTCTCCCCACAGACGGCCGTATTCGGCGCCGTCATCACGCTCGTACTCATGGTGGCGATGGTGATCTTCGCCCGGCTGACCACGACGGCACCGCGCCATTTCATCCTGCCCGTACAGCTCATGACCTGGGCGTTTCTGATCGTGACGGTGGCAACCGCATTCCTCCTGTTCACCTCGGCGTTTTTCCAATGGCCCCGCGGACTGCGCGATCTCTTGGATGCGAAACCCGTGGCGCCCGCTGTCCGGAAAGAGGCGGCCGAGGTCAAAAATCTCGTCTCCGCCGCCCGCCAGCAACGAACCGGCCGTGACTATGCCGGAGCCTGGCAGACAATTGGGCGCGCGCTCGCCGCCGCTCCGGAATCGGCCGCGGCGCGCGAAGAGCAACTCGAGATCGCGATGGTCTGGGTGCGCGAGATGACGGTGAGGGCACCGGAAACTTTCGCAACCGCCGTGCGCCCCCTGCTCGAATGCCTGTATCTCAATGCGACCACGGCCCAAGGTATTCGCGCGGCGGATATTCACGCGCATATCGGCTGGGCCAACTTTCTGCGCTTCCGCGAGACCAACGAGGATCTTAAAATCCAGGAGGAGTATGCGACGGCGGTCGCCCTGGACGGAACGAACCCGTTTGCGAATGCGATGTGGGGCCACTGGCTGGCCACGCGGCGACGCCCGCTCGAGGAGGTGAAAGCTCGTTTCCGGCTTGCGCTGAGCACCGCCCGCGAACGCGCCTTCGTACAGCACATACGGATCGCTGCACTCGATTGGCTGCGAACGCCGGCATCCGCGCTTGAAATGATCCGCATGGCCGATGAAATGCGGCGCAACCACGAGGATTTGCCGTCGGACGATCGCGGGAGGGTATATAGCGCAGCTTATGTTTATGTGGGTCGTGACGATGGGTCTGCGCTCCTCGAGGTGCTACCGCCAAAAGATCACCTGGCGACGTTTCGCTGGCTGGTCGAAGGTTCCGATATCAGAGGATCCGCCGTAAAATCCTATTACTTGGCGCGGCTGAGTGAAGCCGCCGGTGATTACGCCGCGGCAGTGGCAGGCTATCGCGAACTCCTGAAAGAAGACACGACGTACAACGACAAGGCGAAGGCTGGCCTCGCGCGTTGCGAACATTTGATTGCGAAATCGAATTCGGGCGACCGCGACTGAGCGCGCCCTCACGCTGCTGTTCAGTTCGCCGGACAAATGCCGTCATGGCTGTGTCGATGAACGGAGCACGGCCCGGCCATCCATCGTGCGCGCAATGAAATTGGCGATCACCTCCGGGGCGCGCGGGTCGTTGTAAGAGTGCGCGTGTCTCAGCCCCGCACATCTGCCGCCAACGCGAGACGTGTCACCGTGGCGGTTCCCAGCGGGCAGGTTTCCGCAGTGATATCGACGCCAATCGTCTAAATTCACGCCACCGACTGCAGCCGAATGCCGGCCATCGCCGGGGCGGGCGGCTGACCGGGCGTACGCGATTGGGCAAAGGTCAACGCGAGGCTCGCCAGTGCATCCCATTCCGCGGAACCGGCGCCATCCGTGTCGCCAAACAACCGGCCGCCTATATAGTCGCCGAGCTTGCGGTAGCTTTCCCACTGCGCTTCGTCGAAGAACTGATCAATCGTCGATTGCTGCGGGAAGGCACTGTCGGTCGAATCGTATTGGCACACGTCGAGCGGAGTCTCGGCGGTGACCGTGGGTTTAATGACCAGAAGAAGCGACTGGCCGCCCTCGCGGTATGTCACCGTGGCTAGTACCGCATGCTTTCGCGCGAATCCCTCTGCGGGCCCCGTGGTCTGCAAACCTAACTGCGACAGTGGACCCACGGCGGCGCAGAGTCGCGGCAGCGGGATCGCGGCTTGCGGACCGAATTGCGCGTTAATCTGTGACTCGTCCCAGAATTGGATCTCCGCGCGAAAATCGATCCGGGCCTTCCGCACCAGACTCGCGAGGTCCTCGAATTTGTATTCGGGATCCGCTCCGCAGTCGCAGCAGACCATCAGGGGAATTCGGCGGCGGATTAGCTCGTAGAGACCCGAGTTTTCAAAGTGACCGCCGTCCGACAAGTACCAGTGCTGGCGCGCCGGCCCGTGGAACCGCGCCAGGAACTCATCCAGCAACCCCGACTGTGCGCTGAAGCAGCGGCTCAGCACATCGGCGATCCGGACGCCCGCGGGCCGGGGAGCGACGCCTGCCCGCATCTGCGGGAGCACGCCGCTATTCCACCAATAGCCGAGGCGCACGTTGAAGAACCCCAGCAGGAAACTGAACGCGACATTGGTGCGTGAGCCGAGCCCGGTCGTGAACGCCGCACCCGATATGCCGACCCAGCTGCCGAGGGGCGGCAGTTCGATCTGGATAGGCTTGCCTGTCTTCACCGCAAGGGTGTGAAACCCACCGGGCTTGCCGCCTTGTATATACGCACAACCGGGTTCGGGTTTTGGTGGCTCCACTCGAAGGAACTCGGCGTGGTCCGAATTGCGGACACTCAGCCCGGCAGGCCCGATCGCAAAGGAAAACCCGCGGCGATCGCGCTGTTCGAGTTGCGAAATCCCGCTGATCGTCTCGTTCACGGTTGCATTGATCAGATGCAGTGGGCCGCCTCGGCGGTGCGGCGTGTAGTTGAGGTATTCGATTTGATCCCCCTGCAGCGAGGTCGTCACGTCGCCGGCCCGAGCATTATCCGTGATCAGCGATTCCTGCCGCGCCGCACGGGCGGCCGCCCGCATCTTCGCCGGGTCGATCCGCCATGGATTCGAGGCGCCCAGATACGCCCGCGTCAGCCGCGCTGAATATAGCCGGTGCTGCGAGGAGGCGTTCACGAAGACGAACTTCAGCCCGAGCGCAGCGGCCACGATGAGCACCCCTAACGCCACACCTGCCACCATCAGCGCGTTCAGGAGGATTTCGGATGGATCCGACGAAGGAATGAAGTTTGGCGGGAACGTCGTTCCAAAAAGAACGAGCCCACCAATCCGATGCGCCGCCATGCCCAGCACGCCGAGCGCGAGCAAGGCAATCACCACCGCCACGAGCGGCAGGATCAACTTTCCAACCCAGGTGGGCAGTCCCGTTTTCGAGGCCTCCGTCAATGTGGGCATGACCCAGCGGGCCACCACGGCAAGCGCGGGCAACAACGCCGCGCTCAACCACCAGCGTGCGTCAAGCGCGAGGGACTGGCCGACGGTGTCGATCACGGCAAATACCGCGACGCTGATCGCCAGCATGAGTGCCGCGGCGAGTCTGTCGGTGATCCAATTGCGGCCGATATCGGGTTCATGCGCGGAAAGCGCCGCGCGGATCGCCAGGGCCACCGTGACTATATAGCAGCCAGCGGCGAGCATTCTCCGCCGCAGGGTCCAGTCGGTGGCGGCTCCCAGCAAATACCAGGCAAGGGCTGCACCGATCAACGCCAGCAGGATCCAAAGCGGCCACAGCTTCATGACGGATCCGACAAACCAATACGCGGTTGCGGTCGACAAGCCAAAGAAAAGCAACACCCAGGCGGCGACATAAAAGAACGGACTGAGTGAAATGTGCTCGCCGGCAGTCTTCCAAAACGAGCGCGGGGGCGCAGCCGCTTGGGCGACGACGCTATCGGCCGCTTGGAGGACAGCCTGCACCCTCGTCGTTGCACCGGTCTCAACCGTCGCATTCGGCGGAGCCGGCACCGCCATTGGTGTCGTCACGCTCCGCTGCTCCGCCCGCTCGGCGATTCGGCGCATCGATTGAGACCAGTCCCAATTTCGGGTCCCGATCTTCACCGCCTCGGCTAGAATAAAAGCGCCGAGGACCAGAGTTCCCAACACCAGCCATACGGCGAACCAGTTTCGCAGCTGCGCGGCGGTGGCCGTCATCAAATCGCCGCTGCCATTCGGCGCGAGATAGCGGCCGTTGTTGCGCAGGAAACGGACCGGCTTGCTGTCGCAATCCGGCAGATCGCGCTGCACGGTGGCCGCTCCCTCGCGGTTGATCCACGCGCCGAGAAACGATCCAATATAGCCGCCTCCGGAAACCGTGGAGAGAAAGTCAAACCGCTGCAAGAGTGAGCGACGCGCGAGCGCCTGGAGCAGGCCGAGGCAGAAGGTCGCGCTGCGGATTCCGCCGCCGGACAAGGCGAGACCGGCGATCACCGGAGGTGACGGCGGCGCGCCCCAGGCTCTCCGTCGTTCGTCGATCATTTGCTGTTCCAACTCCGCAAACCGCTCCGGATAAGTGCCGGTGAGCGCTGGCGCGGGTGTTGGTTGGGGCTTGTGGGTGGGAACCGTCGTTGTCGAATGCACCGGTACCGCAGGGGCTATATTGCTCTCACTCATGATCGAACCTCCAATGGTTTTCCAACATTAGCTGCTTACGCCGGCTCCAGACGCCGTTGATAATCTACACACCGGGATGGTGCGGTCGCGCTATAAAAATGAGCAAATGATCCGAGCTGGTGGCATTATTGCGGGAACAGCCAGATGGGCGGGGTGGCGGAACTCGCGCACTAAGCCACACTGTGCAGAGCTTGTAAATAAGAGTTTGTCCGGGGCGCCGCGGGTTGAACACGAGCCGGGGCGAATGCCGCCGCAGATACCTGATGCATGGGGGCGCGACTGGACGTTCCCCAGCCCAGCCCGCTCAGCTGGGGCGGTGGCGGCCATCGGCTGGGTAGGTCTGCGCTTACCCCCCAATTCTTGCCAAGCACGTCGGCATTCGCACCGGAGCGGCGGCTTTCCTGCCGCCGAAGTACGTTCGGTCGACCGGTCTCGGGCGACTGGAAAGTCGCCCTTCCGGTCAACCGCGCCCTTGGCGCGACGCCATACG
>JBBRCR010000295.1:0-10672 GCA_038204695.1 Opitutales bacterium | reverse complement strand
GGGAAAATTCTACGCCTTCGAGCATGCCGGGATCACACCCGATGCGATTGGAATGGCCAAAGGACTGGGCGGCGGGTTTCCGATCGGAGCGATGTGGGTGCGCGATCGTTTTGCGGAATTGTTTCATCCGGGGAACCACGGGACGACCTTCGGCGGCACGCCGCTCGCCTGCGCGGCGGCTCTGGCGGTGCTCGATGTCATCGAGCGCGACCATCTCCTGGAAAAAGTGCGCGCGCAGAGTGGCCCGTGGCACGAGGCGTTGCGGCAGCTCGCGGTTGAATTTCCGCAACAGGTGCTGGGCGTCCGCGGGCAGGGCTATCTCGTCGGGGTGCAAATGGCGTCGGATCCCGCGCCCTTCATCGCCGGCCTGCGGGAGCGCGGGCTGCTGGCGCCAAGCGCGGGCGGGAACGTGATTCGTTTCCTCCCGCCGCTGAACACGACCGCGGACGAATTGGCGGAGTCGGTTCGAATTCTCCGCGCAGTAGTGGCGGCGAAAAAATAGAGCGGCCGCAGGCCAGCCCGCCGGTCTACAGCACGCCGTCGTAGATCTGCGCCAGCGGCAGCGAGAGCTTGATGGAGGTGAACTCCACGAGGCTGTCGGTCGCCGTGTGTTCGAACGGCCGCCACTGCGTTTCGCGGCGGTGAAGGGTGACCTCTGGTCGGTCCTGCGCCACCAGCACGTATTCGGCCAGGGTTGGAATGAGCGGGTAATTCAACCGCTTCTCGCGTCGGTCAATCATCTCGGTCGACGCGGAAAGGACCTCGACGATCACTTTCGGGTAACGCAGATAAAATTCCTCCACCCCGTCGCGGACGCAGGCGACCATCACGTCAGGATAATAAAAAATGTCCTCTCGATTGACCTCCAGCCGTACCTTGAAATCGGCCATGTAGGTTTTGCAGGGGCCGTTCCGCAGTTGGTTGAAGAAAGCGTTGAACAGGTTTCCGGAAATCAGGTTGTGCCGTTCGCTGGCTCCGGCCATTGCGTGAACGCGCCCGCTGATGTATTCGTGGCGCACTTGTCCGTCAGCCTCGAATTTCAAGAAGTCCTCGACGGATAGGAGCAGCGGCTGGGCGGCGGGGTCCATGGGGTGACTATGAGGACCGGCCAATCTCAGGCAAGCGTCCCGGCCTGCACCGGTTCCATGGAGCTGCAATGCTTCCGCAAAGTAACCAACTTTTCCCTCGTGCGCGGCGCGGTGCATCGTTAGACGGGTCGGTTTCCCATGAAGCACTTCCTAAAGGAGACCGACTTCACGCCCTCCGAATTGTCCGGTTTGTTTGCGCTCGCGCGCGAATTCAAGGCGAACCGCGGCCGGCATGCCAAGCCTCTCGCCGGGCAGACGTGGGCGATGATTTTCTCGAAGTCGTCGACGCGCACCCGGGTGTCGTTCGAGGTCGGCATTCATGAGCTCGGGGGCAATCCTCTTTTCCTCAACCGCAACGACATCCAGCTCGGCCGGGGCGAAACCATCGGCGATACCGCGCGCGTGCTTTCGCGTTTTGTGCAGGGTCTCGTCGTGCGGACATTCGACCACGCGGAAGTCCAGCAGCTGGCGGACGTCGGCAGCATCCCCGTCATCAATGCGCTCACGGATTTGCTGCATCCGTGCCAGATCTTTACTGACGCGTTCACCCTGGCCGAGCGTTGGGGCAAGGGCGACAATCTCGTCAGTTCGCTCCGCGGCCGGAAGATCGCGTTTGTGGGTGACCGCGGCTGCAACGTGGCGAACTCGTGGATCCTTGGGGCCAATCTTTTTGGCATGACCATTTCGCTTGCGGGGCCACCGGGGTTCGATGCCGCGCCGGAATTCGATACGCTGCTCGCCCAGGAGGGATTTGCGGGCGGCTACACGTTCACGACCGATCCGTACGAGGCGGTGCGGGACGCGGATGTGGTGTACACGGACGTGTGGGTGAGCATGGGCAAGGAGGAGGAGACGGCCGAACGCATCCGGGTGATGACACCCTACGCCGTCACCGAGAAACTTTTTGCCGCGGCCAAGCCCGACGCCCTTTTCATGCATTGCCTGCCGGCGCACGCGGGCGAAGAAGTGACGCCAGGCGTGCTCGATAATCCGCGCTCGATCATATTCGACGAAGCGGAAAACCGGCTGCATATGCAAAAAGCAATCATGGCGACATTGAACGAGGCGCGCTCCGGGAAAAGGTGAGCAGAAAGATATTCGCGTTTTACCGGCGAGGGTCCCTGTCGACCAACCCGGAGTTAACCGCGAATGGACGCGAATAAACGCGAATTCAAGGCAACGACGTTCCGCACTGCTCGTTCACGCTCGTTCAGACTGCTGTTGGCCGGTGACTCGACGAGGCGACAGGGGCAGAAGCGAAGATGTGTGTCGTGGCTGCGAGCGCCAGCGAGCTCACTCACCCGGCATCATTGGCGTTGATTCGCGTGGCTTCGCGGTTTCCCCTGTTCGGTTGCATCCCATGAAAATCGTCCTCGCTTACTCAGGCGGCCTCGACACGTCCGTCATCGTCAAGTGGCTCCGCGAAACCTATGACGCGGAAATCGTCACCTTCGCAGCCGACATCGGCCAGGAGGAGGAGTTGAAGGGCCTGCCGGAAAAAGCCCGCGCCACCGGCGCCTCGAAGCACTATACGCTCGACCTCGTGGAGGAATTCGCGCGCGACTTCATCTTCCCCATGGTGCGGGCCAACGCGATTTACGAGGGCCAGTATTATCTGGGCACTTCCATTGCGCGCCCGCTGATTGCGAAGGCCCAGCTCGACATCGCGAAAAAGGAAAACGCGGATACGGTCGCGCACGGCGCCACGGGCAAGGGCAACGATCAGTGCCGCTTCGAGCTCACTTACATGGCGCTCGCGCCGAAGCTGCAGATTATCACTCCGTGGCGAATCGAGCAGTTCCGGGAGAAGTTTCCGGGCCGCGCCGAAATGATCGCGTATTGTGAGAAGCATGACATCCCGGTGGCGGCTTCGTTGAAGAAGCCCTATTCGATGGATCGGAATCTCCTGCACATCTCCTACGAGGCGGGCATTCTCGAGGATCCCTGGTTCGACCCGACGACGAAGGCGAACAAGGCCATGTTCAAGCTCTCGGTGTCACCGGAGGATGCGCCGGACCGGCCGGAGTACGTCGAGCTGGATTTCGTAAAGGGCAATTGCGTGGCCGTGAACGGCAAGCAGCTCTCGCCGGCCAACGTGCTGCGCGCGCTGAACAAGCTCGGCGGCAAGCACGGCATTGGCCGCGTCGACCTGGTTGAAAATCGGTTCGTCGGAATGAAATCGCGCGGCGTGTACGAGACACCGGGAGGCACGATCCTCATGCAAGGTCACCGCCAGGTGGAGTCGCTGACGATGGATCGGGAGGTCATGCACCTGCGCGACTCGCTGATTCCGAAGTATGCCGAACTGGTTTATTACGGGTTCTGGTTTGCTCCGGAACGCGAAGCCCTTCAGGCGCTCGTCGACGAGAGCCAGCGTTACGTCACCGGCACGGTTCGGTTCAAGCTCTACAAAGGCAACATCATCACCTGCGGGCGCAAATCGAAGTACTCGCTGTACGATCCGCACATCGCGTCGATGGAAGGGGTGAAGAGCTGGTACAATCAGAGTGATGCCACGGGCTTCATCCGCTTGAACGGCCTGCGGCTGCGGGCGCGCAACATCGCGCAGCGCGGACCGAAGGTTTAGTCCGTCGCTCAACGGGGCAGCACCAGGGCTGCGCCGCGATCGGTGGCTGCGAGCGCCAGCGAGTGGAGGTGCATCCACTCGCTGACGCTCGCCGCCACGATTGCATCCCGCTCAGAACAGCCCGCGCGCGACCACGCCGACGGCCGTGATGGGGCCGGTGTCGTCGAGGCCGTCCAAGGCGCGATCGGCCTTCTTCATGATCGCCTGCGCGTCGCGCAGCATGCTGTCGTCGCTCAGCAGTTTGCCGAGCGTGCCCTCGCCCCTGGAAATCTTGTCCGACACTGAACGCAGGTTCGCAATGGAGGCTTTCAGGTCGTCGCCCGCTTTCTGATCGAACACGAGCGCGCCGATCGCGCCTTTGCCCGCTTTGACCTCGTTGATGATGGACTGCGCGTTGGCGACAAAGGTCTTCGCTTCCGCCGCGCTGGACTTGATTTCGTCGATCGTCGCCACGAGTTCGTCGTGCAGCTTGGGGTCGTTGAGCAGCCGGCCGAGCGTGCCTTCGCCCTTGTTCACCTTCTCGGTGATGGCGGAAAGGTTGGCCGTCGCTTTTTGAATGCTCTCCCGGTTTTCCGTGACGAGTTGGTCGAGCTTTTGCATCAAGCCCGGACTCTCGGCGTCGCCGCCCAGTGCATTGCCGATATTGCCGAGCGCCCCTTCGAGTTTTTTCCCCAGTTCCCCGATCTGCGACATCATGGCGTTCAGGTCGGGTGTGTTCTTCGTGCGAATCTCGGCGAGCGGCTCCATCGGCGGGCGGAGGAATGGTATCATTTGCTGCAGGAGCGACATCCGGCCGAGGGTTTGCTCCTTGGGGACGAGGTCGGTGGCATCCCGGGACCCGAGGTCGATGCCGATATAATTCGTGCCGATCAGCCCGGACATGACGATCGACGCCGTGGCATCGCTCTTGATCGAGATGCCGTTGTCGATCCGCAGGATGGCTTCGGCGCGGCCGTTCGTCAGCCGGGTCGACTTCACATCGCCGATGCGGACGCCGGCCATGCGCACCTCGTCACCGGGTTTGAGCTCCCGCACGGACTCGAAGCCCGCCAGGATGGCGTAGCCCTCGTCATTGGAAATCTTGCCGCCACTGAGCGTTTCAAACGTGACCCAGGTCAGCGCGATGCCCAGCAGGAAAAATAGCCCGACGCGGGCGGTTTGTTGCGGGTTGTTCATGGTATGGGTTCGGGAAATGTGATTGGTCCGGGCAAAGAGGCAAAAAGTGGCGGGGGATTAAAAAAAAGTCAGCCTTCCAGCTGCTTGAAACGCGGGTTTTGCAAATCGATTTTGGGATTAAGGAAGTCGGCGATTCGCGGGTCCTGCGGATTGTGCAGTTCGGCGGCCGTGCCGAGAAAGAGCAGTTTGCCGCCCATGAGGATGCCGACCCGGTCGGCAATGTTCAGCGCGAGGTCGCGATCATGGGAAACCACGATGGTCGTGACATGGTATTGCTCCTTCAACGTCGCAATGATTTCGGCAATCGTCGCGGACATCACCGGGTCCAGTTCGCTCGTGGGCTCGTCGTACATCATGAGCTGCGGTTCCATCACCAGGGCGCGCGCGATCGCGACGCGTTTCTTCATGCCGCCGGACAACTCCGAGGGATATTTCTGCGCGGCGGCCTCGAGCGAGAGGATCTGGAGTGCCCGCATCACCTTGTCGCGAATGCCCGCCTCGTCGGCCATCCGGTGCTCGCGCAGATAGAGCGCGAGGTTGTCGTACACGGAGAGCGAGTTGAACAACGCGCCGGCCTGGAACACGAGAGCCATGCGCACGTGCTCCCTCGTCTCCTCCGCGGAAGCGTCGCGGCCATCGATGGTCACGCGGCCCGACGTCGGCAGTTCGAGCCCGACGATGTGTTTCAGCAACACACTCTTGCCGGAGCCGCTGGGGCCCATGAGCACGAAAATCTCACCCGGTTCGACCGAGAACGTGACCTGTTTAAGGACTTCATGGCTGCCGAAATTCTTCGACAGCTGTTCGATGGTCACGCCCACGGCCTGCGTTTCGGCCTGGGTAAAAGGATTGCGCGTCGCCGCGCTGGAGGAAGGCGTCGGCATAATCACAGGTCGAGTTTCATGAGCACTTGGGTGACGAAGTAGTCGAGCACCAGGATGACAATGAGCGACGTCACCACGGCCTTCGTGACGGCCGCGCCGATCTCGCGCGGACCACCGCGGGTGTTGAGGCCGATATTGCAGCAGATGAGCACGACCACGAATCCAAACACCTCCGCCTTGATCAAGCCGTTGAGTACGTCCGTGAAATCCATGTACTGCCGCATCGTCGCGAAGTACGAGACGGGCTCGATCGAGATGAAATCCGTGTATTTGGCGACGATGGCCCCGCCGAACCAGCCGACGAGATCGGCGATGACGGTAAGGACCGGCATCATCACCAGCACGGCCGCAAGTCGCGGCAAAACGAGCATCCGGGCCGGCGGGATGTTCATCGTCTCGAGCGCATCGATTTCCTGATACACCTTCATCGACGCCAGCTCCGCGGCGATGGCGGAGCCGACGCGGCCGGCCAGGAGCACCGCCACCATCACGGGCCCGAGCTCGCGGGCCATGGTGAGACCGACCAGCAGTCCGATGAATTGCTTCGGGCCGAGATTTTGTGCCGCGTGGCCGGATTGCAGGGCGAGCACGGCGCCGATGAAGAAACTCAGGATCGCCACGATCGGCAGCGTCGTGTATCCGATCATGTAGCACTGTTCGATGAACCGGCCGAACTGCCGCGGCAGGGTCGGTGCATAGGACACCGCTCGGAACAGCAGCTGGAGCGTGCTGCCGATGCCTTCAAGGACGCGCGTCAGTTGTTTCATGACGAAGGGGCGGGAAGCCGGTGGAAAGGTGTGTGGATCATGCGGGCGGAGCAACGGGTGCTGGAGCAGCCACCCGGCAAATTCTTGCGGCAAAAGGGCTCATCGGGTGCCCTCCTGGGCCGACCGGCGGTTGCCGTTCGGAAAATCCAGCCAGAACATCCGCCAGCTGCCGCCGGCGGTCCGGTTGAAACCGAAGAGTCCATTGCCAATCGCGATGCGTTTTTCCTCCGCCTGGGACGCAACACTCAGCAGCGGTCCCAAGTGAAACTCGCGGCTGGCCTCGGCTGGCCGTTCCTCCCACGTGATGGCATTCCACAACAGCGACGTCCGGGTCTCGCCCGTGGGTTGCCGATGGTGCCGTGCAATCGCGAACAGCGGCGACCAGGCCTCGCGGACCTTCTCGTTGCTCGGAAAGAAGACATCCAGCGGGCTGAAGAGCTGCCATTGCTCCCGCCCCGCGCCGTTGTCCCATTGGCTCCACAGCGGCCAGAGATGGGTCAATTCGGCCGCGGGCACGTTGGGCCGCGCGATGCTCTGCTGCCGCTGGGACCAGTACAGAAAATACAACAGCTGGGTTTTCGTGCGCAGCAGGCCTTCCTCCTCCCACTTCGCCTGACGGAGCAGTGGCCACGCGTACCATTTCTTGTCGTAGCCCTTGATGATCGAATGGGTGAAAAACGGCCCCCATCGATTCACGTACCGCTGCTCGCCGCGCCCCTGGAGCGCGAACGGCCAGAAGTATCTCGTCTCATGATAACGCGCCGGCACCGTGCGGTCGGTGTATCCAAAAAACGGCCACGCGTAGTCCTCGTTGATGTAGCCGGGTCCGGTGCTGCGCGAATAGAAGGGGAGCACCCCGACATCCCGGCGCAGCGGCGTGCCGGCCGGATCGTCCGGGTGAGGGTAGCGCGTGAGGTCGAAACCCAGCGGCCACAGATAATACGCCGAGCGGGACACCCCCGGCCGTTCCACGCGCTGAAAGAGCGGCCAGATGCCGAACCCATGGGCGGCACCCCGGGTTATCCGCACGATCGGCCAGGGCGTCGACGTGGTGACCGCGCCGCGTTTCTCGTTCTCGACGTACAACGGAAACAGCGTCCACGAGAGCCGCTCGAACCAGAGTTTGTTCTTGAGCGTGCCGTAGATCGGAAAAAGGGCGCGGTAGCTGAGCTCCGGGTCGCCTGATTCGCGGGAGAACCAAAACGGGAACACTTCGAATTCGTCGCGCAGCTCGAACGTGCTTTGCGGCGCGGGTGCCCCGTCCCGCCGGCCCCAATGTCGCACCAGTTCGAAAACACTCCACCGGCAGGTGTGCTCGTCCGCCATGTAGCTGAAAATCGGATATAAAAAATAGCCGCCGCGCAGATCGCCGTCCGCATTTCGTTCCTGAAACCAGAACGGCCGAAAACCGCTCACGCGGCCGCCCTCCGGCCGCGGGTGGTCGAAGAGCAGCGGCCCCGCTCCCGTCCAGGATTCCGTCTGCCGCTGCGCATCCAGCTGACGTACCAGGACGGGCCAGTGATTGCGTTCCCCCTCCACCGGTTCGCCGCGGACCACCGCCGTCAGCGCGGCCATAACCAGCCCCCACGCCACGGTGGTGGCAAAGCACGCTTTCGACCGGGCGGTGAGGCGGCGGGCGTTCATCATTGCAGTTGGTTGGTCAGCAGGCACAAGCCTCCCGTGGAGCCTGGCAGTGTCGGCAAACGCAGGCTCGGCGTGGGCAGTGGCGAGAACGTGCGAAAAAAACAGGGTAGCGCAAGCTATGTGGAGACAGGTTTGGGCTCGGCGGCACATGCCGGGAGCGACGCCACGGATGCCGGAACCAGCACACTTTCTCCCGGATCCATGACCCGAAACTCCGTGGAGCCGATGCCTGCCTGCCGCCGCGCCTGGTCCAGCGCCAGTACGGGCTCCTCCCGCGCCTCGTCCGTGAGTTGAAAGGTGCCCCAGTGCATGGCCAGGCTCTGCCGTGCGCCGATATCGTGGTGAACCTGCACCGCTTCCGCTGGATTGATGTGCATGGGTGCCATGAACCAGCGCGGCTCATACGCGCCGATTGGCACCATCGCGACATCCGGCGCTCCCAGCCGGTTCCTTATCTCTGCAAACAGGTTCATGTCATATCCGGTGTCCCCGGCAAACCACAGCCGGCAGGAAGCGGGGGAAGTCGCGGGTTCGCCGACGGCATCAGCGCCCTCGTGGGCGCGATTCCCGCCGTCCAATGGCGCTGAATCCACGTTCAGGAAGAAACCGCCCCACAAGCGATGGTTGCGACGAGTGCCGAAGCGGTTGCTCCAATGTTTGCTTGGGGTGAGCGTAACCTCCAGCCCGACCCGCGGCTGAGTCGACTCCCACCAGTCCAGTTCCACGATTTTACTCGCGCCGGCTGCCGCCAGCAGATCCCGGTGTCGCAGCGGCGCGATGAACACCGGGTCGTGGGCGGCGGCCACTCTGCGCAACGTGGCCGTGTCGCAATGATCATAATGGTCATGGCTGAGCAGCACCGCATCAACCCGCGGGAGCGCGTCGAACGGGACTCCCGGCGGGTGAACGCGTCGCGGACCCACCCACCGGACCGGTGAAACGCGAGGCGAAAAGACCGGATCGGTCAGGATATTTCCATGGGGCGTCTGAATCAGGAATGTGGCGTGGCCAATCCAGGTGATGGCACATTCGGAGCCGTGTGGCTCGCGCAGCGGCGGCGGCATCGGGACAGACACCGTGGCGGGCCAAGGCTTTGGCCTGGCCTTCAACTTCCACCGCAACAGATCCCGGTAACGCGCCGCCCCCTCATGGTGGCTCTGGAAAAAGGTTTTCCCGTTGAAGTGGTCGGATGGCCGCAGTCTCATTTGGACCCGTCTTATGAATCCTAATTTGTGTTTGGCGCAACTGGCAGGCGGCGGGTGGCAGCTGGTTGCCCGGAACGCCATTCCGTTCAAATCCGATCGCGATCGCGGCTTGGTCGCCGGCGGAGCGGCCGGTTGTGGGCGGTGGGAAACTGGCGCCAGGGTTTCCCTCCCATGCGCATAAGCGGCGGAGCGGCCCGCGGCATTCCGTTGGTTGTACCCAAGGGGGACAAGGTACGTCCGGCGACCGATGGGATGCGCCAAGCCGTGTTTTCGAGCCTTGGCGCCCGGGTGGTGGGCGCGCGTTTTCTGGACCTGTTTGCCGGCAGCGGAGGTTATGGACTGGAGGCGTTCAGCCGAGGAGCCGAGAGCGGGCTGTTCGTGGAGCAAAGCCCCAAGGCCGTGGCCTGTATCCGGCAAAACATCACGGCGGTGTGCAAGAGCACCGGTGGCGATCCCGCGCGTCTGACGGTGTTCCAGGCGGACGCGCGTCTCGCGCCATTCGGTCACGGTCCGCTGCCTGACCTGGTGTTCATCGATCCGCCGTATGACATCATCCCCGAGGTTTCCGGAACGTTGTTCGCCCGGCTGGCGGAGGGGCTCGCCGGCCGGCCCGATGCACTCGTGATTTTCGAGCTGCCGGGTGAACAGGAACTCGCGCCCGCCGGCTGGCAGTTGCTGAAGCGGCTCGGTAAAGGGGCCCGGCAGCCGACCGTGGCCATACTGCGCCGCGAAACGGTTTGAGGGTACCGCGCCCGGCCTGACGTGGCATGGACGTCTGCCCAATGGCTTGGCGTGGCATCGGCGTCCCGCCCGTGTATTCAATTTTGTACAACAGTATCCGCGTTCCAACTGCGTAGGACGGAACTTGACCGACGGCCTGCGAGCGGAAAGCAGATGAAATCGAAAACATCTGCTAACGAGGCGCCGCCTCAGAACATCGCGACGAACGCAGTCGAACTGAAAGGTCATGGGCGCCTCGCTAAGGTTCAGCTGCGCGGACGTCGAGCGATCTCTCCGGGAGCGGCGGTCTCCAGACCGCCGAAGACAGTTCGATCGACCGGACGGGTCGGCGACCTGGAGGTCGCCGCTCCGATGGAAAACTTGACCGGTTGAAACCAAGTTTCCGCTCTCAAGGACTAGACGCGCATGCCCCGCCGAGCCCTGCGCTTGCCCCACAATACTGGCCAAGCACGTCGGCATTCGCACCGGAGCGGCGGCTTTCCTGCCGCCGAAGTACGTTCGGTCGACCGGTCTCGGGCGACTGGAAAGTCGCCCTTCCGGTCAACCGCGCCCTTGGCGCGACGCCATACGCGATGGCGAA
>JBBRCR010000294.1:0-10684 GCA_038204695.1 Opitutales bacterium | reverse complement strand
GAGAATCCCTTTCCGTGGGCGGGCGACGAACGCATTACGTATAACGGAATCAATTACGTCCTGCAGACGCAAAACCAGACGGACCCGGCGCTCGTCTCGCCCTTGAATCCGCAGGGCGTCACCGGAACGAGCCAGTATATTCACAGCCGAGCGATCAGTCGCGGTGCATTTGCCGTCAACTTCACGCATTGGGGCGACGGCCGGCTCACTACGTTGTTGGGCGCGCGCTTCATGTTTTCCGAAAACCGGCAATTACCCTCGACGGCGATTCCCGCGATCAAGGCATCCCACGACGGCATCAGCTTTTCGGCCGGTGCGAACTACGCGGTGAACTCCTGGCTGCGGCCGTTCTTGTTGGTTTCTGACACTTATAATCTTCCAGGCATCCTGCTGACCGTTCCGGCTGATCCGCTCGGCCGACCGGCGCAGATTTCCCACTCGCTGGGGCAGGAGATTGGCGTAAAGATTGGCGATCAACACGGGAGGATCTCCGGCTCCCTCGCGGCGTATGCCGTGCAGGCATCCGATCATCCGCCTGCCATTCAGACGCGGTTGCGCGATAGCATCAACCCGGCGGGAATCAACGGGCGGCACCTTGGCGCTACTGGCACGGTGATCAATGTCAGCCGAAAATCCGCGGGAATGCAGGCGGCCGTCACCGCCCAGCCGCTGCCGGGTTGGCGGTCGCGCCTTTCCGCCGCGTATGTGAAAGGGACGATCGGCACCTCCGTTACGTATGATGCGCTGTACAACGATCAGTTCTATGCGAACAGCCAGGGGCAGGTCACTTATGCCAACGGCACCGTCGTGCATGTCGCGCCGAACTTTTCCGCGACGCCCGGAACCTCCGATAATCCCGGCTATATTCCTTTGACCATTGGGGCCCTGAGCACGCCCGGTAACGCGTACTACGCCAACCCGGATCCGGAAACGGGGCTCTTGCGAACTTCGAATGGACGCACGGTGCTCCTCGCGGTCAATCCGGTGCATGGCGCCATCCGCACGGGCGTGACGGGGCTGTCGATTTCCCGGATGCAAGTGACGGGAGTCAATCCGATCGACCAAATCGTGGCCACCCGGGCGGGCGATCGCACGACGGGCTATCCTGAATTCAGCTGCAACCTCACCAATGTTTACACTGTTTCTCGTGGTCTGCTTCATGGACTCAAACTTGGCGGCACGGCCAATTTCTCGTGGCGCACCGCCGACATGTATTTTTATCGATCTGGCTACAGCCCCACCGCGACGCGTGAGCTGTTTTACCGACCGACTCGCGCCCAATTCGACGGAATTTTCGGCTATGAGCGCAAGTTTAGCCGCGTGGCGTGGTCAACCCAGGTCAACATAAGAAACATGTTCAACCATTACCGGGTGATCATCCGGCCGAACAGCATCACGGGCTACGCCGGATCGAAGAGCGCATTTTTCACCGGGCAGCCGCGTGAGTATACGTGGTCCAACACGATTCGCTTTTAAGCCGGCGCGTGCTGGCTGATGAGTGGCACGCCCTCACTCCCGATGCGTCTCACCGGCTTCCCTTACCGCTGGCGAATTGTTGCCCTGCTGTTTTTCCTTTCTGCCATCAACTACCTGGACCGGCAGACGCTGTCGGTCTTGTCGAAAACGCTCCGTGATACGCTGGGCTTTTCGCCCGTCGAGTACTCGTATATCGTCACCGGTTTCCTCGTTGCCTACACGCTCGGCTACCTCTTCTGCGGACGGGTCATCGATCGGATTGGGGTCAGGCTCTCGGTCATCATTGCGCTGACTTTCTGGTCACTGGCGGCCATGGGACACGCGTTTGCCACGGGTTGGGTGGCGCTGCTGGTCTGGCGGTTCGCGCTGGGCATCGGGGAGAGCTTCAATGCGCCGTGTGCGATCAAGGCATTGGCCGAGTGGGCGCCAAAGCGTGAACGCGGACTGAGTATAGCATTGTTTTCCAATGGCAATATGCTGGGCGCAATCATTGCACCGCCGTTGGTGGCGTTCCTGGGAGTGCAGTATGGATGGCGGTGGGCGTTCGTTATCACCGCGTCGATTGGCTTTGTTTACCTGATCTTTTGGTGGGTGCTCTACGACTCTCCGGAAAAACAGTTGCGGCTCGCCCCCGCGGAAAGGGCTTATATTCTGGCCGAACGCACCGCGCCAATTGCCGGGGCGGTAACGCGGATGTCTTTTATAGGCGCGTTGCGGCATCCGGCCGTGTTGGGGTTCTTTGTTTCGCGCCTGCTCACCGATTCGACCTCGTTTTTCTTTTCGTTTTGGCTGCCGGAATATTTGCAGACGGCGCGGGGGTTCTCCCTCGCTATGATCGGAGTATTTGCCTGGATGCCGTTTCTGGCGTCCGATGTCGGCGGTCCTGGTGGCGGCGCGCTTTCTGATTGGTTGGTGAGGCGTGGCTGCCCGCCGGCGCTCGCCCGCCGCCGGATCATGTTACTCGCCGCCTGCCTCATGCCGTGTTGCGTGCTGGCGGTACACGTGTCGTCCGCCTATCTGGCCCTCGCTCTGATCGGCATCGTGCTGGCGGCACACTCCTGCTGGATGGCGAACAATCTCACGCTAATCTCGGAGACCTTCCCGCGCGAACACGTCGGCACCTATTTGTCGTTGTCCGCCGTCGGCGGTTCGATTGGCGGAATAGTCTCCATGCTTGCCGCCGGCCGGATTATCAACGGCGTGGGTTAAGTCCCAGTGTTCACGGCGTTGGGCTTCCTGCACATCACCGCTTTTGTTTTCATGTTTTATGTGCGGCCGGTGTTTCGTGTGCAGTCGCTCAAACAACGTTAGTCATCTATCGATCACATGCATGCTGTAGTTCTGGAAGCGGCGCGAAACATCAAGATGCGAGAGATCGATATCCCGGAGAAGCTGGGGCCGCACGATGTCAAGGTGCGCGTCCGCACGGTGGGCGTCTGCGGCAGTGATGTGCATTACTATCAACATGGCGGGATCGGCCCGTTTGTCGTGCGGTCGCCGATGGTGCTCGGTCACGAAGCGGCGGGTGTGGTCGAGGGAATTGGCTCGGCGGTCACGACGCTGTCGGTTGGCGATCGGGTTTGCATGGAGCCGGGCGTGCCGGATCCGAACAGCCGCACCACACGTCTCGGGCTCTACAACCTCGATCCCGCGGTGCGTTTCTGGGCCACGCCACCGGTTCATGGCTGCTTGCGGCCGACGGTGATCCATCCAGAGGCGTTCACGTTTCGGCTGCCGGACAACGTGAGTTTCGGCGAGGGCGCCATGGTGGAACCGCTTGCCGTCGGCATGCACGCCGCCGGCAAAGCGCGCCTCGCACCGGGTCATGTCGCGGTCGTCCTTGGCGCCGGACCTATTGGCATGGTGACGGCCCTGGCGGCAATTGCGGGTGGTTGCAGCCGCGTGTTCATCACCGATATTCAAGCACCCAAACTCGCGCTCGCCGCGCGGCTCGGTCCGATCACGCCCATCAACGTCCGCGAGGAAAACCTCGGGCAGATTGTGCACGCCGCCACGAACGGCTGGGGAGCCGACGTCGTGTTCGATGCGGTGGGTCTGCCGCAATCAACGACCGAGGCGTTGGAGGTACTTTGTCCCGGCGGATGTGTGGTGCTGATCGGCATGCCGGGCGCCCCAGTTCCATTTGATGTGGTCGCCGCGCAGGTGAAGGAGGCCCGCATTGAGACGATCTTCCGCTATGCACACGTGTTTCCGCGCGCGCTGGCGCTGATGGGGAGCCGGCAGATTGATGTCCGCCCCTTGATCACCGATCAATATGCCTTTGCCGATTCCGTCGCGGCCTTCGACTACGCGTGCCATATGAAACCAACGAGCGTCAAGATTCAGATCGAACTCGCCTGACGCGTGCCAGGCTTTCGCTGAATCCACCGCCGGATCAAACCTTGTCGCCACAATATAAATACGTGAATCACGGCTCTGACGCTCGCTGCCGGCTGAGCCTGGTGCTAACCGGGGCACTGGCCATATGGAACGGTGCATTCGCCGCGGAACCGGCGGGCCTGGAGACTCCACGTGAGGACGTTGCCGCCCTCATCGCGGGGGTTCGTCCATTTGTCCATCCTGCAACCCCGGACCGAACTCTCCCGGCACGATCCCGTCAATTGCTCCAGGGATTCCATGACTCCATTCTCGATTGGTCGGAAGTGTTGGCGAAACACTTTGTGCCGGTCCCGGGCCATTCTGACTGGGGCTATTATGGCCTTCCGGGAAATACGGAGGATGACGTTCGCCCCATCACGTACGCCGTGCAGGTGAACGCATTCTTGAGTGAGCTCGATCCGCCCTCCGGCCCCATCGACGCCGAACGGCGCGCGCGGCGGCGGCGCGAAGCCATTGCCGTGCTGCGTTATCTCACGCACAGCCACATCAGCGGTGGCGGAAATTGCCTCAACGGGAAACCATGGGGCAATGCGTGGCAGTCCGCCATGTGGGCGCGCTCGGCGGGGCTCGGCGGCTGGCTGCTCTGGCCCCATCTCGATGCGTCGATGAGACAGGCGGTCGCGCGCATGGTGGCATTCGAGGCCGATCGGTTTATCAACCGTCCCCCGCGCGATCAGGAGTTCAGCAACACAGGCGCGGAGGAGAATGCGTGGGACGCCATGATCACTTCGCTCGCGGCCAACATGATGCCAGGGCACCTCCATGCAGCGGTCTGGGGACGGCGCGCAAAACTCTATCTATACAATTCGCTTTCGCGACGCGCGGACCACTCGAACGACGCGCGCGGTGACGAAGACCGCCCGGTTCGGGAGTGGGTAAACACGGTGAACGCACATCCGGACTTCACCATCGAGAATCACGGGCTGGTACACGTTGGCTATCTCAAGCTCACCGTGGGCGAGATGCTCGAGAACGCGGTCCATTATATCATGGGGCGTTCGCCGGTCCCGCGGGCCTGCCTCCACAATGTCCCGGAAGCTTACCAAATCCTGCTGCGTTGCATGGCATGGGATGGTGCGCCAATCCCCTTCGGGGGCAACGACTGGAAAATCACGCACACTCAATGCACGGATATCGTGATCCACTCTGTGCTAAGCGTACTCAAGGGCGACTCCGTGGCAGCATACCTCGAAGACGTCTCCCTCGAAACGCTCCGCTCAATCCAAAAGGACGAGGGAGGATTCTACAATGTGCGGCGCGACTTGGAATACGGCGGCATTTGCGCCACCCGGCTTATGTCCTGCTATCTGGCGCACGCGCTCCTGCCCTCGAGTGTGGTCAGCGCGTCGGCCGCAGAGTTCAACCGCCAGGCCTCCGGCGTGAAATTGCTGGAGCAAGGGGAAGCCATCCTGCACCGAACTCCTACCAAGTTCACGTCGTTCACCTGGGGACCTAATCGCATGGCTCTCGCGATGCCCTTCGATGGCACCTGGGTCGTCTGGCCACACTACGCATCCTATTTGGGTCTCATCAACGGGAAGACACCGGCGCGGGCCAACGCCAAGATGGAAATTCTTCGCCACACCGTGGGAAGCAACTCCTTCGACGTGCGCGGCCGGATGACGCGGTCGGGCGGTGTAACCCACGACTTTGCCTATGCCTCGTTGTCGAATGATATAACGGTATACGTGGAGCGCTTGCACACCGCCGACGGCGGCCAGTTACGGGAGCGTGAAACCGGGATTGTCGGACACGAATACCCGATGGGGCAGAATGAACGCGTCTTGCGTGGACGGCACGGCAGCACGCGGGTGATCGGAATCGGTGGCGGTGACGCCGTGACACTGATGCCAACGGACTGGCTCAATGTCGGGGATCGCATTGGCTACGTGGTTTGCCGGACAAGCGGTCGCAGCAATGTCATGCGCTATCATGGCGAGGAACGCGGCTCGGGGCGCGTTCCGTTGCTTCAGGAGTACTTCAGTCTTGTAGGAGACGAGGCTGGAACTTCGTCGTCCGGCGAGGACTGGGCCTGCATCGTGACTTTCCTGAATCAATCAGCGGATGAAACCGCGGCTTTGGTTGATCGGATCGTGTTTGCAGTCCAAGGCAACACGGCTACATGCCAAGTCGGTAGCGACTTCGTCCGTGTCGATTTCGATACCTTCGAAACCGCGATCAGCGAATCCAGCACACTCCAACCGACATTGCCTTGAACGGGACGACGACTCCACACTGGCGCCCTTGGAATATGACCGCATGGCAGACCAGGATCTGATCAATCCTGAACGTGAATGGCTAAAGGCACGAAGAATACGGCGCGTTCATGGGTCTGCCCGGCCACGGCTCTTACAGCCACCTGCGCGATCCGATTGTGCCGGCGGGCGTCGATTTTGGCGCCGCGATGACCGACAAGGATTCGACGTGGCCTGAGTTTCGCGACCGTCGGATCGCTGCGCTCGACCGCGCCGGCGGCCGGATGATCTGGCCGATTTGCGACAACGAGTCGTTCGCGCCGATCCTGCTCGACGACTCGCTACAGCGCGGTACGGGCTACGCGGCGATCAGCACATTTCATTTCTGGACGCGCAACATGGCCTACACGCGGCCCCACGTGTTTCGCTACCGGCACGAGCTGCCGTTCGTCGCGCTGCAGGATGCGCGCGGCGTCGAAGCGTGGTGGTGGTCGGACAATCTCACCGGTGCGGTGGCGACGGTCAGGCGAATCGAAACGGGCGCCCACTCCACCAGCGAACTCCCATTCATCGTCCCATGAAGACTCGAAGCCAGCGTATCATATTCTCACTCACGCTTGCCTGGCTCGCGGGCGTCACGATAGCCCAAACCCAGGGGGAAACCCGCCTCCTGTGCTGACCGCCCTCGCCCGATGGCGGCAGCATTGTGGCGCTCCACTGCGGCAATAGCCCGCACGGTCTCGCGGTCATCGATCCGGCCACGATGGAGATTCGCCAGCAGGTGCCGCTCAAGTCCGCCTGGCTCGGACTGGCGTGGTCAACCGACAAGCACTCGCTCTATGTCGGCTCGGCGAAGGGCCTCGGCCGTTACGCCAACGTGCGCGGCCCCACGAGTCCGCTCGCGCAGAAAGGCACCGGCGACGCGCAGTGGGGCGCCGGCAGCCACCTCGCGCGCATCCAGCGCGGCAGCGTCGTGTTGCTCACCGGCCTGAAGACGGACATCAAGGCGCACACGCGGCGGGCGATGGCCAATTCGCCCTATAACGACGAGATGCTTGCCCGTGCCCGCCCGCCGCAATCCGGCCCGTCGATTGTCCCGCGCGACGTCGGCGCCGGTTCACCGATCAAGCACGTCATCTATATCATCAAGGAAAACCGCACCTACGATCAAGTCTTCGGCGATCTGCTCCGACTGCGACCTCACGCCGATGTTGTAGTTGAACCAGGTGATCTGGAAGAGCGTGCGCGGCGCACACAGCGAAATGCCGCTGCCGATCAGCCGTTTTCATTTTCGGTACTGAAGCGCAGACGTTTCGAGTACTTTCAAAAAGACCGGCCACCCTGATTCTCATCGAGATTGATTGCCGGCGGCGGCGGTGGTGGTGGCGCCGTCAGCGCAACGCTTGCTTCCACCTCGTGGCCGGCGGAGCGGAGGGAAGATTCACCACCCTGGCCCCCGCTTTTGAGAGGAGCGGGTAGAAGCCTTCCCACGCACTCAGCTTCCCCAGCCGGCGGTGTCGCAATGATGATTGCTGCCGGCGTCCTTTCTTCGGATCGGTGTCTCCAAAGAGCGCAATGCACGGCGCCCCACTCTGGCGCCCCGTATAAATCGCCCCGTCGAGTTCGTCCGGATGTTCCATGAACGCCCGGCCCCACTCCTGCGACAGCGTGTATCGCGAGACGAAGCACTGCACCGTGGCGCGGATTCTCCCCAACGTAGGGCCCGACAACTCCAGGAGGTTGAGATCGGGCCGCACGGTGATTTCCCAGACGACTTGGTCATCCAGATCATTGAAATCGAGTATGCCTTTTCGGATGCGATCCGAAAAGACTTCCATGAACCCAGTCACGATGTCTTTCGCGATGTAGCACACGCCCCACTTCGCGGTGGCAGAGTCGAATCGAAACATTCCGAGCCGCGAAAAGAAAAGCGGAGACGAGTAAGCTGACCTCGACAGCCGATGCCACACCGTCTGGCTGGCAGGAACGGTGTCGAGGTCGATGCGGTTGAAATCCGCCGGCGGCCGGGGCGGTGTCAGGCGCTTAGGTCCCGATGTCGCCATACCGGTGGGCGTGGTCGAGGACGTCCTCGACGTTGCCCTTTCTCAGCAAATCCAAGGGCCGCTTGCCCTCGAGCGCTTCTGCCGGCGTCAGAAAGAAAATCACGATTCCGATGGGTGATGTCTTGGCCCGAAGGATGTGAACGAACGTCTCGATGCCGGGCAGGAGTTCGCCGTTCCTAACCTGCCACACAGGATACTCGAAATTTCTGGAGCCGCGCCCGACGGCAACGATCTTCCCGGCCTCACGGTAGTTGTGAACAGTCTGGCGCGATTTCACTCCGAGCAATTTTGCAAAAGCAGCATCCGATACGGTGCCGCCCTCCTCCGCGAGAAGGTCGCGCTCGGCTCCGAGGGAGCGCAGCCGAACGTGCTCGAACGCGCTCACCGGGCTCTCTTCCGTCCGGGCAATTCGTTCGCCCACGCCCCGCAGAACCGACAATGCCTCTCGCCCGGCGAGCCCGTATCCGGTGAGGAGGCGCTGAATCGCGTTCTCCGCTTCTTTGATGACCAGCGTCTGACTCATGTGGACAATTTGGACAAGCGCATGGACGAGTCAAATCCTCCCGGGTTCGTCCATCGGAAACCTTTGCGAAGAGGTTCTTTTTGCTTCGCCCGCTCAGCGCCGGCTGACTGCGCCTCGTTCGTCGCCGGACCCGCCCGCCGCTCCGCCTATATCTTTTTCACCTTGAAACTCCGGAACTCCACCGGGTCGTTGTGGCCGGCGAACCCGATAAGGCCGCTCGTGCGATCGAGTCCCTTTGGCGGATGCGCGATTTGACTGCGATCGAGTGTGGCGATGTCGACGTCGAGAATCATGGTGCCGTTGAGCGTGACCTTGATTCGCTGTCCCTGCACTTCGATCTCCTCGAAATTCCATTCACCGACGGGGCGCAGGTAACCGTGCTTGGCCCCCACGCAGTGATAGAGCGAGCCGTGATACTGATACGGTTGCAGGCCCGGCTTGCCCGCGGCGGCCATCTTTGCGTTGTAGCCGTCGCTGTCGATGACCTGGATTTCGAGGCCGTCGGCGGCGGAATGCCCGCCGAGCGGCGTGCGCAGGGCGATGCCGTTGTTGCCCGCCACCGGCAGCTTGAATTCCACGCGGATGATGCCGTTCTCAAATTCCTCCCTGGTGAGAAGATCCCCGCCCTTGCCCGGCTTGCAGACGATGGCGCCGTTTTTCACTTCATAGCTCGCGACCGCCCCCTGCCAGTTGCTCAGATCCTGGCCGTTGATCAGTTCGACGAACCCGGCCCCGCCCCCGCGGCGCGCCAGCTCGCGGTTCGCTTCGGCGGCGCCGATCTCGCGGATGAAAACATTACGCCAACGGATTTCGCTGCCGTGGGTTTGCAGCTGAACCGGACCTTTCGGGAACGCCGGGTCACGCATGAATCCGTTGGGCAGCTTCTCTGCCTGCTTCGCTTTCGCTTTCCCCTTGGTCGCGTCTCCAGCTTTCGCATACGCGAGGTAGCCGGCTTTTTGGTTGGCGAAAAAATTTTCCAGCACGGCGTCGTCCACCACCTTTTCGCCGTTGAAGATCACGGTGACGCGCTCGCCAATCATTCTAATGACAAAGCTGTTCCACTCTCCGAATGGGCGATCCATTTTCTTTGACGGGTCCTTGCCCGGGGCTCCCTTGCTGTTGTTCCAGAGACCGCCGGAACCCTTGTCCTGGCCGAGTCCGCGCGGATCGCCCTTTGTCGTATCCCAGATTTGAACCTGCGGAATGCCGCGCAAGTAGATGCCGCTGTCGCCATCGGGCAGCGCCTTGTACTCCACCATGAGTTCGAAGTCGCCGTAGTCCCTGTCGGTGGTGAGGTACAGGCCCTTGCCGTCGTTGACGAGTTCGCCGTTCACGACCTTCCAGTGGGCGTTGATGTGTTCGGGGCCGGCCTTGCCCGCCGGCAGGCCGCCGTCGACGGACTTCCGTTTGTAGTCGGCGAGTTGCTCCGGCGTCATCTTCCAAAGCTCGGAGGGATCCTTGGTGCCCCAGCCATACCAGCCGGAGAGGTCCCTGCCATTGAACAAGGCCTTGAATCCCGGAGGTGGAACATTGTCCGCCGCTCCGGCCAGCGTGGCCGTGGCGATCATGCACGTGAGGGTGAGGATGCGTTTCATGCGATTGGGGAAGGGAGACGGGATCTTCATGGAGTTGAAGCAGACGCCCCACTTCGCGGTCATAGAGTCAAACCGAAAGATTCCAAGCTGCGAAAAGAAAAGCGCCGTCGGCAACTCGATCACCGCGCTCGTATTCGCAGCGCTCTGGCAGCAGTTCCACGTCATGCACGTCACGCTTCGCGACGGATACTCGTTCAGGTCCTCGCTGCCGCGCAGCACCCGGCCGGGCCACCTGGTCCCGCTGGAATTCGAGTGAGCCCCTGTTTGAGGTAGCGCCACTCCGACTGGCGTTCGCCGGTCGAACACCGGCGCTACAATTCGAGTGAGCCCCTGTTTGAGGTAGCGCCACTCCGACTGGCGTTAGCCGGTCGAAGACCGGCGCTACCAATCGAGTGAGCCCCTGTTTGAGTTAGCGCCACTCCGACTGGCGTT
>JBBRCR010000293.1:0-10698 GCA_038204695.1 Opitutales bacterium | reverse complement strand
GTATGGCGTCGCGCCAAGGGCGCGGTTGACCGGAAGGGCGACTTTCCAGTCGCCCGAGACCGGTCGACCGAACGTACTTCGGCGGCAGGAAAGCCGCCGCTCCGGTGCGAATGCCGACGTGCTTGGCCAGAATTGTGGGGCCAGCGCACCGCTAGCTCCCAGCGTCCGGCCCCGTCGGCAGAGGAGAGCAAGCCCCGAGGGTTGGAGCGGTCTCGAGTTTTGTCCAATGCCGACCCGCCTGACGCCGACGGACGCAGATCGTAAGCTGGTGCCGCGCGTATTCCTCCTGTCGCCAGCCCGCGTCGGGGGAGTGCGGGCCCGCCTGCTGCTGAACGCGCGCGCGCCTTTCGCCCTCGCGCGCCAGTTCCACACCTCCGGGAGTTCGCTCGCTGACATCTTCTCGTTCGCCAGTGCTCTCTATTTTCGCGGGAAGATAACATATGCGCGCCATTTCGCCCGCAACGAACGAGGCGAACTCATCCGCGTCATCACACCCACGGCCGGCTTGGTGGACCCGGACTGCAACATCACGCCAGCCGAGCTGCGCGCTTTTGGTCGCGTCGATATCGATGCTGCCGATCCGCGTTACTTTACTCCGCTCCGTCGCGATGCCGAAACGCTCGGGCGAAGTCTGGCGCCGCGCGGCACCGCCATACTTCTCGGCAGCATCGCCACCGCCAAATATCGCGACATCCTGCTGGCGGCCTTTGGCGAACGTCTGGTGTTTCCGCAGGACTTCGTCGGCCGCGGGGACATGAGTCGCGGCGGGCTGATGCTGCGCGCCGCTCGCGCCGGAACTGAACTTTCCTACGTTCGCGTTCAAGGCGCGTTGCTCAAGGGGAAACGCGCCCCGCGGATCGCAGATATGTAATCCGCCGGCAGGCCGCGGTCGCTTGCCCGCTCCGGGAAGGTGAAGATTGGAGGCTCCCCCGTCCGCGTGATTTTCGAATAAAGATTACACGCACGAGCACGAATCGCACTCGACCTGCGCGCCTGCGATCATTGTCGTTTCGCCACCAGCTTCGATGACTACTTCCAACTATCGCGAAACCTTGCACCTTCTCGATTCCGCGCTCGCCCTGGTGTCACGGGAGCGCCAACCGCCGGCGCCCCGTTTGCGCCGCGAATTCCGCTGCCTGGCGCGTGAATTCGTGCTTCTGCGCGCCCGCCTGGGCCAGCCTCCCGCCCGCTTGCAGCGGAACTGAGTTTGGGCCATCCCCAAGAGGTGGTGAACGCGTCAAAGCGGCGTCCCTCGCGGGCCAACCGTCGCACGCTCTGACCGGGAAACGGCGGACGCGTGTCACCTGCAAGCGCTTCGACGCGTCCAGCATGCCAATGGGAGCCCCGCTCAGCGATCAAGGCAGACGTGAATGGTGGTGGATTTTCGATCCACGAGAGAGCCTGCGGGCAAGGGCGGTGCTTGTGCTTGGCGGGGGCGCGGTGCTGTTCACGCTACTCGTGGCATGGATTGGGAGCGCCATTCTCAAACGGCAGCTCGAAGCGCAGCTGGGCAGTACGTTCGAATCAATGGCCGCTCATCTGAGCAACACGATCGATCGACGACTCTACGAGCGGTACCGCGAATTGCAGTTCATCGCCAGCCTGGCGCCCCTGCGCGATACGCGCGCCGATCCCGGCGAGCGCCGGCGGGTACTGGATGCGTTGCAGGCCACGACTCCCGACTTTGCCTGGATCGGGCTGGCCGATCCGTCCGGCCACGCTGGCCCAAGCCCTGGCGCCCGCGCGGGAATTCCAGTTGGCGATTGCGCGCTGGGGATTTCTGCTGGCTGTCGTCTTCGCGGTGGTCAGCTGGGTCTTTGCGGGCCGAACCGTTCGTCGCCTGGACTCGGTTGGCGCGGCCGCTTCGCGTATCCGCAATGGGGATATCCTCGCCGTGATCCCCCAGCCGCGCGGCACCGCCGAAATCGATCGGATGTGTGGCGCCGTGAGTGAACTCGTGGAGCAATTGCGGCCCAAAGACCCACCACCGCCCAACACGCCCGGCCAGCCGCCGAGCGATACCGTGCGGCCGCAAGGCTCAGATCCGCGCCGCGTGATTTGGTAGGCCGGATGCGCGACCAGCTGGGTTGAACGCCGCGGTAACAGCCGAATCCACTCAGCTGAGATAGCGCCGCGCAATTTTCTCTATCCTGCGGCAGCTTTTCACCGTATCTATTTTTTATGGCTCAAAATCCCGACGTTCGCTGGCGGCAGCGATTTCAGAGTTTTGGCAAGGCATTCACGCAGTTGTCCGCTGCAGCGGCGCTGGCAAAAATACGCAAACTGTCGGAGTTGGAGCAACAGGGTCTAATCCAAGCCTTTGAATTCACCCACGAGCTGGCGTGGAACACGCTCAAGGATTTTCTTGAATCCCGGGGCGCCACCAATCTCTACGGCTCCAAGGATGCGACTCGGGAGGCGTTCGCAAAAGGATTGATCGGAAACGGCGACGAGTGGATGGCGATGATCCAGGCGCGCAACCGGAGCAGCCATACCTATAACGAAAAAACCGCCAACGAAGTTGCCGGCGCGATCCTTTCCAGCTTTGTCCAGCAATTCGAAATGTTTCGCGCGAAATTTGGCGAACTTGAATTTCGCGAGCCATGACGCCCAAGCACGACCTCTCGGACCGAACCGTCGCGCGCATCGCCGGCGTACTGGAGCGATTTCCTGAAGTGGAAAAAGCAGTGCTGTTCGGTTCACGGGCGAAAGCCACCCACAAGCGCGGCTCGGACATCGATCTCGCACTGGTCGGCACCGCGCTGGACTGGCGCATCGTCGGGCGAATTTACGATTCGCTCGATGACCTGCTCCTGCCTTATCGATTCAGCCTGATTATTTACGACGCGAGCACTGATCCCGACGTCGCGGCGCACATCGATCGAGTGGGCATATCTCTCTTCGAACGGCAGCACGCGGTGACAGATCAGCCGCCGGGTTAGACGGAAAATCTCACCGCCCCACCCGCGCTGCACGCGATCGGGCGCTGAATCCCGCCTGCACCACCCGCGGGGCGTGCGCCAGTGCAGCATTCAACTTGGGGTCATCCAGCGCGTATCCAGCTTCCACCCACAGGTCTGCGGCCTGCAACGCGATTGCCTCATCCGCGGCCGCCAGACTCGCGATAAAGGTGGCGGCATCGTCCGCCGCCGTCTGCAACCGTTTCGCCGCCTGCGCCCGCGCGCACGTGAACTCACCGTCACCGTCGCCATCGATCCAAATCGGGTTGGTCGAACCCACCACGCGTGGCGTGAAGGTTTTCGACGCTGGCTGGTAGGAGCGCGGGATCTCCCAGTACGGTGCCGTCACGCCCGGTCCCGTGGCGATCGCGACCAAATGCACGTCGTGCTCCGGCGCGGGCAGCGTCCAGCGCACGTGCGCCTTCAATGGTTCCCGCGTCGGAGCGATGGCCTGCTCACGCACCTTGATCCCGTTCGCAAACAGCTCCAACCGATCCGCGTTGACCCACGACGGTCCGCGCACGTCGATCACCACGTCCAAGTCTGCGCCCCGCGGGCTCACGAGGTCGCCCACGCCAAAGCGCCCGTTAATCGTCATCTCCGCCAGCAACCCAAGGCTTACCAGCAACCGGCCCTTCCGATAGCTCTCCCAAATCTCGTCCAGGTCGATCGTCGCCGCGTCCACCGCGCCACTGGCCACGTAGGTCCGCGCCTGACCCAGGATGAACTCGCTCACGTGATGGGTGTCGCTCGCGCCAATCGCGGCAAGCCGGTATCCGTGATTCAACAACGCAAACCAGTCCCGGTACAGTTGCATGACGTCCGACTGCATCGCCGCCGACGTCACGACCTCGATCGCATCGCAGTCGAGCTGCGCGTAGGCCTTCAACGTCCCGGTTACAGCATCGAAATTCGCCGGGCCGAGCGGCGTGAAGTTCGCATGCACGTCGCGCGGATGATTCAGGGTCACCACTTTTGCTCCCGTCACGGTGCGGATGTTGTGCAGCAACTGGGTCCAATCCTTGAGCTTCGCATCGGGCACCGCGCTGCCGGGCTGAATGGGGAATGCGTTGAAGTGTCCGGCCGTCGTCGTGACTTCGTTGCCAACGACCGCGCGAAAATATCGGGCCACGCCGGTCTTCGCCGCCGGCTCGGAAAAATCGGCGTGGTGATTGTGCTCCGTGGCGACCGCCAGCTCGATGCCTTCGCCCGCGATCGTCAGCATGCGTTCATCAACGGTCGCATCACCATGCTTGCTGAAGGTCAGCGTATGAATGTGGGTGTCACTCGCGATCCATCCGGGCGTCGGCACCTCGCGCCGGATGCGCAGCGCGATGGTTCTCGTGCCGCCCGCCGCAACCGTAATTTTCTCCGTGGCGACACTGTATTCAAAGCCACGGCCAGCATGGAGAATCAACTCGCCGGCCCGCACGCCCATTCGCGCGGTGCCGTCAGCGGTGTAGACAACGCCCGTGCGCGCCGCCACCGGGGTGCCGGCGGCGACCTGCAGCGGAGCCAACGCCTCCCGCGCGTCGGTCAACGTAAGCCGGCACGGCAGTCCCAGGCCCGTCTCGGCGTCGGTGACCTGGATTACAAGCGTGGCGGTGTTGAGCGCCTCGTCGATTGGCCGCGGATCCAGTTGAATCTCCCCCACTCTGATGTCGTCGAGTTGGGGTGACGGCGTCCGCATGATCGTCAACCGGTTCTCGCCGTCATGGATCGCTCCGGCGGGGACGCGCAACGCGCGTACGAGCGGTTGCGCCAGCGTTTCGAGCGCGCCGAGCTTCCGGCCGTTGAGCATCACATTCCATGTGACCTTCACGTTTTCCTGCCAGATGAAGAGGGTGTTTTCGCGTTTGTTCGCCGCGGCCCTAAACGTCACGTCCATCTTGATACCGGTGGGCGCTGAGGTTTCGAATTCGCTCCATTCCGCCAGGCCCGCCACGCCGAGGTGATGGCGGCGGGGTTCGAGCACGCGCAACCCGGGCTGGCCGGCGGCAATCGCCATGCCGGTGGCGTGGAGGAAGATTAACCAGTGTCGCATGGGACGGGGGATGGCCGATTACCGCCGACAAGGGCAGCCAGCGGTGGACGGCTAATTCAAAACCAGTAAACTCGGACCCGATGCCCAAGCAAGCCGCCGGACTTCTGCTGTATCGCATTCAGGGAAGGGAGCTCGAAGTTTTTCTCGTTCACCCGGGCGGTCCGTATTGGGCGAAGAAAGATGCGGCTGCCTGGTCGATGCCGAAAGGGGAGTTCTCCGAGGGCGAGGAACCGCTGGCCGCGGCGCAACGTGAACTGGCGGAAGAGACAGGATGCACGGTGACCGGCCCGTTTGCGTCACTCGGGACCGTGCGGGCGTCGGGCGGCAAACTCATTCACGCGTTCGCGGCGCAGGCCGAGGTGGATCCGGCCAAAATTGTGAGCAACACGTTCACACTCGAATGGCCGCCACGGTCTGGCCGGTGGGTTGAGTTTCCCGAGGTCGATCGTGCCGAGTGGTTCCCGCTGCCCATCGCGCTCGAGAAAATCCATCGCGGCCAGGTCGAGTTTCTCCAGCGCTTGGCTGCGGCGCATTCAAAGGTGACGTGAGGGCTCCCCGCCAGTTCCCGGAGATCACTTCACCCGCGGTGACTTCTTAGCGAGGGCTGGTCTAAGAGCGCGCGGTCGCGCTCGCGGCGGCTCCAGCAACAGCAGCAAGCGCGATGATTTTTGCCGCAGCTGCTCCATGGTGCACTGTTCGGGCGCCTTGTCGGGGCGCCACCGCAGGAGTGTCGTGCCGTGCCTGAATCGCCCGCCGCTCACATGGTCAAACTGCACCTCGACGACAAGTTTGGGCTCGAGTGGCTGCCACTCCGTCGAGCGTTTCGTGCTCCAGCGACTCGGGCCACCGGGCGCCCGCCCGGTGAATCCGGCACCGCCGACGAGCGAGGTTTTTGGCGGCAAACAGCTCCAGTCGCTGACGCCGGTCGCGCAACGGCTCGTCGAGCAGCCGGGAAATTTCACACCCTGTGCGCGCGTTTTCGCCCGTAGCGCCAGTCTCCGACTGGCGGAACGCCGGTCAAAGACCGGCGCCACTCCCGGCGGCTGCCCCAGCGTGTGGGATGTTCTCATAGGAGCTGTGAATTTCCGGGATAGGAATCGGTGGCTGAATGGATCGGAGGAGGCGCCCCGGTTCGGCTCACCGCTGGTTCCATTCTTCGGTGAGCGGAACTCCCAACGGATCGAACCTCACGCCCGCGCGGAAAAGTTCCGTCCGCAGCGACACGATGAATTCCGAGAGTTCATCAATCCGGAAAGTGTGCTCGAGTCCCGGATGGCCCGTGGCGAAGCCGATCATGTCCGCGAGCAGCAGCAGGTCCTCATCGGAAAAATGCTCATCGAGCACGGACTGACTGCCCTCGAGGGCCTGAAGCGCGGTGCAGTAACGCTCCGCCGCCGGATCGATCGGTCGGAGACAAACGAGACCGCGGATATGGCCGCGTTCAATACGCTCCGCGAAACTCGACAAGGCCTGGTGGGCGTACGCCAGATTGGCCAGTCGCGCCAGGCGAAGGAGTTCCGCCCGTTGCGCCAGGAGATGGGAGAGTTTCATGTGATTCCTTTTGTGCGGGGGCACATCTGGTTATGGGTTCAACAACTCCTGAACTCTGATGCCGTCAGGTTCGCCGCGACGCATCCGACGCGCCACCGCGATTCCGAAAACAAAGAACGAGCCGGGCGCGGCACGCCTCGTCTGGGGGCGGCCGTTGCTTTCGCTGAAGTTCTGCTGACCAAGGGACTGACTTCGACGGAAATACCGTCACTCGAGGCCACTGCTTCAACTGTCTCACGGTCCGACTCAAATCACGAACTTGCCGTGCATCTGAACACTGACTGGGACAAACCAAGGTTCGCTTGGGAGATACCTGATGCAAGGCCATTGTTCCACAAATCGCAAATCGACGCCCGTCTTCTCCAGGTGATTTGCGGCGGCCGCGGGGGCGCGTGAATTTTGTGCTCCCAACTCGAACCCGTCAGGCCCGGCGGCCTTCCGTTCGGCCACTGCTCCACGCGGCCGGCCGCGTCGCATACTTCAGATCCGGATACGGCCGGCGGCCCCCGCCGCGCGATACGCCAAAACCTCTCGCACTGCGCAGACGCCTCCCCTTCGGCGACGCATTCCGTGCTTTGCCTCCGGCAGCAGACCCGCTAGCCCTTTGCCTCCCCCTCCATGCAACGCCGCTCCTTCGTCCAATCCCTCGCCACGGCCACGATCGCCACTGCCGCTCTCGGGCATCCCCTGTTTGCTGCCAGCCAGGGGAGGAAATCGTCCGGCAGGAACCAACCCAAAATCAAGCTCGGGCTCGACAACTTCGCCGTGCGCGCGATGGGCTGGAAAGCACCCGCTCTCATCGACTACGCGGCCTCGCTGAAACTCGATACGCTTTTCATCTCGGACCTGGACGCACTCGGCAGCCTGGAGGATGCAAACTTGCGGGACGTGAAACAAAAGGCGGACGATGCAGGCCTCGCGCTTTATGTCGGCAGCTGGAGTATTTGTCCCACGTCCAAGACGTTCAAGCCCACGTGGGGAACCGCCGAAGAACATCTGCGGCTCGGGCTGCGAGTGGCCCGGACGCTCGGTTCACCGGTGTTCCGCGTGATTCTCGGCAGCTCCGAGGATCGCAAGACCGAGGGCGGAATTCAGGCGCGCATCGCCGACATGGTCGGCGTCCTGAAAAAATGCCGGCGAGAAATCCTGGACTCCGGCATCAAGGTGGCGGTGGAAAACCATAGTGGCGACATGCATTCGTGGGAAGTCCTTCAGTTGGTCGACGCCGCCGGCCGCGATATCGCCGGCGTGAATATCGACTCGGGCAACGCCGCCTGGACGCTCGAGGATCCGATGGACGTACTCGAGACGCTCGGACCCGTCACCCTTTGCTCCAGCCTCCGCGATGACATGGTGTGGCAGATTCCAGACGGCGCCGTGGTGCAATGGACCGCCGCCGGTGACGGGCTCATCGACTGGAAAACGTTGGCCGCGCGGTGGAGCCAACTGTGCCCGCAGGTGCCGATCATGATTGAAACCATCTCGGGGGCGCAGCGCACGTTTGCCTACAAGCAGCCGGACTTCTGGAAGTATTACGATCGGCGGCCACAATCGCTCGCCAGGTTCGAGGCGCTCGCACAACGGGGACGTCCGCTCACGCCCAATCGTCCGGCCCAAGGCAAGCCCTCGCAGGATTTCCAGCGGGCGGAATTCGAACGCTCGATAAATTATCTGCGTACGGAAATCGGATTGGGCGTCAGGACCTGATTGCGTCTGCCCTGCGCGATCGCGAGAATCGGGGCGACGTGACTGCCTCGCTGAACTTCTTCCTGGCGCGCCGCTGACGTGCGGTCCGCTTTCAATCGTCTTCACCTGTCCACCTCAACTCCAGCCCGATGAATCGTCGCCGCTTCCTTCAAAGCACCGCCGCCGCCGCCGCGCTTGCGGCGTTTCCCTTCGCCCGCGCCGCTCAGAAATCCGGCGGCCGCAAATTTCGCACCGCCCTGATTGGTTGCGGCTGGTGGGGCAACAACATCCTGCGCGAAGCGATGGCGAGCGGCCAGTGCGAGATTGTGGCGCTCGGTGATGTCGATGCGCGCCAGCTCCAGCTGACGCTCGCCAACGTCCAGAAAGGAACGGGCGAAATTCCGAAGACATTCAAGGACTACCGTGAGCTGCTCAACCAGGCCAAGCCCGACATCGCGATCGTCGCCACGCCGGATCACTGGCACGCGCTGCCCATGATCGCAGCCGTGCGCGCCGGCGCGCATGTGTACGTCGAGAAACCGATTGGCCACACGATCATGGAAGGCCGCGCGATGGTGAATGCGGCGCGCAAAGCGGGCAAAGTTGTCCAGGTCGGCACGCACCGGCGGATCTCGCCGCACAATGTCAGTGGCCGCGACTTCATCCGGTCGGGAAAAATCGGTGAGATCGGCATGGTTCGCTGCTTCGTCAATTACGGCGGAGGGCCGGAAAGGCCGCTGGCCACGCAACCCGTGCCGAAGGAACTCGACTGGGACATGTGGTGCGGCCCGGCGCCGCTGCGGCCGTTCAATGGCGGCGATCCGCGCAATCCAAGCCAGGGCGCCGGCAACCGCGGCATCCACCCGCGTGGGTTCCGGAACTACCTGGACTACGCCAACGGCACGCTGGGCGACTGGGGGATTCACTGGCTGGACCAGGTGCTGTGGGTCACCGGGGAAAAGTATCCAAAACGTGTCTACTCGACTGGTGGCCGGCCGATCGCCGGCCCGGTCGTGCGCACGCCCGATGAGCAAACCACTGATGCGCCCGATCACCAGCTGGCGACATTCAGCTTCGATCAGTTCGATCTGCAGTGGGAACACCGGCGGTTTGCGGGGAACGCCACCGACAAGGGGGAAAACGTCGGCTGCTATTTCTACGGCACGAAAGGCATCTTCCACATGGGGTGGCAGAAAGGGTGGACGTTTTATCCGGTCGATGCGAAGGCACCGGCGGTGAGTGAGGAGCCAAAATTGGGGTCGCCCGATTCACAGAACATCAGGGAGCTGTGGGCGGATTTTCTGCAGGCGATTCGAACGAACGCGAAACCCGTGTCGGACATCGAGGAAATTCACCGGTCGACCAACGTCGCGCTGCTCGGGATGCTGTCGTTGAAGCTCGGCAAAAGCATCGAATGGGACGGGGTGAAGGAGCGCGTGATCAATGACGAAGCCGCGAACAAACTGCTGAAGCGCGAGTATCGGAAAGGCTGGGAGTATCCGACCGCGTAGCGCGGCGGACTGGCCGGGCCGCGGGTTCCGTCGCTGCGAGCGCCCGCGAGTGGATGCAGTACGAATTGCGGAATCAATCCACTCGCTGGTGCTCGCAGCCACCGAGACCCGCCGCGCGCATCGGCTTCTTGACTCGCGGGTTCACGCCGCAACAAGTGAGGGATGATTCACTACCCGACCCACTTCGTGCTCATTCGTCTGCCGCTCGTCGCAGTGCTGTCGGCCGTTGCCCTTTTCGTCGCGAGTTGCAGCAAGACCGCCGACACCGCGAAAACGCCAGCCGGCGTCAAGAGTTCGGGCGGCTCACATGCCGTGGTCGAGACCGACAAGGGAACGATCGAGTTTGCATTCTACGAAAACGATTCGCCCAAGGCCGTGGAGAATTTCCGGCTGCTGGCGGAGAAGGGCTACTACAATGGCCTGACGTTCCACCGCATCGTGAAAGGCTTCATGCTGCAGGGTGGCGATCCTTCGGGCGACGGCACCGGCGGCGAGAGCGCGTGGGGCGGCACATTCCCGGACGAAATCAAACGCGACTCGGAGTTGTACCGGACCAACTACAAGCGCGGAATCGTGGCGATGGCGAACGCCGGACCGAACACGAACGGCAGCCAGTTTTTCATCATGCACAAAGATTACCCGCTGCCCCCGCAGTATGTGATCTTTGGTCACGTGACGAAGGGGATCGAGGTTGTCGATGCGATCGCGGAAACGCCGACGAAGCTCGGCCGCGACGGCCAGATGAGCGATCCGCTGACGCGACCGGTGATGCGCAAAGTGACCATCAAGCCGTAGCCGGCTCCCTTGCGCCGAGCGCCAGCGAGCGGATGGCCGCGAGTTGGGCTCGTCCGTGGCTGCGAGCGCCCGCGCGGGGGGGAGTGGTGTGCGGGGGCCGTGGGGTGCCCGTGATATACGTGGGCCCCCCTCCCCACGCTGGCGGGGGCAG
>JBBRCR010000292.1:0-10755 GCA_038204695.1 Opitutales bacterium | reverse complement strand
CGGTCCCGAATCGCCGGGAGTTCCTCCAGCGCAAAGAAGAGGTTCGGATGCGACGGTTCTCCACCCAAAAGTGCAACCCAAGATGAAACTCCCAGCACTAGGGCTAGCACCTTATGATTAATAATGAAACGGCTCAAGGAGTGGGATTGTCGATCGGTCCATCATTGCCTAACGGAAGCAGTTTCCAGTGGGCTGCCGTATTCGGATGGCGGGCGGACCCATGTTTCACGGCGCCTTGCGGGTGTGGATTACGTTGTCGCTGCCGAATTCCAACCGGTCCGCGTGGCCGTCCGGGAAAGTCAGTGTGCACACCACCCGGTCGCCGGGTTCGGTGGTTAGTTCAATGCGCGGAATTTCATTCTCCCTTCGAAACGGGAAGGCTATGGTGACGAACTTCGGATTGAGAGCACGGGCCGTAACGGTCACGCCTTGGTAGAACCTGGCGTACTTGTAGGTCTTTCCGCGTGTATCGAACGTCTGGCCTGCCAGATTCTCGACCACCGCCTTTGCTTTGGTAACCGGGCTCATGACGCGCACCAGGCAGCGTGCGCCGGTGCGGGCACCTTGAATCACAAAACCGTCGGTCGTTATATTGATCCGGTTTTGCGGATACGTGACAAACTGCGCCACGAATTCTGTCTGCGGGTCATCGTATTCCGTTTGGGCGTCATCGCGCCAGGCGAGATAAGGCTGCGGGCCGCGTACGAAATACACCTTGCGGTCAAAATGCCCAACCACCGACTTGGACCAGTCGTAAGCCTCCGGTGCCTGGCCACGGACGAAGGCGCCATGCTTGTCCTCGCGGTAGGCAATCAGACGGCCGGAGGAATTGGGCGCCTGCTCCGCACCACCGATGCTGCGGAGAGTGTTGTGGGACCGGCTGCCGGCGGGCTGGTATCCGGGATCGATGAGGAAACCTTCGCCCAGCGCGTAGAGTGTCACCGCGTTTTCGTCCTGGTGATTGTGACCCCGGTGAAAGTCATACCCGCTGGTAAACGAAACGTGGGCCGCGGCCGGATCCGTCCAGGAACTTCGCAGGAACACCCGGCCGCTTTCGAAGCGATGGCCCAGTGGCAGCGAACCTGTGGTCGGCGCCGTGGGCTCCAGTGGCGGATAGGCCCATAGAAAAAGGAACGGCGCCGCCAGTCCCTTGCGCAATGAGCCCACCATAGCTCCTTCCGAACCGGGTCCGCTCATACTTTCCAGCCAGGCCCATAGGTGGATCGGTTGCCGATATCGCAACATCGCGTATACAACCGTGGACGTGCACGCGTTCTCGTTGTTGTCGTTCATGGCGAGCATCCGGCCCTCGAACGGCAGCAACTTCCAAAGGAGTTGATCGGAGGTCAGGGGGAAGGCGGGCTGTTCCCCCACGAGATCCGGCCCGCCCTGCCGGAGTAACGCCGTGGCGAAGGGCAATGCACCAACGAGGCCGTAGGACATATAGTCATGCCCTTCCGTGGCGTATCCGGTGCCGTCGGCGAAATGATGTAGATAGCCGCGTACTCGTTCGGTGGCGCGGGCCAGCCACTCCGGCCTGTCCCCGAGCACGAGCGCGCACAATCCCAACGCGCCAAATTGCACGGCGTTGTGGTTGCAGGAGGTAACACCGGGGTCCGGCTTTCCCCACGCCGAATCATCGCTGTAGATCAACTCACCGAATTCGGCCACCTCCCTTCTCACTTCGGTCCGTTCCGCTTCCGTCATGAACGGCGCCAGCCAGTCATAGCCGATGGCGAAAGCCTGGGCGGCATCCGAATATTGCAGATGGGTTTTCCAATTGCGATGATTGCGCGGAGAGGTCTGGCGTGTTGCGGCGAGCAGGATGGCCCTGGCTCTTGTGGAATAGCGCTCGTCGGCGGTGAGGTAGCCGGCAAATGCCAGCAACCCGACGCGCTGCTGCAGCGCGCGCCCGGCGATGCCCTCGCCGGCTTCAAGCAAGGGATAAGGCTTCGTGGGTGTGTCCAACATACGGTCCGCCTCGGCGATCAGACCGTCGCGGGCTTGTTTCAACCAGGCGGTGGATTCCGCCCGGGCTCGAACCGCCGGAAGATCGTCGCGAATAAAAAACAGGCTGGGATGTGAGGGTTCGCCCCCAAAAACAGCAACCCATGGTGCAAGCGCGAGCACGACGACCTGATATCTTCGCATCATAAGTGAGTTCTCACGAGAGCGGCGCGCCGGTTCGGTTTGCTGTCTCTGCGGCCAGTCGCCTCGTATTTGCCCGCCCGTAGAAATGCATGACGAAGCCGACGGCGGTAACCACCAGGCCGAAGCCCACGGTGATCCAGGCCGAGCCCTGCTTGAGCGTGCCCACCGTGCCCAGTAATATGAGGATAATACCGGTGATTTTGAGCAGAATCCCTGAATAAATAAACTGCCGCGAATCTTCGCGGCCGGCGACCTCGCGGGCGGCGTCCACCGGCCGATCCATCGTTGTATAAAAGGCGATGACCGCCTGCCGGCCGGATTCAGATCCGTGCCGCCAGAAGAGTCGTGTAGCCAGAAAGACCAGGACACATGCAGTCATGGTGCCGAATACCCGCACCGCAAAGGGGAAGGGTTGACCGATCGGCCACGAATCCAATCCAAAGAATGCCGCGAGCATCGGTTCGACATTGAGCGGCAATTCCGGCCAATACACGTTCTTATTCAGTGCATAGCTGACCAGGACTCCGATGAGAATCGTCACCAGGGCCGACCACTGCGGGGCCCGTCGAACGAACCACAGGAGAAAGAAGGGGACCAGCATGGGCACCGCCACAATGCTCTGCACGTTGAGATTCAAATCCAGGAGGCTGCTCTTCTCGCTTCTAGCCAGCGCCAGGGACAACGCCATGACGATAACTCCGAAGAGGACACTGAACACCCGGGCGGCCAGCACGAGTTCACGGTCCGTCGCGCCCTTTCTGATCCAGACCCGATAGACATTCATGGTCAGGAAGCCCGACGTTTGATTTACGGCCGCATCGAGTGTCGTGAGCGTGGCGCCAAATATGTTCATCAGGAGCAGACCGGCCAGTCCCGGAGGCAGCAAAGAGAGTCCCATGATCACATATGCTCCTTCTTGTGGATGTTTCAGCAGCGGCAGACTGCTGTGCAGATCGGGGAATAAATAGGAAGCCGCGATCGGGGGAAAGAACCAAGCCACCGGGCCGATCAAGAACAGCACGCATGCCACCACCGCGACCTTGCGGGCGGCGCGACCGTCAATCACCGAAAGATAGCGCGTGCCCACCGCGAGGGATGAGAAATTCAAGAATGAAATGGCACCGGCGGCGAGCAGCCAGATAGGGCTGTGTTCCTGGTCGAAGCCACGGAGCACCCGGGCGGGAACGTGCTGCACCAAACCCTCCACCCCGCCAATGGCGCCGTACGTCAGCCCAGCCACCAAGAGCACCATCAGCAGCAGCAAGACTCCCTGAAAGAAATCCGAAGTGGCGACGGCCCAACTTCCTCCCAGGGTCGAGTAGATCAGAATCACCGTGCCGGCCACGATGATGCAGGGCGCCATGGGCACCGCGAATGCGACGGAAAAGAAAAGGGCCAGGCCCGTCAGCCAGATGGCCCCCATGGGTACGGCGGAAAGCACCTGTAACACGACCACGACTTGCTCGGTGATCCGGCCAAAGCGACCGCACACAACTTCCATCGTGGTGACCTTGCGGGTTTGCCGGCAGCGGTGGGCGACAAATAATGCGCTGAATAGAAACCCGATCCCCTGGCCACTGAAAAAATACAGAATGGCGACGTGGCCGTTTATATACGCCAATCCGGCAGCGCCGGTGAAAGTCCACGCGCTGAAGCCCGCCATGAACACGCTCATGCCTGCCAGCCACCATGACATGCGGTTGCCGCCGACAAAGAAGTCGCGCGTCGACGTTATCATGCGTCGGCAAGCCACGCCGATCGCCACCAACAGCAGCATGACCACCGCGATAATCGCGTAATCGGCGAACTGGAGCTGAAACTCAAATGGGGAGACTGATGGCAGCATGAGTGAGCGTTTCTATAATCACGGTTAAGCGGGCAACTGTGTCCGTGGCAGGGAGCGTCACATTCACAGGATGCCAAACGTGCGGAACGCTTCGGTCGCGCTCATCCCGCTTTCGATTGCGCGACGAACTCTCTTTTCTCCGCGCGCCTTCTCCCGCGCCTGGGCGATGATGTCGTTCTCGAGCGAACGCGGCACCACCACTACCCCGTCAAGGTCGCCAAATATGAGGTCGCCCGGCTCAATCCAGACACCGGAAATCTCAAGCGCACAGCGGTAGTCAGCGACGGCCGTCCGCACCGCGGAGTCCTGCGCATAGCGACCGCGACTGAAAACGGGCCAGCCTTGCTCCAGCACCTTTGGCGTGTCGCGGTGATATCCGTCGACCACTGCGCCCACGGCATGGCGAGTCCGGGCCGCAGCAGTCAGCAACTCACCCCAGTAGGCGCACCGCATCGCACCACCGCCCGCTATATAGACTTCTCCCGGCCGCAGGTCATCCAGCGCCTCCGTTAACAATCCGAACGGCTTCGCCTGCGGTCCATGCACGTCTATCATCACCACCGGCATTGCGCGACCCACCACCTGCATGTCGTCCCGGAGAGGCATCACCGGCGGAGGGAGAAACTGATGATAACGGCCCGCGACATCGAGAACGTCGCCCACGACCGGCGTGTATAGCTCACGCCGGATCACCGAGAAAAGGGCCTCGTCGTCTGTCCACTCAGTCATGATTCACTTCGTGCTGGTGGCCGGCACATTGGCTGCGAAGTTGACGTGATTGGGATGCGGCGACGGCTTGTGGCGCTTGTCGCGGCCGGCATAGATCGCCAGATACCACACGCGATAACCGGGGGCGGCGGTCACGGTGTGGTATCCGTGCGGCATCTTGTGCACCGTGTTGTCGCGTATGAGAAACGCGTAGTCGGCTCCCACGAGTCCTTCGAATTGTCCGCAGAATCCGAAGCCGTGCGCCGGATCGACCCGGTAGTAATACATTTCCTCCTGGAATAGGTCCCCGGGTACATCCTCATGTTTATGCGGGGGGTACGTGGCCCAGCGGCCATTGGTGACGATCACCTCGGCCAACCACAGGCGTTCACTGGGACGATCGGAGTTTATCAGGTAACGAAAATCGCGACGCGTGGCGTCGGCTCCCCAGTGGCCCGTTACCACGCCCGACGGGTGGATTGGATACGATGGAATCGGCGTGCTGCTCGGGGCGGATCCGAGCGCAATCTGGGCGTCGGTGCGGGCACTGATCCGGACCATTTCGCCACAGCCAATATAAGCGCCACTCGGGAGGGAATCGAACACGGAACTGCGGCCGCCGAGCACCCACTCCTCCGGGCCCGCGGCGATCGCGGCCTCTCCCTGCAATAGATCGATGCCATATTCCCTGTCCGCGGTGGAAAACGTGTGCGTTTCGCCTGCCCGAAGCACCAGAAGGGCGAAATCGACCAGCGTGCAGGAATTGTGGCGGAGCCGGTGCAACCCGGGTCCGTCCGGAAGACGCTCGAAGTCGTTCGCCCCCTAGGTGGGCTGGTGCGTGGTCGTCATGCGTGGAGGGAGTTTGCCGGCGCGTCGACCGCGTCGGAATCGAGCACCCCGTTTCCCGCCGGAGCGGCAATCCTCGTCGCAGGTGTCTCGGCATCAGGGATGAATCCCGCGTTTTTCAATTCGGCGGCAAGCCGCAGCAGGACTCCGGTGGCGTAGGTGCGCTCCCCCATGTTCGAGAGTTTGTGCGCCTCCCAGCCGCCCAGACCGGCGGGAGACTGCGCGCCCACCAATGCCCCGGTCGCCGGGACGATCCAAGTGAGAAGCTCGTTCCATCCGTCCATGATCTGATGACGCGTCGTCGGATCGAGCCACCCTTCCGCCACGCCGGCGGCCAGGCCTGCCAGAATCATGGCCGAACCACTGGTTTCCAGGTGGGCATCTTCGCGCTCCGGCACGATTCGCCACAGGCCGGAGGAATGCTGTAAACGCAGCAATCCCGTGGTCAGTGCCCGGTAGCAAACGAGCAGTTCACTCCACCCCGACGATTCCCGTGGGCAGCTGCGAAGGGTATCGACCAGCGCCATGATGATCCAGCCATTGCCTCGAGACCAAAGCCACGAACTCCGACGATTCGTGGCGGGTTCTGCGTCGTGGAAAAAGCATCCGGTCGTGGAGTCCTGGAGCCACTTCGCGTGCAACCGGCACTGGTTCACCGCCTCTTCGGCATAGGCACATTTTCCAGTCACGCGATATCCGGTCGCCAGGACGCTCGCGGTATAAAACAACGTGTCCACCCAAACGGTTCGTCGGCAGAAGTCATTGCCGCCATGCGCGATGATCCCGCCCCCGAGTCGCAGACTGTCGTGCAGGATGTAATCACAGACGGTGGTGATCGCGGCAAGATACTCCGCGCGAATATTGCCGGTCGAAAAGGAGCCCAAGACCAGCGGGGCACCCCACAGTCCGCAATAGTCATTGAGCAAAATGCCATTCACGACCGGAAATTCGTGGTCCCCGAAACCTGCGATTCGGCGGATGCCAGCCTCGACCACTCGGTCCGCCCACCGGCGAGCCCACGCGACCAACTCCGCGTCCTTCCAGGCGGTGCCGGCCAGCGCAGCACCATAAGGAACGAGGACATCCTCCCAGTTCGAATCGAGTCGCTCGATGGGAATGTCCAGCACGCGGCGTCGAAATCGAGCTAGCTGGGGAGTGGACGAAAGCGTCATGAAATTGGAGATGAGGACGAGACCGGGAGGTGTCGCGTGAACCCGCCTGGTCGTCTGGGCAACGTGTTGGTAGGAGACGAAGCGTGGCAGGCCAATCCACCCATAACTTTACCCGTTAAGCGACGGTCGCTCCGCTCGCTATGACCAGCCGCACACTTCGTGGCCGCTTCACGAAGAGGAGTCTCCCAATCGAGTTAGGCCGACATGATCTGCCAGCTCTCTATACTTTTCGTGCCTCGCGCACAAAAGACCGCCGCTTGCGTCCGGGTCCTGGCGCCGTCCGCCCGGCGTTCCATTTGCCGCGCAGCATATAGGTTCGGGGCTCGTCCAGCGGACCGGTTGCATTGTGATAAAGTTGACTCAGCAATTGCTCGACCGCGATGGCCCCCACCAGGCTTTCGTTCGAATACAACCCGGTGAGCGGACTGCGTGCTGACATCACACAGATGGCCACGCAGCCAATTGCATCCGGCACCGCGCGCTGACACGATTCGTCATAGGTGCCGAAGATGATTACCTCCGGCCGCTCGCGCTCGCACCACGCCCACAGGTAGGACGAAAACGTGGCGGTGCGAGGCGGCATCAGGGGAGCGACAGACTCCGGCAATCCGAGTTCGAAAAGCCCCTGCCGGTAACCGGCCAGCAAGCGATGTTCCAAGCGGGAACTCATTTCGAGGCTGACCGCAAACCCGATACGGCGGTAACCCAGATCCGCACAGCGATGCACCGCCGTCCGCGTCAGCTGGTAAAGGTCGGCGGCGACCCGCATGATGGCGGGCTCGATGATGCTCATGCCCAGCCCCACCACGACCAGATGGTCGATATTGAGCGGAAACACGGTGCGATCACTGGCCAATGGGCCGGCGAGCACGCCGCGAATCCCCCGGGCCCGGAGAATGGATTGCATTCTTTCGGGCGTCATTCCCTCGCTGGTCAGCGAAAATTCCTCCAGCTGGCAGCCGAGTTCTGTCGCCCGCTCTTTCGCTCCCTCAAACATCCGCACGTACGCGTGGTAGGACCGCCAGGGATCGTCCGGCGGATGCGAGGTGACATAGGCCAGGGTCAGCCGCGGGCCATTGTCCTTGATCCGGAGGTGATAGCTCATCAGGGCCGACACCAGGGGATTGGGCCGATAGCCAAGCTCCTTCGCTGCCTTGACCACCCGGGCCTGCGTCGTCTTCGGGATTGACGGATGATTTCGCAGCGCCAGCGAAATGGTCGCTTTCGTCAGCCCCAACGTATTGGCCACATCCTGCATCGTGACCAGACGACTCTTTGGCATGCGGACTTTCATGCCTGATCAGCCGGGACAATCAACTCCACTGGTCACTCGTATCACCAGCATGCTTACAGTCTGTATATTGCGCATCAATGCTTGCGGGCAGCGTGGTACTCACCTGAGGGAATTCTCTCTACGATCGCGCCAGCGTGATAGCCGCCTTCTTCACGGGAGTAAGCTCCGTCGGCTCATGACGGGCGAAGATCCCCGCGCCGTCGCACGACGGTCACGCAATGACCGCCAAATGCTTTTGCGTCACTTCGCCGTGAAGCGGCTGGCCCCCCATGTGACGCTTGATTTCATCAATGATCGCCCGCCCCAACCGCCGACATTCCTCCCCTTGGCTGCCGGCCAAGTGGGGAGTCAGGATCACGTTGGAAAGATTCAACAGAGGTGAGTCGGGGTCTGGTGGCTCGGGCGCAGTGACATCTAATATGGCCCAAAGGTCGGGCCGCTCCTTCAGAACCCCAAGCAGTTCGGTTTCGCGCAGAACGCGGGCCCGGGCCGTATTGATGAAGGTGGCGCCACACCGCATCGCCGCAAAGTGCCTGGCTCGTAGCATTCCCGTGGTTGCCGCCAGCAAGGGCAGGTGGCAACTCACCACGTGAGCTTCAGCAAAAATCCGCTCCAACGGCGCCAGTTCAACGCCGAGTGTCACCGCTTCCTCCGCGCTCACTGTCGGATCATATACCATCACCCGTAGATCATAGCTGCGCAGGAGTTCTCTCACCAAACGTCCGGTCCGGCTGAGGGCGAGCAGGCCGATCGTGCTGTTGAGTGCGCCCGGTGCATGCGGATCGTCGGCCAGGTATCGCCGTTCCTGCCGCCAAGCCATGGCCCGCGGCCAGACGCGCTTCAGCGCCAGAATGATTTGCGCGCACGTGTACTCCGCCACTGGCCGGGCATTCGCCTGGGCAGCGCTGGTCATGCGGATGCCGCGCCTCCAGATGGCTCCGGTGGCAATGGACTTCACGGTTCCGGCGGCGTGAAAAATTGCCACAAGCGTCGGCAGTCCGGCCAGCAGTTCGGAGGTCAGCACAGGCGCGCCCCAGCCGGATACGATAAATTCGACGTCCGTCCATTCCGGATGCTCGCCGAGGGTACCGGGATCACCTGGGTGCAGGATGTCCACCACATCGAGCAGTTCGTGGATCGCGCTCCGCTCCGGCTCCGGGAGCACCGCGGTATAGGCCGCTTTGCTCATGATAATCACCGTTTTCGGTTTGGACATATTCCGCATCATTCTGCGAAGGCGACCTCCGTCAGATTCGTCCACTTGGGGAATTGCGCCGAAGAATTACCGTAGCCCAACAAGCGGACGTGACGCACCGTTTCGGCGTCGACGTTGAACCATTCAAACCCGAGGGAGGTGCCCGTGCTCTTGGCCTTCAATCGGACCGGGCGCCAGTCGCGGGTCGCCGCAGGATCAGCGGTGACGAGCAAATCGAACGTGTAGGTGCGCTTGTCGCCGAAGAGGAACGCCAGGCCGATCGAACGGAGTTTCGTTGCGGTGCCCAAGTCCCATTGGATCCAGGTTCCGGGGCCTTCGGCCCGCCATGATGAATCCGGCGTCACTCGACCATCCAGGGTGTTTGCCGGCGGATAATCGCCGACGCCACCGTGAGCCTTTGCCTCCCAGCCGCTGGCCGTGACTTTGATTGAAGTCTTCTCCATTTCAGCCGCTTGGCTCGGACCGAAAGCAAACCCAAGGACCCAAATAATCGCCCGTAAACGAGGTGAACTTTTCATGGTTTGATAAATGCCGTCATATTTCTGGCACGTGGGAACACGCCGACGGCTGGCGTGTTTTACGTGCCGCCTGGGTGCCGGCCAACCCTGCCGAAACTTTACCCGTTAAGTGCGGCACCCGCTCGACGCCGCGGTGCCGTGTTGATCACTATAAAACCTCCTGTCGACTCCCAGCGCTCATTGCGCCTTCGGGAATGCCCCTTCTGCGCTCGCTTCCCGCCTCTGTGGTGCAATCGATTCCTTCTGCGAAAGGCGCCTGGTGCGAGCGCCATTTTCGTTTCTCCCATGCGCCGACCGCCTGCTCACCTCCCGGGGTTTCCGCGCTTGTACAGGAGCACCTGGTTGGTGTCGCCCGTCTCGAAATCGTCGTCCTGCACCGAACTTCGCGAGCCGAGCAACACCTTCCCGCGAAGCGGATAGATATTCGAAATGAGGAAATCATGCGACTGCTCGGCGCGGAAGAGCGCCCGGGGGGCGCCGCCACCGCTTTCGCCGAACAACCGGATGTTGCGGGATCCCTTGAGGACCACCACGGACTTGCTGCCCTCGTACTTGAGGCCAAACACATCGACATTCTCGGCCTGGCGGATTTCCGCGCCGCAGGCGCCGTCGGTGGCGCCCTGGGGCTGGAAATGGTACAGCGCGATCGGTTCGCGGGTGCCGTCGATGAGGCAGTTGGTGAACCGGGGTGTCATGTTGTCTGTATTCGTGACTTTGAGCGCAAAGGCCCTGCCCCCGCCGTGCCCGCGAAAGAGGAGGGGGCGTACGGGGTCAGTGCGTTACCCGTTAGCTGATTGAGGGGGCGTACGGGGTCAGTGCGTTACCCGTTAGCTGATTGCCGATCGGGCGAAGAGGGGGCGTACGGGGTCAGTGCGTTACCCGTTAGCTGATTGCCGATCGGGCGAAGCACCTTCGCCGTACTGCGAATTCGGTACTCGCACCGTCACGGCGCCGGGGTCGCTGGTTCGCCACGCTGAAGATGGACAGCCCCCTCGCCGTTCGCG
>JBBRCR010000291.1:0-10760 GCA_038204695.1 Opitutales bacterium | reverse complement strand
GGGGCTCGGCTCGATCGGCACGCAATCGCGGGAACGTTGGATGGCGCTGCTTGCGACCGGCGCCAGCGAGGCCCCCCATCTCGCGGTGGGCGCGGCGATGTTTGGCGAAAGCGGGCGGCTGGCGATGGCCGCGGCGTCGGTCGCAGCGACGTGGAGCACGCTGGTGATCGCGCTTGCGGCGGTGCCGCGGATGATTGTCGCAGTGAGCCGCGATGGGCTTTTCTTCGGTCCCGCCTCCGGCTTTTTTTCGCAGGCGCATCCGCGCACAGGCGTGCCGGTGCGGGCGACCCTCCTCCTCGTCGTCGTGCTGCAGCTCGGGGTCATGTTCAGCCACGGAGCCGTCGTCGACTGCATCTATGCGGCCGCGTACCTGTGGTTTCTCCGCTATCTGATCCTGCTTGGTCTGGCGGGAGCCAATCGCTGGGGGAGACCCCCCCGACATGGTGTCCTCACGCGTCGGGCCCTCTTCGCGACGGTGCTGGTGGGTGGGTTCCTGGTCATGGCGGCTTGGCACTTCGCCTTTGCGGGTGAGCATGCCGAACTCGGCGGCCGGACGCTGGCCCTGCTGGCCGCGGTGCTGGTGTGCACGTTGCTGGCGTGGATGCTCCAGCCGTCATTCCTGAATGGGTTGCGCATGCGACCGTCGGTGAGCGCCGCGCAAACCCCGGCGCTTTCGTCCGTCACGTAGTCGCTTCGGCGCCGGCCCCATCCGCGGGCGTCGGGCGCCGGGGGGCGCCCCGGCACCGGAACTTACGCGCGCCGGGGGAGTTCTTTTTCGGCCTCCGCCCTTGTCTTGACTATCCTGATACGGACCTTGCCGCGGTAGTGCGTCAATGAGAGCAGCGTGAAGCCAATATCCTTTTCCGGACTCGGGATCACGCGCACCACCTTCGAAACTCCCGCCGAGAGGCATTCGTCCATGATTCGAGTCAGGTGCGGCACACAATCGAGGTCCATCGCCGTCAACTCGAACAGATCTGTTACGAGTACGAACCCCGGCCCCAACTGCTTCAGGAGCGTGGGCAAGGTGACGAGGCGCGGCTCGAGGTCTGCACCACGCACATTGCCGCGGAAGTACGTTCGCAAAATCTTGCGCTCGAAATCCGCTGTGACCTCGAGCGGGGACGCTGGAGGCGTAGGTTTGGCCGCTGGCATTGCCCTCACCGAAGTGCAGAATCCAAAGTTCGTCAACCGGCCCCGGAAGGGATTGGCGGCACGTTCTAAACGGATTTTGGGGCGAGCGTATGACTGCCGGTCCACGGTGAACGCGAATGCTTCTCCCGCCACCGGCTGTCCACAGAGTCCGGCGGGTTTGGAAGCGCGCGTTCCCGATCAATCGCCGCCCCGGCGGTCCACCGTGGTGCCTCCGGGATTTCCCGGCTGCGCGGCGCGGCCGTCCACGGCGCGGAGCAACTGCTGTTGATTCTGCTGCTGTTGCTGCAATTCCACGAGTGCGGCCATTTGTTTTTCGTTCAGCAGTGGTTGCGCTTGCGCGATGGCCGCGGCCGTGATCGGTGCGGCGGCGGCGATGGGCCCGCCGGCTGCCATGCCGGGCCCGCCGCCGAATCCGAGTCCAAGCCCCATGCCAGGGCCTCCGCCATATCCGGGGCCCACCGGAAGCGGAGCGTAGTCGGCTGGCGTCGTCGCAGTCAGTATTTTCAACAGCTGGTCTGCCTGCGTGGAGGAAAGCGGGCCATCCGTATAGCTGAGCTTTTGTTCGAGCTGGCTGATGACACTGCGCTGCGGCGCGGCCTTCTCAAATGCCTGGAACTCGGAATAGGCGGCGTCACCCAGCGCGGTGCGCAGGTTGCTGTCGACGCCGCGCTGCGCCTCGGCCAGCAGCGCGCGGACCGCCTCGGGGTTCTCGCGTGGATTGAGCCCCTGTTCACGGGCCGCCATCATCACGTCCATCAGTGTCGCCTGCCGTTCCGCGAGCAATGTCTTGAACTGGTCCAGTTTTTCCGGCGGCAGATTCATCTGCCGGAAGAGCGCGCCGTAGCGCCCATCGAGTGACGCCTTCAATTGCTGCGAACGCATCGCCTGCACCTGCGGGTTGCCCAGCGGATCGCGCGGTGCAGCGGAGCCTTTCTCATCACGGCGCGCGCTCTCGTCGGTATGCTGCGCGGATTCACTCGCGGCATCTGCCGTTCGCGCCTGCAACGCGACAAGCTGCTGTGCCAGGGAATGGTTCCTGCGCTCGGTCTCGCGCAGCCGGCGGTCGAGATCAGCGGAGTCGCCCGTTCCCATCAGTCTCGCGCGGACTTCGATCAGCTCGAGATGTTGCTTCCACGCGAGCGTCAGGGCCGCCGCGGCAATGGCCGCGCACAAGAGGGCGAAGTAGGGGACGCGCTTTTTCATGTTTTCAGCGGGGTGAAGGACCGGTGAACGGTTCCGCCCCAGCCATAATCCCCGCGGCAGTCTGCGCCGCGAAGTCTACCCGCCCGGGCAGGAGAGAGGGAATGCCGGAACATGTTCAAACATGAAAACCCCGGCACGGCATAAACATTACAGCGAACCATTGATGATCGAGTCCGCGCGACGGTCCGACCGGCACACGAGCCCGACCGGATCTCAGTTGTTCGATCTCCTGCCTGCCGCAACGGCAGGCGCCCTCAACGTGGCCGAGCCGTCCCGGCTCGGTTCACCCGGCCCAATCGGCGCGACGCCGCCGACGCCGCCAACACGTCATGCCGCGACCGCCTTGCGCCCGCCAGCCGCGGCGGATTTCGCCGCCTCTGAGGTCAGGTGCGCGAAGAACGTGTCGCGACGTTCCCGCGCGATTTCGACGTCCTTGGTTCCCAACGAACGGCGAATTCGCTCCTTGGTAAAGGGTGTCGGATGGACGGTGTAATGCAGGAACCACGTCCCGTGGTTATTCCACAGGTGATGGTTCGCGTTTTCCGGTCGGACGCGGATTCCGGGGAGAGCGGTGACGGCCTTCATGATGCGTGATTTTGGATGTGGGATCTATCGCGCCTCAGGAGTGAAAACAAAAAACCGACCTGGGCATCAGGTCGGTTTCGCCTTCGGGAGCGTTCTTGGTTCGCATCCCACTTGGGTTGCGCACATCCGAGGTCTCCCTCGATCCACCGTGGCCGCTCCCGGCCCGGTTGGCGGAGCAGGCTTGTTTAGAGCCCGCTCGTTCCTGATGCGACGGCGACGGTGACAAAGCTCAACTTCGCGTCCAGCTTTTTTTTGGCAAAATCTGTCATATGCACCACGCGGGCCACCCGCCGTGCGAAGACTCCTGGTTACGGCGAGGCGTGCGCCTTGGCGTAGTGTTCGCGCAGCAGATCTTGACCGAAATCGTCCTTGAATTCGCGGAAGGTCGTATGGATGTGGTTCGCGTTGTTCTGGGTGTTGTCGAACTCGACCAGGAAAGTGGGTCCCTGAATTCGGTAATAGTTGCCCTCGCCCGGCTCGAGCCCGCCCGCCCACGCGAAGGTGATTTTTTCAAACCCGGCCGCCTTGATCTCCGCCATCGTCTCGTCGGCGAGGAGCGTGCGAAAGCGACCCACATACACCCTCAGCAACAGCATGAGTTTTTCCTGCTGGGCCTTCGTGAGCCTGGCGTATGCGATGCCATCGGGCGACAGCGGCTCGACGCGTTTTTTGTTGCTCGTGATGACGTCCTTCGGGGCCGTCTCGGCGAAGGTTGCGGCTTTGCGCTGCGACTGGTCCAGGGACTTCACGAGCGCGCGACCGAGATCGTCTTCCTCGCCCAGAACACGTTCGCCTTTGCGCGGGCCGCTGCGGACTTCGGCCGGATTGGAGCCGATAAATGACGGCGCGAAAAAGACGTGCTTGCCGTCCACGAGCGTGAAGTTGAACGAGAGGTGGTGCCCCTCGAAACGCCAGCCCCACGATTTGGCGGCATCCGGTGCGCCAAAAATCGTGACATAGTAGAGCGATGGATCGCGTTTCGCTGAGCCCTTCTCGAGTTCCTTCAATACGATTTCCATCGACATGATGGCTTCCGCTCGGGCCATGCCCCGCTGGCTGAGCCCGGTACGCAAGAGCGCGAGCGCGAGCTTCTTCTGGTCTGCGTTCATCTCCCGGTACGGAAGCCCATTTCGATCCTTGGGAATGAAATGCCAGTTTTCCCGTTCGGCGTCGGTGAGAGTATAGGTCGCCTGCTTTTTCAGGGCGGGAGAAAGTGAGCCGAGAAACGTGTTCGCGGCCGAGACCATTTCATTGGCCGTTTCGTGGGCGAAGGTGAACGCGGGCAGCAGCAGCCAGATGGCAATGAGGCGTGGGGTAGGGCGCATGCAAATCGGGATGCAGAGAACCGCGCCACGATGCAAGCTCTCGTGCGAACCCGGAAATCACGCCAGGAGCACCGCCCCGGCAACGCCGCCTGCGACCGAAAACTCCGCGCTCCCACATTGTCCTGGAACCGGAACGACTCGGAATAAACTGTTCGCCGGCCGGTTCACTGCCTTCGCTCTCCTGCGTGTCGCCCTCTTCGCTGACCCCCCCCGACCCGGCGCCGTTTCGACTCTCTGTCACCCGGCGCCTGGGTCATCGTGCTCGGCGCGATTGCGTCCACCGTCGCTTATCTCGCGTGGCCGGTGCCGGCGCGACCAGGGCGGGACTTCTGGATGTTCAGCCCGCCCAACGTGCCCCACTACCGCGCCGTCCTCGACGAGTGGAACCGCGTTCATCCGGCGAACCAGATCGACCTCGTGCCGATCCATTATCAGGCACTCGAGCGGCGGTTGCTCGTGGCAGTGCCAGCGACTGACACTGACGTGCCCGCGATTGTTTTCGTTCACCGGCTGACTGTGCAACGCCTGGTTGAACGTCTTGCCCGAGCTCCACGCGTAGCCGAAATAGTCCTCCGTGCCGGTGCCGAACGTGGATGGGAACTTCTCGCCATCGACGAAAAACTTCTCATCGCCCTCGCCCCACCAGCCGCCGCACGGATTCCACACGTGCAATTGTGTGCCCACAAAACGTCCGGCGCCGCTCGTCTCCAGCAGCGTCCAGTCGGGTGCACGCTCCTCCCGAACTGGCGGCAGATCGCCATGCCATTTGGCGTGAAACCGCAGGAGCTGATCGGCGGGCTGGGCGAGCGGCGCATGGGTGATCTCCCATTCGAGCGGAACAGGTTCCGCGCCGTCGTTGGTGACAACCAATTCCGCGGTTCGCGCGAACGGCATGTACCAATGGCAGTACCACTGCCCGTCCTTGAACCCGACCGGCAGCGTGGCGAATGGAACCGCCCCCGCCGCGCTCGCGAAAAAAGGTTTGGTCGCGTGAACGGCTCCTGCGTCCGATCGAAGTAGGCCTTGAAGGGCAGGTCGACCGCCGGCGTTTTGGCGCCATCCAGGAAAATTTTCACGTGACCGGTCTGGGCGGTCGCCGACCAGATTCGCCAGATGCAGCCGGGTCCCTCGATTTCGGCGAGCACCTGCTGACCGCCCTCCTCACGCCCGACGCCCGTGCCATCGCCGTTCGCCTCCCAGCGAACGTAGCGATCGTCGGCGGCATCGTAGCGGCTCGCCCGGTCGTAACTCGAGGCCAGTTCCACCCGCTCGCCCGGAATCACCGGCGACGCGAGTCGCTCCAGATCGGTTATCCGGCCCACGAGATCGCGATACGTGAGCGGCTCCGCGCCGCGCGCCGCGAAGGCCAGGGTTGCCCCCAGGAGAGCGAGGGCCGCGAGACGGATCGTGTTGTTCAAGCCAACTGAGGGTTGATGAAATGCGTACACGACTGTGAACCATCGCACTCGGCGCCACCCTCTGTAAACGCCGCCGCGCTCAATCGCATGAATGGTATCGCGGCGGGCGGCTCTCACCCGGACTCACGCAGGATGGTTTGCTGCACCGCGTGTCGCCAGCGCCGAACGAGTTCGGCCGCGTGGTCGGGAGGCATCTGCGGCCGGTACACCCGTCCGGCTCCGGCCAGTGCCGCGAGCCCGGCGAGGGTGCCGTGGGCGCCAAGGCCAAGCAGGCCCATCATCGCCGCACCCCACGCGGAACACTCGGGGAACGGCGCGAGCCGCGTGGCGATCAGCACGTGCTGCCAGATTTCCTCGGCGTCGTGCTCCACCCACCCGGGTTGCGGGTAATGCTGCACGTGGTCGCGCGACTCCTTGTCAAGCAGACGTCCGTCCGAGGCGAAGAGCATCGCCTTGGTCGCGGACGTGCTCTGGTCGAGGGCGAGTATGCAGTGCATGCTCAGTTCGCCAGCAGGTCGAGCGCGGTGGCGGCGAGGCCTTCCATCGAGATGCCGTAATGGCGGAAGAGGTCGGCCTGCGCGCCGGTGACGGTGTCTTCGTCCGGGAACCCGACCATCCTGAAGCGGGGTGCCAGGCCCGCCTGCAGCAGCGTTGACGCCACCGCCTCGCCGATGCCGCCGGCAAGCATGTGCTCCTCGACCGTGACGACGGCACGGCACTCGCGTCCGGCAGCGAGCACGGCGGTGGCGTCGAGCGGCTTGACGGTGTGCACGCTGAGCACGCGAGCGGAGACACCCCGCTCGGCGAGGAGCGCGCCCGCGAGCAGCGCATGCACCACAGTCTCGCCATTGGCGAGGAACGCGACGTCGCGGCCGTCGCGCAGCGTGATGGCCCTGCCGGGCTCGAAAACGGCGTCCGGAGGTGTGACCTCGAGCATGGCGGCCTTGCCGAAGCGCACGAAAACCGGGCGCTCGGCGCGCGCGGCATCGATTGGCGGCGACGAAATCGTCGAGCACCACACCGAGCCGGGCCATCTGCACGAGTTTGGCGGGCGGCACCGCAGCGGTATTCGCGTAGGCGTTGATCTCATCGACCTTGGAGACGAGGCGGGCGTCCCGCTCGCCGATTTTCGCGGCGGCCCCGAGGATTTCGGAGAGATCGACCGTGGTGACGCTGATGCCGTGGCGCTCGAGAATCTTTTCGGAGTATCGGACTGTATTGAAAGCGCCATGACGCGCGCCGACCGCTCCGATCCGAACCTTCCGCAGTCCCTGCACGACCCGGCACACGGTGAGAAAGTTTTGCAGATCCCGAGTGAACGCTGGATCGAGCGGATGCACCACGTGTTTCGTGGTGAGCGAATAGGCGATGCCGGCCTGGCGCAGGTTATTGCAGACCGAAATCTTGCCGCAGAAAGCATCCCGGCGCCTCACCACATCGAGTTTGTCGAGGTCGTCCGGATAGCCTTGAACGAGAACGGGGACATTCAGACCCGACAATTTCAGCGTGTCGGCCACCCCTTTTTCGTCCCCGAAGTTGGGCAGGCACACCAGCACGCCGGAGATCGTGTCCCGGTGCTTGCGGAACAGCTCCGCGCATTTCCGGGCATCGTTGTGAGTTTCGACACCGCCGAGCGGGAGGCGGACGTCGGGAAGCTGCCCGCCTCGTGGTAGTAGAACCACGAATACGAGAGCGTGTCGCCGTCGGGATCGGTCGTGCCCTCGGCGCTGAGCTCGACGCGGGCACCGCGTTTGACCGTGAGCTCGGCGGCGTGGGCGAGCTTTGGCCCCGGTGGGTGGTTGGCCTCCTTGTAAGCTCCCGCCCAGACCGGTGAGCGGGAATCCGCCGGTCCAAAGCATCGTGAGCCCGCGGGCGATGCTGAGCATGCCCAGCGTCGCGACGAACGGCGGCAGGCTGAAGCGCGTGATCGCAAAGCCGTTGACCCAACCCGCCGCGCCGCCGACGGCGACGCCGGCGAGGATCGCGCCCGAGACGGCAAACTCCAGCCGCAGATCGCTGCCGGGAATCCCGAGGCCGTTCTTCAGCACACCGGCGGCAACGGCGCCGGCAAGGCCGAGGATGGCGCCGACGGAGAGATCGATCCCGCCGCTGAGAATCACGAGGGTCATCCCGATCGAGCGTTGGCCGCGACGCTCATCGGCAGCACGACGCCGTCGCGTTTCCGATCCTCGGGTGCGAACGCCAGACCGGCCGCGATCGCATCGGCTGGCGCGGCGAAACGCACCGGCTTGCCTGCACTCCGGGCGGCCGGCGCCGACCAGGCCGAAAATCCCGAGCACTTCGCCGCGCCGCAGCACCAGCGAGACGTGGTCGACGAGATAACGCCGGCCACTGCGAAACGTTCATCCCATCGCGTTCGGTGCCGCGATCTTCACGCGGCCGTAACAAACTGTGAGGGTGAAGCTGCCCGCGCGAGGAACGCCGGCCACTCCGTTTCCACGGCGCTCAGGATTTCCCACTCGGCCCGCAACCAGATCGAGCGACCGGGCGCCGCCACACCTTCCGCGCGGGCCAGGGCGTCCGCCCGGCGCGCCACGCGCAACAACAGCTCGGCGACCAGGCGATCCTCCACCCCGGCAGCCGCGAGCCCGGGGGTTTCCAAACCATGGGAGTATTTTGAAGTCATTGAAAATCGCCGGCCACTTTCGCCGTCGCGCCGACACCCTGAGCCGCCGCCACCGGGCGGCAAGAGCGCCCACGTGACGATGGCGCAACAATCAACCCGGCGGCCGTTCTTCACGCCGTCCTTCGCCCGCCCCGCTTTCGTCCGACACGGCGTCGCCTCGGGAGCGAGCGCCTGTTCGCGCTCGCGCACCCACGCCACCAGCCGCAGGTTGATGGAAATCCCGGCGTTACTCTCCTCCTCGTCGTCGCGACGAAACCGCACGCGCGACCACGAAACGCCCCAGTTTGAGGATCTCCGCCTTGAGCGCGATGTCGACCGAGCGATCGGCGTCACTGGTGATCGTCACGGTCTGCGTCGCATCGGCGTTCGTCCAACTGCACCACGTCGCGGGTGAGCTGCTGCAGGCGCAGCGTGATGCCCCACCCGTGCAGGCGCGCCCGGCGCAGGACCAGGAGGACGAGGAGATCGGTCGGATCGACGGGGAAAGGGGAAAGTTGCATGACGGGAAAATCGCGGGCAAGCGGCGGCAAACTCCAGCACGATGCCGACAGGGCAGGCTCGAACAGGGTGCCGGCCGCAGACGGTCGCCGTTCCCGCCGGGCGGCCGCGTGACCCCGCCGCATCCCATCCGTATTACGTTTCCGCAACAACGGCCGCATTAGCGGAATCGCAGTTCGGCCGGCAGTTCGGGAATCCTCGCCACCACCACGGTACGAGTCGGACGTGAGATGCCATAGACGATGCGTTTTTCCCCGCGATCCCAGGCCCAGGACTGGCCTTCGAACGGAATGGCGATGGTGGTCACATACTCCAGGGTGACCCCGAGTTTCGGCAGACGGAGCACGTCATCGGCGCCACCTTTTCCAGGTCCAGTCTCTTGATGTTCGAACCGGTGACCACGAGCCGGTCGAGCCGCACTGGATCCGCGGCCGCCGACGGGGTTGGCGCGGACTGGGCCCCCAGCGGACCGGGCAGACCGGAAACCCCAAGCAGGGCGGAAAAAACCAACGTTAAGGAGCGGGCCACGAAACCGTGTGGCACGAAAGGAAGTGTGGAGGAGATCATGGTGGGAGCTCGGCGCATCTCGGCGGGCCCACGTCCCGGCGCAATCCGGATCCGGTTCCGTCACCAGACTATTGCTTTTGTCATCCGGCCGTAACCAGGACCGCGGCAGCCGCGCGGCTGCCGCCACGGCCTGCCGCACGCAAACTACCGCCGGGCCGAATGTCCCCGGTTTCCCCGCGCCTGGCCTCGCGGCCGGTTTCCACGACCGAGCGACACGACCACGGGCTCGGGCCGCAGCAAGCCGGCGGCGCGGCGCAGATCGGGGCCGTGGCCCAACCACGTGGTCAGGCCGCTAATTGTTAATTCTTGGTGTGCGTGCTTAGGCCTCGGACTTTATTGAGAGTCAAACCGACTGCGAAAATTAACAATTAGCGGACTGACCCCATCCGGCCGTCCCCGTCTGTCTGGCCGCGCCCCGCGGCTTGACAGAGCCGATCTAGAGGAATCTGTAGGTTCATGGCCACCCTCTCGTTTCATGCTCCTGCCGCCACCGCCCGGAAGATCCGCACGGCCGCGCGCAAGCGAGGCCTTCCGATGTCGCGCTTCCTGCGCGAAACGGCGGAGCGTGCCGCCGAGGGCGAACCGGTCAGCGGCTTGGGCCGCGAGCTCGAAAAGCTCGCCCTCGACGCCATGGCGATTGTTTCGCTTGAGCGGATTCGTGACCGGGCGGCTGCGACCGGCGCGGACAAAATGACGCCGGCCCAAATCACCGCCGTCATCAAGGCCGCTCGCCGCGCCCGTGCATGAGTGCCGTCGTGCTCGACACCAGCGTGCTGGTGGCGGGTTTGCTTTCGCCCCACGGCGCCGCCTCGACGCTCGTTGGGGCGTTCTTTCACGACCGTCTGCGCCTCGCCTCCACTCCGGATATTCTTCGTGAATATGGCGAGGTATTGGAGCACCCCGAGTTCTCTGCCGAAATCACGGCGGTCGATCGTCTCGCTGTCATCATGAAGCTCCGCGCCTCCGGCCTGCTCGTCGAACCCGTGAGCGTGCCGGGCGCAGACTGGCCGGATGCGGACGACGTTCCGTTCGTTGCCGCCGCCCTGGCGACCGAGCGAAAGATCGTGATCACGCTCAATCGTCGCGACTTCGTTCCTGCGATTGGACTGGGTGTTCGCGTGCTCTCGCCTGCCGAAGCCCGACGCAAACTCTTCCCGTGAAAGTTCGATTCCTCGCCGAGACCAACGGCAAGTTCCTGGAGAACGACAAGTCCCCCGCCCGCAAAGTCGGGGCCGGCATCGGCGACCGCGGCAGCGGGCCCGAGCGATGGGGTCATGCCGGAACACGTAACGCTCGACCGCGCCGCCGAACTCGACGCGACCCAAGTCGGGTTCCGGGACGCAAGCGAACGTTGCCGACCGG
>JBBRCR010000290.1:0-10789 GCA_038204695.1 Opitutales bacterium | reverse complement strand
CCCACTACCGCGCCCTGATGCGGGTGGAGAAGCCAGCCGCCCGCGCGTTTTACGAGCGGGAGGCCATCGCAGGAGCCTGGGACAAGCGCACGCTGGAACGGCAGATCCACTCCTTCTACTACGAGCGCCTGCTCAAAAGTCAGCATCCGGAAAAGTTGCTTGCGGAAGGACGGCGCACCCTCGCCACCCCCGATCCGGCCATCGCCACGCTCAAGCATCCCTACGTGCTGGAATTTCTCGGGCTGCCGGAGGTGGCGGCCTTGCAGGAAACCGATCTGGAGAAAGCGATCCTCACGTTTCTCCAGTCGTTTCTGCTCGAACTGGGAAAGGGATTTGCGTTCGTGGCCCGGCAAAAGCGACTCCGCTGCGGCGAGGAGGATCGCTACGTGGACCTCGTTTTCTACCACATCCAGTTGAGGTTCTATCTCCTGATCGATCTGAAAATCGGGAGACTGACTCACGGCGATGTCGGGCAGATGGACGGCTACGTGCGGATGTTTGACGACCTGTCGGTCAACGAGGGCGACAACCCGACGATCGGTCTCATCCTCTGCACCGAGAAAGACGAAGTGGTGGCCAGATACTCCGTGCTGAAAGACCGCAAACAAATCTTCGCGTCGAAATACATGCTCTACCTGCCCACCGAAGAAGAACTCCGCCGGGAGATCGAGCGGGAGCAGCGGCTGATCGAAGCGGCCCGGCGCCCGGATGACGGCGAGGAAATGCCGAAATGAAACGCATTCACGACAGCCTCCGCCACGTTTTCCAGCGCCATCGGATCGTCTTCTGGTATGACGCTACTCGGGAGTGGGAAAAGCCCTTCCGGGACTTTGTCGACGAGGGCGTGCAGAAGCTCACGGTGGACGGCACGGAGTTTGGGGCTAAAGTCACGATCCACCGGGCGCCGGAAAAGCGTTTCCTCGTCTATGTGCCGAAGGCGCGGCCGCTTGATGCGGACAATTGGCTGCTGGATCTCGTCCTCCAAGGGCACGAATACAAAGCTGACCGTGCATCGCTTGCCTTGCAGGAGGTGGGACTGCCTTACGAACTCCGGCCCGTGGTCGAGGAGCATGTCGTGTTTTTCGATTCCGCGAAGCGAATCGAGATGCTTCGTGGGTTGCTGGTGGCGGGAGAGGAGCCGATTTCGCTGCGACGGAAACTCATGGCAGTGGCATCCGGAGCCACCACGGTTACAGTTGATGCTGTTTTGCTGACCTTCTTGTCCCGTGGGAAGGGCCAGCAAGAGGACGATCTCGTTGACCCCGTGCAGGCAGCGTTTGGTGGCATGGGGCTGGTTGGCCCGTTTTGGAAAGAAGTCGGCATCGATTATGGCTACGCGACGGAATCGCCGACCCTGCGGGATTTCGTGCGCTCGCTGTTTCGTGCCGCCAACCCGCTGGACCAAGGCGTCCGCCTTGGCGCTCACGCTCAGGTGTTCCTCCAGCATTGGAAGGATAGCCAAGCTTTCAGTCCCTCCTTCCGCTGGTGGGCTGAACTCATGGAACGGGAACTGAACCTGGCCCATCAGCTCGATGCGTTGAACGACGTGCGCGTCTTGGGCAGTTGTGATGCCTTTCCTTCGGTCGAGCGCTACTGCCTTTCCTGGCTTTGCCGAGCGTTTGAAATCGAAAGCCTGCCGCCGGCCGAGGTGCGGGGCCGCATTCAGCAACGCCGCCCCTCGTTCTGGTATGCCGATCACCGGGACGGCTACGCGGCGCTGGATCAAGCGGTGGTGCTGAAGCAGCTCATCGATGGGGCGGAGCTGCAGATCGAGTCGATGGAATCGGGCATCCAGCGCTACACGTCCACCTGGCACCGCATCGATACGGCCTACCGGAAGTTTCACTTCCACGCGCGCAGCTATGGGCAGGTGGCCCTGATGGAACGAATCACTGCACGGGTGGAGAAAACCTATCTCGCCAACTTCCTGTTGCCTCTCGCCGACCGGTGGGGCGACCAGGTGGCGAAATTGAAGGCGTGGCCGGGTGACGGCCTCACGGTGAAACAGACGGACTTCTTTACGCACTTTGTTGGACCCTTCGCCGAAAAGGAGCAAAAGGTCTGCGTGATCATTTCCGATGCGCTGCGCTACGAAGTCGCGGTGGAGTTGATGGAGAGGCTGCTCAGCGAAAATCGATGGAAGGCTGAATTGGCGACGATGATCGGGGTGCTGCCGAGCTATACTCAACTTGGTATGGCGTCGCTCCTGCCCGGAAAATCGCGGGCGCTGGATGTGGCTTCGCGGACGGTCTCGGTCGACGGCATCGAAACGTCCGGCACGAGTGCGCGCCGCGATATCCTGGCGGCGGCAGCGGGCGGACGTTCAACGGCAGTAAAGTCGGAGGCGTTCATGGAGATGAACACCGCCACGGAGGCGCGCGCTCTCATCCGTGATCACACGGTCGTCTACATTTACCACAACGTCATCGACGCCGTCGGCGATAAACTCGCCACAGAGGCGCAGACGACCGAGGCGGTGGAAGAAGCGCTGGAGGGTCTCCTCAAGCTCATCAAGAAAGTCGCCAACGCCAACGGCACCCATGTGTTGGTCACAGCCGATCACGGTTTCCTCTTTCAGCAGAACGAGGTGGCCGAAGAGGACGACCTACCGTTGCCACCGGCCGCCGAATGGCTGTTTCCGCACCGGCGCTTCGCCCTCGGCCGCGGGATCAAGGCGACGCCTGGCGTGAAGACCTTCTCTGCGCCTGAATTGGGGCTGTCGGGTGACTGGGTGGCGGCGTTCCCATTGGCGGTTGGTCGCTTCCCGCTCAAGGGCTCCGGCAAGCGCTTCGTTCATGGCGGCTTTAGCCTTCAGGAGGTCGTGCTGCCGGTCCTGCGCATCCAAAAGACCCGCGTCGACGACACCGAACGAGTAGAAATCGATCTCCTCCGGGCTCCGACCAAAATTACGACGGGACGGGTATCGCTGACGTTCTACCAAGATCGGCCCACCGCCACCAAGGTCCTAAGTCGGAGTTTGCGGATTGGTATTTTCACTGCGGAGGGGGCGCCGATCTCTGAGCTCAAGACAGTGACCTTCGATTCGGCCGAGGCCGAGGCCCGTCAGCGGGAGTCCGCCGTAGACTTGGCACTCTCCCGTGCCGCCGATCCGCACAATGGGCGCGAGGTGGAGATCCGGATGGAAGAATTGACCGGCGGCAGCCAGACTGCCGTGCCCTACAAGATTCACCGGCTGAGATTACAAAAACCCTTCGCCACCGATTTCGATGAGCTCTGATTCGACGCCACCGCCTGTCCCGCCCGAGTCTGATGCAGGCGCGGATACCCCGCCACCCCCTCCGGCCAATCTCGGGCCATTGGATCGGAAAATCGTGGACGCATTTCCCGGCCTCGTCGTTCGAAAAGACATCACGAAGGGGCTCCGGCAAAACGCGGTCGTGCCCTCGTATGTGCTCGAATACCTGCTGGGCCAGCATTGCGCCACCGACGATGAGGCGACCATCCGCACAGGGCTCGAGGCGGTTAAACGAATCCTCGCCCGGCACTATGTGCACCGCAACGAGGCCGAGTTGACCAAGTCGATCATCAAGGAAAAGGGCCGCCACAAAGTGATCGATAAGGTGACAGTTGAACTGAACGAGAAGGGTGGGTTCTACGAGGCCGAGTTCACCAATCTCGGTTTGAAGAAAGTGCCGGTGCCTGACGATTTCGTGCGCCGCCATCCCAAGCTCTTGGTCGGCGGCATTTGGTGCATCACCGAAATCACCTACGAGGTAAACGAGGACGCCAAGTCCAGCCCGTGGCACATCGACTCGCTCAAGCCGATCCAGGTCTCGAAGGTGGACTACGGCGAATACCTGAAGGCTCGGGCCAAGTTCACGACCGACGAGTGGATCGACACGCTCATTCAGAGTATCGGCTTCAACCCGGAAATGCTCACCCGCCGGGCAAAGCTGCTCCAACTACTGCGGTTCGTGCCGTTTTGTGAGCGCAATTACAACCTGCTGGAGCTCGGTCCCAAGGGCACAGGCAAGTCTCACGTCTACGCGGAGTTTTCGCCGCATGGCATGTTGATCTCGGGCTCTGAGGTCACGGCCCCCAAGCTTTTTGTGAGCAACGCCTCAGGGAAAATCGGCTTGGTGGGGTTCTGGGACTGCGTCTGCTTCGATGAATTCGCGGGCAAGGACAAGAAAGTCGATAAGGCGCTCGTCGACATCATGAAAAACTACATGGCCAACCGGTCATTCTCACGTGGCATCGAGCAACTGACCGCGGAGGCTTCTATGGTCTTCATGGGCAATACCAAGAAGTCCGTCGCCTACATGCTCAAGCACTCGCACTTCTACGAGCAGCTCCCGGACAAATACATCGACTCGGCGTTTCTCGACCGCCTGCACGCCTTCAGCCCAGGCTGGGAAGTAGCCCCGATTCGAAACGATCTCTTCACGAGCGGTTATGGTTTTATCGTCGATTACTACGCCGAAATTCTGAAGCACCAGCGCACGGAGGACTTCACCAGCGCCTACAAAACGGACTTCGAGATCACCTCCGAGATTTCAACCCGCGACCAGACGGGCATTGAGAAAACATTCTCGGGAATGATGAAGATTCTGCATCCTCATGGCGGGGCCACAGCCGATGAGATCGAGGGGCTGCTGGCGTTTTCAATGGAGTGTCGGCGGCGCGTAAGAGAGCACATCATCCGGATCGACGACACGTTTAAGCCTCATGATTTCGTCTTCCGGCGCAAAGCGGCCGGGACGTCGAAGACCGTGCTGACCCCGGAAGAAATCCAATATCCTGCGTTTGCTCGGAAGAAAGCCGCTCAAGCTGATGGCGAGGCCTCCGAGGGGGGAGATGTTTTTGCGGCCAACCGCGAGACCGATCAGCTTCCTCATACTGGTGGCGCAGGACAGGCAACGGCCAGTAAGGCTGAACCCGCGCCCGGGCCTCAGGCGAGGCACCTTGTTATCCCCGAAAACAGCAAGGGGTGGAGTTACCGGCGGCTATTCGCTGACCACCTCCGAGGAGCGCGCAAGATCACGGTGCGCGATCCCTACGTCCGCGCTTTCCACCAAGTCCGAAATTTCATGGAGTTTCTCGAGCTGGTGCATGATTTGGTTCCGGAGGGGGATGAGGTCGAGGTGCAGCTCTTCACCCAATCCGACATGGATACCTGCGTGAAGCAGGACGAAAATCTAAAGCAGCTGGAGCAAAGCTTCACCGGTTCGCGCGTCGCATTCTCCTGGGAGTTGGATCACAATCCCAATTTTCATGCCAGGAGCATTACCACGGACCACGGCTGGAAAATCACCATCGACCGCGGCCTCGATATTTTTCAGCGATTCGAAACCGGCCCATTTTCGCTAGAGCAAGCGATGCAGGAGGCGCGTCTTACGCGCGGCGCCGAGGTGAATTACGTGAATCTTAGCTAGTGACGAGATTGGATAGCATCTCCCCTGTATAACCTTCCTCTAGCGGTTTCCCTCACATCCGCTGTCCGCGCTGGTGAGCCATCTTCTCCGTGCTGCTCTGGCTTTGATTCAATTCCCGGCGGGCTTGGGCTTTCTTTAGCAGCGCTTCGGCCGCAGTGGTGTCGCCGGATTCCACGAAGGCTTTCACTTCGTGCTTCGTGCGGATGTGGTCGGCCGGCCCCATTTCCTTCACTTTGAGGCGTTCTGTGATGACTCGAACCGCGTCACTTTCCTGGCGAAGGGCGAGCAGCGTGGTCGCGTTGAGATCGGAGTTGTCTTTTGGGTTCATCGGACTCGGTTAAGATAATGAGGCAATGAACCCTCCCCGCCGCAAGCAGCGGGGTATCACAGAAAGGGGCTTCGCCCCGATGGCAGCGGGCGGCAGCCATCCTCGCAGCAAGCTGCGTGGAATTGAGCCGTCCCGATTAAGCGGGGCGAAGAGAGACTTTCTTGAAACCGTTCGTGCAATGTCGGACGACGGCGGTGTGGTCGGGCAGGTCGCGAAATTCATGCGGTTTGATCTGAAATTCCTCCACGCGGCTGTAGGTGCTGGCGGTGTGATCCGGATGCACGGTGCGCGTCGCGCGCTCGATCCAATGCTTGCCGAGGGCATTCGCACAACGGAGGGCATCGGTTTCCGATGCGGCGCGATACATGACGAGGTTCTTCAAATTTAGCGCGAGCACCTCGGCTTGTTCCTTGGTCTGGGGCGGAATGAGCGACTCGAGAAGTGCCAGAGTCTTTTTGGTGTTCATGGAATTAAGCAAGAAAACGGAGCACTGGGAGAAAGGGGCACGGGACTGACGGCGGTCCAATGGGGGTACTAGTCGAAAGTCCGGCGTGCCGACGCGATTACGGGGCTGTATCCAACCGGCGGTATTTACTACAGTACTGGGAGTCGCCGACCTGCGGATCACGGCGCACGGACACATCCGAGGACTGAGGTCCGCGGATTAGGCGGTGCGCGGCACGGGATTCCGAAGCACAGGTTTCACAGCTCGAATGTTGCAGTGAGGATAAACTGGCGCGGGTCGACAATCCGGTAGCCATTCGGCGTGCCATCGGGGTAGGCGCTGATGGGTTGAAGGCGCCCGCTCTCCTGGATGTTCCGCACGTTGAGTTGAAATGTTGCGCTCACTTTGTCGGAGAACAACCGGGTCCGATAAGCGAAGAACAAGTCGCCGTAGAGGTGCGCCTTGTCGTAAACCGGACGGCTGGGATCGAGTTCCGTGATGACATCGGGCAACTGCTGGAGTCCATAGTAGCCGATCGCTCCCTTGTCCTCCCATCGCAACGCACCGCCGACCGTGAGACGCTTCAGGTGCCTATGATCAGTTACGCCTGCCAGCCGATAGCTTGTACTTAGGTTGGCCCGGTATCTTCGAATTTGCGGCCGGCTCTTCCCCTCGGTCGCGTTCGCGATGCTGAGTGGAGCCAGCACGCTGCTGGCGAGGAACTGCGAGGCCGAGGTGGTGCCGTTGTAGCGTTCGGTGAACCAGGGTCTACCTGTCTCCGGATCAATGATACTCTGCCAGACCGGCAGTCGCTGCGCGATCCAGTTCGTCACGCCCGGCGAGAGCCGTGAATCGATGGATTCCGTTTCGGTCACGTTCAGCTTCAACGTCCAGAAACTGGAGGGGTTGTAGTTGAGTTCGAACTCGGTGCCTTTGGCGACCACATCCCCGGTCTCCGCGACAAGGCTGTTTTGCTCGTTGCGGTCCTCGGAGCGGGTGAAATACGCGCCATCGAGCTTCGTGATTTCCGACACCCGCCGGTTGATCTCGTCGCTCGATAGAGTGACGCCCTGCGCCGCCGCGGCGTTGGTCACCCATTCGCGGGCCTGAACCGTGAGGCCGATCGGTGCATAGCTCGTGTCGAAATCGAGCCCGCGGACGCGTTGCGCCAGTGTCCTCGCGCTGCCGTTGCGCGAATTGAACTGGGTGGTTTCATACCGGTTTACCCGGGCGACCAGCTTCCCCTTGAACAAATTCAGCGAGAACCCGTAATCCTTCCCCTCGCCCGTCGGGTTCGGCAATGGATTAAGAAACAGGCCGACCGCGAGATTGGCGGGCTGAAAGCTGTCGGATTGGTTGTAGTGGAGATACAGCCACGGCCTCGGCTTCACTACCACGCCGGCCGTTTTCGTGGTGCCCTGATTTCGAATCCAGCCGTCGTCGTCCAGGCGATCAAGCGAGGCGTAATCTAGCGTGATGCCATCGGGCCCATACAAGAAGACCGGGTCCGCGGCTCCGTGGTTGAATGTCCGATCCTTGCGCAGACCAAAGGTGGTGACGATGCGGTCCCGAAGAAGATGGCTTTGCAGCACGGCGCCCTGCGTCCTCAGCAGGCTGCGCGAATATCCCGACGTGGAATCAAACCAGTAGCCGGACCCGAGCTCCGCCTGCTCGGTCACAAATTGTCCGGTGACACCATTGCCCCAGCGGTACGGGTAGGTGCCGGGAGAAAAATCACGCGGCGCAAAATCGACATTCTGACCGATATTATCCCCTACATAGTAGCGGTAATAGTTACGCACCACATTGGGCGGGTCGAACCGGGATCCCTGTTGAACTTCCGTGGGACGCGGATACCAGGAATGTTCCGACTGAATGACGTCCCGGTAGGTCGTGCGCTGCGACTTCGAATCCTTATACTCTCCATAAGCCGAAACCTGATTCATTCCCAGCCAGCGCAGCAGATTTTTCTCCTGCCGCAAATCGAGCTTGTAGGCGACCTGGACGCGCGCGGTCTCCCGGTCGTTCGGATTATCGTAAATCGCCTTAACATTATAAATACCGATAAAGGGCCGCAGAAAGTACGGGTTCGGACTGCCGTCGATCATTCGCTCGTTCACATCCACGTGAAGGAAACCGGTCGCACCGGAGCTTCCGGGGGTACCCAGCAAGCTGCGGGTATGCCGGCGCGAGTTCTCGCGGAAATATCCCGCCTGCAGGGCGAGCGTCTGCCGCGGCGTATCGAGGAAAATCTGCTCGAACTGCACGTGGCTCGTGAGCGTTCGATCTTGGTTGTGGTTCATGGCCGCCAGATTCACGGACGACCAGTCGTAGAGTTCCTTGCTGTTCACCGACGGATCCCCCGAGAACAACGGCTGCGAGGCGCGCACCGCCTCCGGCACGGAGCTCACCAGGACGACGTTTTGGTTTCCATTGTTGGGATTGGTCGAACTCGTGGTGCGACTGGGAGACCAGAAGCCAACGCGACCGTCACCATCGATGAAAAGGGTGGAGAGCGTCCGGAAGTTGGCATTCGAAAAATAAGGCGGCAGGGAGGTGGCAGTGAAGTTGCCGGGGACGCGGACACCGTTGATCCGGGCCGAATTCGTCACCGGATCCCAGGTTGGTGATCCAGCTTTTTTCCATCCCGTGACTGCGTCGCGCGGCATCGTCACATTGGTGCGGCGGCCCTCCAGGTGATAATACGAATGGGACGCGGTGAACGACGTATATTTGAAAGGCTGGTAGCGGATCATTCCGTTGAGTCGCGTCGTGTCCGTTCCGGACGGCTTCCGGACGAAGCCATCGTGTTGGTAAACGGCGCTGCCGCGCACCGCCAGTACGCCCTTCTTGAGAATTCGATTCAGGTCAACGCTGGTCCGGTAGCCATCATAGCTGTCGACGCGAGCCGTGAACTGGGATCGGTTGCGGCTGAGATTCGCTGACGCCGGCTGCATGTTCACTGTGCCCGCCGCATTCCCGAGTCCGAAAACCGTCGAGTTGGGCCCGCGACTGATTTCCACGGCATCGATGTTGATGGGGTCGAGCGGCACGCGACCGCTGGTTTCAAAGTTGCCGAAAGAGATGTTCGCCGGACCGACACCGCGGACCCGGTTGGCGCCATTTGGGTTCAGCGAGGTGTTGTCGACCGGGCTGCCGTTCCGATCGATGGAAAAATCGGTGAACGTACCCGTGCCTTCAGTCCCTGCCTCGTATAGGAAGACGTCATTGATATCCAACATCGCGAAATCGGACATCTGCTCCTTCGTTACCACCGTGATCGACGAGGCAAGATCCTCAACTTTCGAGTTGAGGCGCGTACCCGACATCGTGCTTGCGGCGTAATAACCGCGGCCTTCAGAGGTGACTTCAAACGGGGAAAGAACAACCGTCGCATCGTTTCCCGCCGGCGTGCTGGGGGCGACGACCCCGGGTGCTTTTGCGGCCTGCGCCGCCTCCATGGCCACAATTTCGTCCGCATCGAGCCGGCCGTTCCGGTTCTTATCATATTGGGCGAGCAGCAAAGAATCCGTCACGGGCACCTGGGCAAGAGAGGCGGCCGAAAGCAACAGCATGCTGACTGCGCGTGCGATACAACCAAGTAGCCGAAAGGCATAAGGGCGTGAGTACATGGGGCACATTTGGGCCGGCCAAAATCGCGGTGGATCCGCTAGAATGATACGGCCCCGGGGGTTTGGTCCGAGGGTCCGAGAATGGGGGCGGCGTAGCCATTTACTATCTCGAACTGCGCACGCTTTGCTGACATTTTCGTCAGGAAAAAAACGTCTGCTGTTGCCGCCCCACGGGTGCAGCGGCCAGCCTCGCCGCTTCGGGCACTGTGAAGGGGAAAAAGCGCGGGCACAGACTCACGTGTGTCGGAACGACCAGCCACGCATGGCGCCTGGTTGATCCCAATACCGCTCAGTAAAATACTAGAATTGTCCCGTGACGCCGAGCTTGATTACGGGGCTATAGCGATCGTGCCCCATTTCACGGGAAGGAACGTACTGGAACCGCCTTTGGATCGGCGAACGAAAGACGTTAATCACATCGCAATACAAGTTGAGACGACGGTTGATGCTGTACTTCACACTCAGATCAACCGGGTTCTTCGAATACTCGTGCTGTCGGTTGGCTACATTGGCATTGTACCGGAACAACTGGCTTCCCGTATAATTCATCTGTACCCGAATGCTCCACGGATGAGCATTGTAGGTCAGACCGACGTTGCCGGATTTGGGAACGAAACCGACGAGCTCCGAGGGCGTTGTGGTACTGCCGATGTTCCCGTAGTCGCCGGTCGTTTCCAGGCGGGTGTAATTGGCAAATATCCCGAATCCTCTCCAGAAGCCGGGCAGATTTGAGAACTGCTGCTGATACGCGAGTTCCAGCCCGCGAACGCGAGCGGATCCGCCGTTTAGCTGGGTGCGGAGCATGTAGCCGGTCGGCGGCGCAGTGAATCTGATCACGAAGAGCGCGTGCACACGCCGGCGGCGGTGTCGGTGCTGACGAAGGAGTTTCTCGACGACATCGGGGCCGAAAACGTCCTCGACATGCTCAAATTTGCGCTGAGCACCGAGCACGAGCGGACTGATCCCGCCGGCGGTGTCCAGCAGGCCT
>JBBRCR010000289.1:0-10822 GCA_038204695.1 Opitutales bacterium | reverse complement strand
CCGTCCCCGTTCAAATCGCCCACCATTACCTTGAACGGATTGTTCGGCGCCGGATACGTCGTGGCGGCCCCGAACGTGCCATCTCCATTCCCCTTCAATACACTGATGGTCCCCCCATCCCAGTTGGCGCTCACCAGATCCAGTTTCCCATCCCCATCCAGGTCGCCGGTTGCGATTCCATACGGCGAATTGCCTCCGGTCGGCGCTCCGGTCGGATATTCCACCGCATCCCGCCAGGAACCGGCAAAACCAGGCCCCTCGCCCCCGCTCGCCGCCAGGCTTGTCGCCGTCGCCAGCGTGCCATTGGACCGCGATTCGAAAATGTAACCCGGCACGTTCGCGATGCTGAAGCTGCGCGTGTACACAGCCGCCATCGGATTCGAATACGTGTCGATAATCCCAGTAACCTGGAAACGATACAATCCCGGTTGCAACGGCCCATCGCCCACCCGGTAACCGGCCTCAAGTCCGGTCGTATACGCCGCGGCCAGCCCAATGCTATACATTACGTCATCGCCGTCACCGAACGTTCCGTTCGGCCCGGCTTCCCGCAAGTCGTAGTTCGCCACGTTGTTCACCGACGCGGCCTGCAGGTTCTCCGAAAAACTCAAAGAAAAATTGCCGAAGAAATTGGTCACCGTCGCGCCTCCCGCCGGCAGCGTGTCCGCCGTAATCGTGGGCGGCTTCGTATCACCCAGACTCAGCGCCAGCCGGTACTGCGCGAACATGTCCGCTCCGCTGCTGGCCCGGATCCGCGCACAATAATTGCCGGCCGTCCCCGTCGGAATGGTGTATGTCAGTGTTGGCGCTCCTGCCACCGCACTGATCACCGACGCGCTCGACCCGTTCAATATATCCAGAATCCAGACTAGTCCGCTCGAGGGTGGTTTGCTCGCGTTCAATGTCACCTCGGTTCCCACGTCCAGAAAGCCCAGCGCAAACCAGTCACCCGCAGTGCTCGCGGTTTCACCGTAATTCAGGATCCCGGCCACGCTGGCCGATTGCGAGTTTCCTGTCTGCGTCCAACCGACCGCGTCCGCCTGGTTGGAATTATTGTTATCCTCGCTTTCCAATCCGAAACTGCCCGGCACCACCGCCACTGCAAACCGGTACTCGCCGTCGTAATATTGGTACTCGACGCGGATCGCATAGACCCCGCTCACCGCCGCGACGAACTGGGTCTGGCCGACTCCATAATAACCGCCAAATTCCGTGACTTGATCGCCATCCGGCCGGTAAATCCGATAATACGAACCCGTTGCCGGGGAGTGGGTCGGGCTCTCCATGCTCACAAACACCCGATCTCCGGCCCGCGCACTGAACGTGTAATAATCCAGGTCTCCGTTGACGCTGATGTTGCCCCGGGCCATCCCCAGGAATGCCGTTCCGTCGAGCGGCAACGTTTGCGGCCCGCGGCCCAGAAACACGCTCAGCGCATGCCCCTGCTGGGCTGTTGTCGCCAGGTCGAGCCGGCCATCCGTATTGAAGTCGCCCACCACCACCTCCCGCGCCTCGCGGCCCACATACGGTACCGCTGGCGACGCGAACACGCCCGACCCGAGATTCTCGAAAACAAATATATAGCTACTTCGCCCCGTGATAATGTCCTGTTTTCCGTCGCCATTATAGTCAGTCACCATCACGGAATACGTATAGCCGCCACCCTGGCTCAAAGCCGCGCCCTCCAGCAGTGTCCCATTCGCCTGCTGGTGCCACCGTCTCACCGGCGAATTGTACTCCTCGGTCACGGCCACCAGGTCCGCTTTGCCATCGCCATTCACGTCCCCAATCGCCAGCGACACGCCGCCACCCGACGGCAAGCTAAACACCTCTCCCGCCGCATACGTGTCGTCGGCCTGCCGCAGGAACACCTTGACCGCTCGCTGCTCCAAGGTGCCGACCGCCAGGTCCACCCGCCCGTCGCTGTTCAAATCCCCCGCCGCCAATCCGTGCGGCCGGCCACTCACCGCCAGCGACACGGCCGCTGGGAAGGTGCCGTTCCCGTTGTTATAAAATATGCTCACCGTGTTGGCGTCGTAGTTCGCCGTCGCCAGATCCAGTTTTCCGTCCGCATTCAGATCTTTCATCACCAGCCAGTGCGGAGCTCCTCCCGTCGCATAATCCACTCCCGCCAGCAGCCCACCGGTCCCGTCGTTCTTGTTCAGGAACACCCGCACCGCCGTGCCGTACCGCCGCGTCACCGCCACGTCCAATTTTCCGTCCCCGTTCAGATCCCCCAGCACCACCTTGAACGGATTGTTCGGCGCCGGATACGTCGTCGCCGCCCCAAAGGTCCCATCCCCGTTCCCCTTCAATACACTGATGGTCCCGCCATCCCAGTTCGCGCTCACCAGGTCCAGCTTGCCGTCTCCGTCCAGATCCCCGGTCGCGATTCCATACGGCGAATTGCCGTTGCTCGGCGCTCCGGTCGGATATTCCACCGCATCGCGCCAGGAGCCCCCGAACCCCGCTCCCTCGCCCCCGCTTGCCGCCAGGCTTGTCGCCGTCGCCAGCGTGCCATTGTTCTGGTTTTCAACGCGGTACCCGTCGAGCAGTTGCGAGGTGAATTCACGAACAAAGGTGGTCGCCAGCGCATTGCCCGCGCGGTCGCGCATCCCAAGCCCGACCGTCAAACGTACGAGCCCCGGTTGCAACGGACCATTCACCAGCGCGTAGTTCAGCACCCGGCCATTCACATAATTTGGCGGCCCGAGCGTATAAATGATATCGTCCGCATCAACGAAGCTATTGTTCAGCCCGGCGCCGCGGAGCTCAATATTCGCGAGATTGTTCGCCGCGGCCGGATCCAGCTCGTCGTCGAACGTGACGCTGAACGACTGAATATAGTCGGTTGTTGTGCCACCCGCCCCAGGAAAGCTGGTTGCCTCCACATGGAGAGTGGTGGTGTCGGTCAGGCTGCCGCCCAGCAGATAGCGTCCCGACAACCCGCGGTTTGCGGCCGCGGAAAGTTGGAGCCAGACCGTCGACGACGTCGGAAACGTCCGGTTCAAACTCGCGCCAGCGACCGTCAGCGACGGAACAATCGCACCCGTCGTCCAAGTGGGGACGCGCGCCGGGGTCCCGCCGCCGAGCGTGGCCGCGTTGCCTGTGGCGCTCGAGTCCGCGGAGGTTAACCCAGTGCCTTCATCAAACCGCCACAAACCGACGAGCCCCGCCTCATTTCCCGCCGGGCTGGCCATATAATTCGCCTGGACCTCCGCCGTCGTCAGCGCCCGGTTCCACAGCCTCAGTTCGCTGATGACACCATTGGCGTATTCGTCGCCGCCGCTGGGGCTAAAACCAATATAAGCGGGCTCCCCGTCCGTATCCCGCAGCACTCCGGGAGAAGTCCTGATAACCGCCACTCCATCGAGAAAGAATCGGACATCGTTCGCCGCGTGATCATAAGCCACCGCCACATGGTGCCACGCGTTCAGCGTCGGCGTGACATTCGAGGAGGCGCGGGTATTGATGCCATTCCAAAATGAAATACCGCCACCCCCATTCTCGATCGCAAAAGACCAACCCCAATCTGAAGTCGCTTCGTACTTGTCGAAAATCGGAAAATACCCCGCCGGCCAGGAACGAATGTAGATCCAAGCCTCCAGCGTGAGTTTGCTATTGGTTTCGATCGTATCGAACACGGCATTGTGCGGCACAGTCGCGTAAGACGATCCGTTGAGGTCCAGCGCTCGATCGGTCGTCCGCGATTCGAACAGCCGCAGCGACAAGTCGGCCGGGGTGAGCGTACTCGATGGCAGTTGAACCGTTGCGGTCAGCGAGGAGCCGGCGGGCGCAAAGCCAAGCGCATACGTGTCACCACTTGTATCTGTCGCCGGCAAAATTCCCGCCACGGAGAAGTTGAAGGCGCTGGAACCCACCTTTGGCGTCGGCGCACTGGCCGTTGCGATCGTGTCATTCGGCTCCACCTCCAGATCCAAACCGCGGGCAAGGTCCACCCGCATGGCATAGTTGCTCACCACCGTGTCCGTGTACACGCGTACCCGATACGTGCCCGGTGTGGTAATGGCATACGCATAGATCACCGCGACGCCGTCGCTCACGCCGTTGAACGAACTCAGCACGGTGTTCGACACATTCAAGAGCCGTACCCGTGGGCTCGAAGATCCAACCGCCGCCTCGAGTCGAACACTGACCCGGTCACCGATCTCGGCATTGAACTCCCAGTCGTCCGCCGCGGCCACCCCGACAGCGCTGAAGCTGTCGTTCACCAGCGCGGAGTACAAACCCGAGCCGGCCGGCTGCTCCACGAGTGTCAGGGGAGCGGCCAATCCCAGCACGCCCCCTAAGAGCGCGAAGACGACGACCAGGAATCGCCGTGCCTGCGAATACAGACTGACGCCACAGTCGGCAACGCTCTGCCTGCCTGCGAAAGGATGGAGGGAGAGTCGCACCGCAGTTTTGCGCATCACGCGATCTGCACTCTCACCCAGCATAAAAAACAGTCGTCCGCGCTGCGGCGGCGGACGCTGGCCCGGTCCGCCCGGCGGACCGAAAAAAATGGGCGAAATGTGAACGGCATTGAGGTGCTGGATGCCCCAACGAAGAAAACGCAACGTGCGGGCACGCTGCGCGCGTGTAAAGGAAAGACTGAATAACTCGCGCTGAAAAGCGTGCTCGCCGCCCAACCGACCCTCGTGCTTGTATTGTCTACTAGAATACACGCACGGCCGCGAGCACTTCGAGTTCGGGCTGTGCCGGCGGCGCGACCCTGACCTTGATGGAGCCCTCCCGCTTGGCCCACGTATCACGCGGTTTTACTCGCAGCTGCACCGCATCATCGGCCGGTGCGACAACCTCGACGGAGAATTCGGGTGAGGTTGATTCGGCCGCGACAAATTTGAACCCGTCGACCATCCTGATCAGAAGTATTTTTCCTTCGGAATCATCTCCTACTTTCCAGTAGAGCCACCGGGGGGTGAGGGTCACAAACGGCTTGATGGCAACGTCGAGGGTGAGCTTGTACTCGCGCATTTCCGGCTCGTGGGTGACGACGGACACGCCCACCGATTGCCGGCCTTCGCGCGAACCGATTTGGAACACGGCGCGGATGCGGCCCTTTTCGCCGGGAAGGACCTCGTCTTTTTCCGGGGCGATGACGGTGCAACCGCATTCCGCCCGCACGTCCACCACCCGAATCGTGTGTCGGCCGCGATTGACAAACTCGAATACGCCGATGGCTTCAGCCGCGCCGACCGGCGGTTCGAGCAGGAGCCGTTGCTCCTGCCATTGCAAATCAGCGCGAGCAGCGCCAACCAGCCCCAATCCAGCGTACGCGGCGAGAATTCTGATTGTCCTCATCGACGCCCGGGCGATCGACGGACTTTGCGCAATCAGTCCACCGGCAAGCAGGGATGGAAGTGGACGCATCGTCTGACTACACGCCCGAGGGATAAAACTGTCCAGTGAAGAGCAGCGCGTCTGCCGCACTTCAATCACTGGCAGCCCGACAGTGAGCGCTGCGAAACGCCTGACGGGCCCAAGCGTCATTCCATCTCACGACCATGAAATCACCTGGCATCGTCACCCCTGCCCTCACGCGACGCGCCTTCCTGCACACGGCCGCATCGGCCGCCACCGCGTTCACCATTCTGCCCGGTCGCATGCAAGGCGGCATGCGACAGCTGGGTCCCAATGAAAAACTCAATATCGCCGGAATCGGCATTGGTGCGCAGGGTGCCGCCAATCTCGCGCAGCTTGCCGCGGAGAACATCGTGGCGCTTTGCGATGTCGACCACGGCTACGCCGCCCGGACCATCGCGAAATACCCCAGCGCGAAGCTCTACGTCGACTACCGTGAGATGCTGGAGAAACAAAAGGACATCGACGCCGTGGTGGTCGCCACGCCCGACCATACGCACGCGGTGATCACGCTGGCCGCCATGCAGGCCGGCAAACATGTCTATTGCCAGAAGCCGCTGTGCCACGACCTTTTCGAAGCCCGCAAGCTGACGCAGGCCGCGCGTGAATCCAAGGTGTGCACGCAGATGGGAATCCAGGGCCACAGCACAGAGGGCCTGCGGCTGATCGCGGAATGGATCGCCGACGGCGCGATCGGCGAAGTGCGGGAAGTGGATGCGTATTGCAGCCTGACATACTACCCATGGGGCCACGCCAGCTGGAGTTCGAAATGGGGTCGCCGTCCTGTGGATACGCCCCCGCTGCCCGACAAACTAAACTGGGATCTGTGGCTCGGTCCCGCGCCGGAGCGGGCCTATCATCCGGCATACCACCCGCGCGTCTGGCGCTGCTGGTGGGACTTCGGCAATGGCATGATGGGCGATCGGGGTGCCCACACGCTGGATTCAGCCGTGACGGCGCTGAAACTGGGAGCGCCGACGAGCATCGAGGCGACCTCGTCGGATCTGAATCCAGACACGCATCCGGTTTCATCCGTGATTACTTTCCGGTTTCCGGCCCGCGGGAAACTGCCGCCCGTGAAACTCACCTGGTATGAAGGCACGCGGGCGCCACGCCCGCTGGACCTCGAAGACGGACGGCGCATGCCGGAGCAGGGCGGGATCATATTCAAAGGGAGCAAAGGTTCGCTGATGGCCGGTGTGTATGGCGAGGGCCCGCGGCTGATTCCGGAATCAAAGATGCAGGCATACAAACGTCCGGAGAAAACCCTTGCGCGCATTGTCGGCACGCATGAGCAGGAGTGGGTCGATTCGGCCAAGGCCGGTCGCAAAGCCGGGGCGTGTTTCGAGTATTCCGGCCCGCTCACGGAAATCTGCCTGCTCGGCAACGTCGCCAAGCGCGTGGACACCCGCATCGAGTGGGATGCCGCCAATCTTGTCGTCACGAATGTTCCCGAGGCGAACCAGTACATCCGGCCTGAGTATCGGAGTGGTTGGAAGATATGAGCGATGCGCCGGAAGCGGACGGCCGCCCCGAGACATTCCATTCGCGTTCATTGGCGTTTATTCGCGGTTAAGGATTGGCGGGCACAGCTATCCTTCGTTGCGGCTGGTGGCGGTTTCTTTCGTGAACGGCAAAAGCCGGTTGCCCCGCGGCCAGATAATTCACCGAGAAAACTTGTTCGCCAGCGGCGCGGAGGGCGTTTTCCTCGCGGCATGGGATTTTTCGACCGGTTCACTGCGAGAAGGCCGCCCCCACCGTCGGGTGCCAACGGGGCGGTCGTGCGCGCCGAACCGGAAGCCGAACAACTTTCCAAACCCGAAAGCACTCCACCCGCTGCGTTGGCCGCCACTACAGGTGCGACTTCCGCCGCCGCGCCCGTCAGCGTAAAGTCGCGGCTCGCCGCGGCTCGCGAACGGCTCGCCGCGTCCGACCTTCCGGGCGCGATCGCCATTTACGAAGAAATCCTCGCCACCGCCGGAGACCGCGCCGACGTGCTCGTCGCGATTTCAGGGGACCTCGGTTCGCACGGGCACGTGGCCCAAATCATCGAGCTCGTGGCCCCGCGTTACGATGCCGATCGGCATGGGCCGGCCACGGGACTCAATCTGCTGCAGGCGTACCTCGCCATGCGTGAACCGGACGCCGCCCAACACGTGCTCGACATTCTGTTCGCGCTGAATCGCCCGGAACTGGAGGAGCGGCTGCACGGTTTCTCGAACGCCATCGCCGAAATGCTCGCGAAACCCGAGACGGCGGTGCCGGTCGCGGGTGGCGCGCCCGGCGAGCCGCCCAAAGTGGGACTGATCACCATCAGCAAACCAATTTGGTTTTATGGACTCGAGCCACTCACGACGCAGATCCTGCCCCCGAAGGAAGGCCGGCTGCGCCGCATCGCGTTTGCCCAGCTCGCGACCCCCGGCCACGCGGATAGCCCGGACGCCAAAGGACAGCCGGAGGACGAACTGGGCCGGCTCTCGCGCGCGATTCCACTCTGGTTTGCGGAGACATTTTACTTCTCGCCGGTCTACGCGCCGGCAGCGGCCATCGGCGTCGTCACGCCGCCCCAGGGTACGAGCCATTTCGTGCCCTTCAGCACCGAGTGGACGACGGACAATCTGCGACAGTTGGTCGAGTCATCCGGCGAGCCGCTCGATTATATAGTGACCGGAACGCTCAGCGTGGCGGCGGGCGATTACGAATTGCTGCTGCGGGTGTGGGAAGTGAAGACGTTTCGCGAACGGAAGACCTTCGCCGTCCGGTGGACCCCGGCGAGTGCGGATTCATCGCTCACCCAGGTGCACACCCAGCTGCGGGCCTACATGGAGTGGTCGCCATCGAGCGCCGCGTTTGCGTACACGATTCCGCCGCAGCCCCGGGCCTGGTTGGAAACGCTGGGCGCCGCGCTCGGTCTCTTTCTGGTTGAGAAATCCATCTTGCCGCGGGAGTTGCTCCGGCCGGTCACCGATGATCTCACACACGCCGCAAGACTGGCGGCGGGCGGTGAGGCGGCTTCGTTTGCCTTTCTCACTCTGAACGCGCGCGCGGGTCGGCTGGGGTTGACCGGCGCACCGGCGACCGCGACGCTGGCCCGCTCACCGCTCGTGACCGAGGCGGCAAAACTGCCCGGCTGAGTGGGAGCCAGCGCCGTCTCATCTTCGAATGCATCAACCCACCTCCGACCTGCGGATCCGCGCGCAGAAGCCGCTGATCGCGCCGGCCGTGCTCGAGGACGAGCTGCCCCTGTCTGACGCCGGCGCAAGCCTCGTGGCGCGGACCCGCGGAGAAGCGGCGGCAAGTCTGCTGGGCGTGGACGACCGGTTGCTCGTGGTGGTGGGCCCGTGCTCGATCCACGATCCCGTCGCCGCGTCCGAGTATGCGGGGCGACTGCGTGAGATGGCGGCGCTTTACCCACGCGAGTTGCTCCTCGTCATGCGCGTATATTTTGAGAAGCCGCGTACCGTCTTTGGTTGGAAAGGCCTGATCAACGATCCGTTTCTCGACGACAGCTTCCAAATCAATGCGGGCCTGCGGATGGCCCGCACCCTCATGCGGCAAATCGTCACCGCCGGCGTGCCCGTGGCGACTGAGTTTCTGGATACAACGCTCGGGCAGTACTACGCCGACCTGGTCACGTGGGGTGCCATTGGCGCCCGGACGGTGGAGAGCCAGATTCATCGGGAACTCGCGTCCGGCCTCTCGATGCCGGTGGGTTTCAAGAACCGCCCCGACGGTGATGTGCAGGTCGCGGTCGATGCGATTCGTGCCGCCCGGCATCCGCACTGGTTTCCATCGCTCACCCGGGAAGGCGCGCCCGCCATCTTGGGCACGGCCGGAAACGAGCATGCGCACCTCGTGCTGCGGGGAGGATCACGCGGTCCGAACCATGCGGGCGAATACATCCGTGCCGTGACTGAACTCCTGCGGAAATCCGGCCTGCCGCCGTTCATCATGGTTGATTTCAGTCATGGCAACAGCAGCAAGGATCCCGCGCGCCAACCCATGGTGGCCGCGGACATCGCCGGGCAAATATCCGCCGGCGAGCGCGCGATTGCCGCGGTGATGATCGAAAGCAACCTGCTCGGCGGCACGCAGGATTATCGCGCGAAACCTCTCGTCCACGGCCGCAGCATTACTGACGCATGTCTGTCCTGGGAAGAGACGGTGCCCATCTTCGCCACGCTCGCGGCCGCGGTGCAGGCCCGGCGAAAAACCGGAGGCTGAGAGCCCATCTCCGATCTGTTGTTCACGCGAAGCGCAAAGCGTTGAACCGCGAATGGACGCCAATATACGCGAATTCAAGGCAGCGACTCGGAGGCCCCCCGGGGCATTTCTATTCACGTTCATTCGCACGATTCGCGCGGGAGTTTATTTGTGGCGGCGAGCGCCAGCGAGTGGATGAAGCACGAATGGCAGACTCGAATCCACTCGCTGGCGCTCGCAGCCACGGAGTGAACTTCGCGCGCTTCCGTGTCCTCGCCGTTGCGATCGAATTTACGATGAGGCTGTGACCGCGAGCTGGCCGCAACCGGCGGCAATGTCGATGCCGCGACGCTGCCGGACCGTGCAGGGCAGCTTGAATTCGTCGGCGAGGACTTTCTGAAATCGTCGCGCCGCGTCGGAGCCGCTCGGCGCGCCGTCATAGCCGGTCGTTGGATTCAGTGGGATCAAGTTTACCTGCGCAGGCAGGCCACGGAGCAGCCGGCCGACCTGCCGCGCGTGTTCCGCGGAATCGTTTTTCCCCTCGATCAAGGTCCACTCGTAGAAAATCCGCCGTCCCGTCGCTTCACTATAGATACGGCAAGCGGCGATCAATTCGTCGAGCGGCCATTTTCTCGCCACGGGCACAAGCGCGGCGCGCTCCTCCTGCGTCGCGGCATGCAGCGATATCGCCAGATGCAACGACCGTTTTTCACGCGCCAGCCGCAGGATTCCCGGAACGACTCCGACTGTGCTCAGCGTGATTCGCTCGCCAGCCAGGCCAAGACCGCTTGGGTCCCGCAGGATGTCGATCGCGTGCATCACCGCGTCATAGTTGTGCAGCGGTTCGCCCATGCCCATGAGCACGACGTTCCGCAGCCGGATGGTGTGGCCACTCAGGGGTGACGACGCATGCGCCACGTTTCCTGCGGTACGGAGCACACGGGAAACATGCACGGCCTGCGCGACGATTTCACCCGGCGTGAGATGCCGCGTGTAGCCCATCTGCCCAGTCGCGCAAAATACACAGCCCATCGCGCATCCGACCTGCGAGCTGAGGCAGGCCGTCACCCGGCCCGTGAATCGCATGAGCACAGTTTCAATCCGCTCCCGATCATCGAGCTCGAGCAAATACTTCCGCGTGAATCCATCCGCCGAATCAGTTTCGAGCGCGGTGGCCAGAACGCCCAGCCGGGTCTCGGCCGCCAGCCGGGAACGCACCTTGAGCGGCAGCTCCGGC
>JBBRCR010000288.1:0-10822 GCA_038204695.1 Opitutales bacterium | reverse complement strand
GGTGGGTGTGCTCATCTTCTTCATACACCACGTCGCCTCTTCGATTCAGGCTTCCAGCATTGTCGCTTCTGTGGCTGAAGAAACCATCCGGGCTGTTGACCGGCTTTTCCCCGAACGGCTCGGACACGGTCTGGCTGAAGCCGGGGAAGTTCAGTCGTCGCCTCCCTTGCAAGATTACAAATGGCACACCGTGCCAGCTGACGAGAGCGGCTACATCCAGGGCGTGGACAATGCCGCGCTGTTGCGGTTGGCGAGACAGCGTAAGACCGTTGTGCGAATGGAGCGCGGCGTCGGTGCATTCGTGGTAGAGAGCACCCCTCTGGTTTCGCTGACACTGGAAGCCCCGCCCGATTCAGAGACGATGGTTGAACTGCAGGCCGCATTCAGCCTTAGTCGCCACCGCACGGTGGAACAAGATGCGGCCTTTGGCATCCGGCAGATTGTCGATGTAGCGTTGAAAGCGCTCTCCCCCGGCATAAACGACATCACCACTGCCGTGACGTGCGTGGATTACCTGACGACGATTCTGGCGCGGCTCGCACCCAGGCGATTTCCATCTTCACGCCGTTACGAGGACGGGACTCTGCGAGTGATTGCCAAAGTACCGAGCTTTCAAAGTATCCTGTCCGAAGCTTTCGATCAAATTCGGGAAAGCGCCAGGGGCAATCTCGGCATTATGCTGCGGATGCTGGGCTCGCTGGAAGCCATAGCCAGTCTGACGGCCGATTCGCGTCGGCGGCAGGCACTCCATGAACAAGTGGAATGGCTTGCCGAAGTGGCCATACGCACTCTCGAGTCCCCGCACGACCAGATCTGCTTCGAGCGTGGCCTGGAGCAATTTCGCGACGCACTCAAAACAGAGCCGGCTATATTCAATCACGACCACCCCACCAAAGCAGGACAGTCGAAATGAAAACCAAAGACTTCCGGGTGCCTCCCGGCGAACAAGTCTCACTCAAGAAGTGGTCGACGCAGGTGAAACCCGTCTATTCCTCGAAGAAGGATTATCACCGCGTCCTACGGAAACATGTGAAGGCACTGAGCAAACTACAGCGCCTGCAGTATGCGTCGAATCGCTATGCCGTGTTGCTCGTGTTTCAGGCAATGGACGCAGCCGGCAAGGACGGCGCAATCCGGCACGTCATGTCCGGCGTCAACCCACAGGGCTGCCAGGTGTTCAGCTTTGCGCATCCCAGCGAGCGGGTGCTTCAACATGACTTCCTCTGGCGCACCTCGCGCGACCTGCCCGAGCGTGGACGCATCGGCATCTTCAACCGCTCCTACTACGAGGAGGTGTTGATTGTGCGGGTGCACCCCGAAATCCTGGCCAATGAACGGCTGCCAGACGCTCGCTTGGCGTCAAAGACGATCTGGGCGGAACGTTATCGCTCGATCATGGACTTGGAGGCCCACCTCCATCGCAGCGGCACGCGCATCATCAAGTTCTTCCTCCACCTGTCGAAGGACGAACAACGCAAACGCTTCCTCAAGCGCATCGACGACCCGGAGAAAAACTGGAAATTCAGCCAGGCCGACCTTGCGGAAAGAAAGTGGTGGTCGAACTACATGCACGCATATGAAGCGTGCCTCAGCGCGACCAGCACGGAGGATGCTCCCTGGCATGTCGTCCCAGCCGACGACAAGAAAAATGCCCGGCTGATAATCTCCGAGATCATCTTGGAAGTTTTCAAAGGGCTAAGAATGTCCTACCCGAAATCCGACGTAAAACGACGACAAGAATTGAGCTTAATCCGCAAGCAACTAGCCCGGTGACCGCAGCGGTGGCGATCTGCCCCACCGTCGCGCCATGATGGACAAGGAATAGCTAAACCGCTGTGCCGCAAGAGGGCTGTGTCCGTGAATGACGCTTACGGATGCCTCCGGCCAGCACCGGCAGCGCAAGGTGGAGCGCAGGCTCGGCGAGCAATACCTTGAGGCGCGGACGGGCGAAGGCGCTCGCGCCGCGCGCCCGCCAGCCGGCGTAGGTGCTAAAATGAGGCAGCCCACAGGGGACAGGCTTTGCTGACTGCGGATGCTGGCGAATGGTCGCGCTCGGGCGACGAATCGCCAGAGGCGGCCGTCAGCGCGGAAACCAAGCCGTCTCCAACCGCAGCGAATGGACGGAAGCCGGAATCGAAGTGGGAGCACCGGAGTGGCGCGCGTGATCGCTCGCGCTGGAAAATTCCGGCGCAAGCCGGCATCGGGGCGTTGCGGGGTATCCCCGCTGGAAAGGGGAGCGCGAGACTTCGGCTCGCGCGCGGGGAAAGGCCTTTCCCCGGCAAAGTTATGGCGGAGGAGGAGTGTCGAACGGCAGGCTGAAATACGGCGCGACGGTCAGATGTAGTCGGCTGGTCATGGACGACCTCGGCCTCGAAACCCTTCCACCGATGTCCACGGAGGAAGCATTGACGAACATTGAGCGTCACCGAAATTTTGATCGGGCGCAGCCCGCGGAATCGCTATCTCTTTCACGCGAACGAGTCACGCGGCGTGCAGATGCGGAGTGGAGTCGACGCGGCAATCAGGGAGCGTAGAACCGGAGTCGGCGAGAAAAGTGCACGCGCGGGCCGCCGGTGTCGCGCGCGAGAGCTTGCGGCAGCGCGCGATCCGGGCGAAAGGTCGCGGGCATGGGCGCGATATTTCGCCCGAGGCGGCAGGAGCGCGGGAGCCGAGCCGTCTCCGGTTCGCAGCAACCAGGACGCCGTGTGAGCGCAACTGAACACCGAAGAGCCGCGCCCTGAGCGGGCCGCACGAAGAAATTCCGGCCTCAGCCGGCATCGGGGCGATGCGGGGCGGAGGCCCGATAGAATGGGTAGGGCGAAACGGAGACTCGACGGCGGCGCGTCGCGACGCCGAGTCGCAACCCGCGTTCACGGGCGGGCGCCGGCGGTGCAGGCTGCGGTGGCATCGTGTCGGCGCGTGCGGGTGGATTCGCGGCTCGCAGGGCCGGCGCCAGCAGCGACAGAGAGAGCGTGCCCACCGCGCAGGCCTTCAGGGCACGACGGCGGGTGATCGGAGTGGATGGGTTCATCGCCATCGAGGCTTCAGGCAACATAGCATCAATTGGTTCATTCTCTACCCACCTGGGTCAGCCTCGCCGCCGGGACTTCTTTGAGGGTCGGCGGACCTTTCAGATAACCGAGCGAAGCGAGAAACTCGTCGGCTTTGCGGGCGGTGGCGCTTCGCCAGGGCTGGTTGTTGAAGAAACTGTGCGCCATCTTGTCCGCCGTCCACGGCTCGCACCGGCTGCCCTGCGCCAGCGCCTGGCGGTTGAACTCGCCCGCACGGTCCAGAAACGGCGGTCGTCGGTGCCGTAGAACATGATGACGGGCGGTTCGTCCTTCCGCGGCAGGTTGAGGGCCACGATCTGCGCATTGATCGACGCCTGCGCGGGGCCGCCCCGGCCGATCCGCTCGAGCACGCTCTCGCCGATCGCGGGGTTGTACAACACCAGGGCACACGGGCGGGTCGACACCGAGAGATCGTCCTCCTTCGCATCCGGTCCAACGTTCCGCGCCACCAGGAGCGAGAGCGTGCCACCCGCCGATCCGCCGGAGGCGATTACATTTGCCGGATCGATCCCGAGTTCGGCGGCCCGACCCTTGACCCAGCGCATCGCGCTGTGGGCATCCTCGACGCCACTGTCGATCAGGATCTTGTGCCGGCTTCGACCCCGATATTCGGGGCAGATCGCGACGACGCCGCGCGAAGCGAAGTATTTCGCTTGGTGAAAAAACTCCCCGGCGGTTCCAAGCTGAAACCCGCCGCCGGACCAAAGCACCATTGCCACTCGTTTGTCCCCTGCCGACCAGCCGGGAGGATAATAGATATGCACTTTCAATTCGCCCTGGGGCGTATGCTTGAAGACCACGACCTTGTCCGGCTCCGGGCGGCGTTCGCCGGTGGGGTTCGCGTGGTCGGCCTCTGGTGGAGGTTGCTTGGCCGCGGCGGTGTTGCGCGGCGCACGATCGGCCGCCCGGACGCAGACGATCAGGGCGAGTAGGGTCGTGACGACAAGTATCGGGCTCTTTCGGTTTGGGACATTCATGGGGAAAAAGTTCGGGCGGGGTTCAGGGGTCATGGGGTCAGTGGTGGCAGGATCCAGACTGAGCCCGGCGAGTGTCCGCCGTGAAAAAATGAGCTAACGCGAGGGGTGCGCAGGTGATCGAAAATCCTTCAGCCGTGGGGCGACGACGTCCTTCTCCCAGGCCGCGATCCTGGCCCGCAACTCCGCCGCCTTCTCCGGCATTTCGGCCACCAGGTTACGCGTCTCGCGCAGGTCGCGGGCGAGGTCGAACAGTTCCTCGTTGCCGTCGTCAATCACGAGCTTGATGTCGCCTTCGCGCACCGCCTTGCGACGCGCTTCGCCGCGCTTGAAGCCCCAAAAAACCGTCCTCGCAAAAGGCGCGCCCCGTCCGCTGATCACGTCGAGGAGATTGCTGCCGTCGAGCGCGCGGCCCGCGGGCGCGGCCACCCCGGCGGCCGCAAGGAGCGTGGCCGTGAGATCCATGTTGAGAGCAACCTGGTCCGTGGTCGTGCCCGCCGGGATTTCGCGCGGCCATGATATGAGGCAGGGCACGCGGATGCCGCCTTCCCACACGTAGGACTTCCCGCCGCGCAACGGGAGGTTTCGTCCCACGCCGATGCCGCCGTTGTCGCTGAGAAACACGACGATGGTATTCTTCGCCGTGGGCGACCGATCAATCGCGGCCAGGATATCGCCAATCCGCCGGTCCATCTGCTCGACCATCTTGCGGTAGGTGTCCCGGTGTTGGTCGTCTGCATGGCGAGCCGATGGGCCGTCGTCGGGCGCCCGCAGCGGCCCATGGGGAGCGGTGAACGGCAGATAGAGAAAATAAGGCGCGCGACGCTGCGAGATCCAGGCGATGGCCCGATCGGCGAACACGTCGGTGAGATACCCGGTAGCGCGGGTCCGCTCACCATTGTGAACGAGCGTCTCCCTGCCGTCATTTTCGGTATGCGTCACATAGTCGAGTTCCCCGCCGAGCGCCACGAACGACTCCTGAAACCCATGGTGATCGGGCCAGAACTTGCGTTCGTAGCCGAGGTGCCACTTCCCGATGATCGCCGTGTCGTAACCGGCGCGACGCAGCATTTCGGCGATGGTCGTCTCCGTGGCCGGCAGGCCGAGCTCGCCGCGTTGCTGGAGCCATTCGGCTTCGTCGTACAGGCCGAGATTTCCGTTGCCGATGGCGCACTCGAGCCCGCCCACCCGCTGTTGATAGCGGCCCGTCAGCAACGCTGTCCGGCTCGGCGAGCACATGGGAGAATTCGAGTAAAACTGAGTGAACCGCACGCCACGTTTGCCAATTGCATCGATGACCGGCGTCTTGATGTCGGGGCAGCCATAGGACGACAGATCGCCGTAGCCCAGGTAATCGGCAAAGAGGATGACCAGGTTGGGGCGCTCCGGCGACGCCGCGCGGAGCCACGGCGCGGCCAACGCGAAAGCCGCCGTCATCGCGAAAAAAAAACGAAAGGGGGTGATTCATGGTGGTGATGCAGCGGTGAATACTGCGCCCCGGGTTCACACCACCCAACCGTCGCGATAGACGTCCCGCGTCAGCCATTTCGCCTCGCCCCCGCTGGCGAAGGTGTGGTGCGCCGGATCCCACTTGACGCTGGCGCCGTAACGATACGCGAAATTCATCACGTGGCACGCGTTGACGGTGCTGGCCCCGATCTCCACGTCGCAGATCGGCCGCTGCCGCGACTGCACGCAATCGAGGAAGTTCTGGAAGTGGTTCGGACTGTCGGGAAGCTTGATTTTGGCGTCGGCCAGGTATTCTCGCGTGGTCAGCTCGACTTCACGTTCGAGCGAAGTGCCGGGGCTGAGCTGCTTGCCCCAGAACTTGCGGACCGTGACACCAGCCATGATCAACTCGAACTTGCCGCGGTTCAGATGGAGTTCACCCTCCGTGCCGTAGAAAGCGATGCCGTTTTCCCTGCCTCTGACATGCATGAGCACAATGCCGCTGGCGTAGACGAGTTGCGCGCCGCGCAGGGCGGTTTTCCCGTTCACCGGCGCGCGCAACTCCACCGGCCCGCTGCCGTCCATGCCGAGCGCCCATTGCACAATGTCGATGTGGTGGGCGCCCCAATTGGTCACGGGGCCGCCGCCAAATTCCCAGGTGTTGCGCCACGGGGGAAAGTGCTCGTGGACGCCGCGCGGCGATAGGAACGGGCTGTAGGGGACGAGCGGTCCCGGACCGCACCAAAGATTCCAGTCGAGACCCGGCTCGAGCGGTTCTCCCGGCTCGCCGTAGGGACGGGCCGGATCGCCGAACGAAACGTGAATCGCGCTAATCCGGCCGAGGACGCCGTTGCGCACCAGCTCGGCGGCGACGCGGAACATGCGCATCGAGCGCTGCATGGAGCCGACTTGAAACACGCGGTCGGTTCGGCGCACGGCTTTCACGAGTTCGACCGACTCGTGGATATTGTGGGTGAGAGGCTTCTCGCATAACACGTCCTTGCCGGCCTTCACCGCCGCGATCGCCATGTACGCATGCCAGTGATCGGGCGTGGCGATGATGACGGCATCGATGTCATCGCGCGCGAGGACCTCCCGAAAGTCGTTATATGCCGCACCGCCTTGGTGGGTCGCGCCCGCTTTCGCCGAGTACGCCTCGGCCACGCGCCGCTTCGCGTCCTCGCGGCGCGTCGTGTCGACGTCACACACCGCCACGACCTCGACATCGTCGCGGGGAAGGCTGTTGGCCAGATGGACGATTCCCATCCGGCCCATGCCGATGATGCCCAGGGAGAGTCGCTTGCTCGGTGCGCTTCCCTGCGCCCACACGCGCCGGGGCAGGATCAGTGGCGCCGCGAGCAGGCACGCCGAGGATTGCAGAAAGTGCCGACGAGTGCGGGGGACGAGAGCCATGGCTGGAAAAATCGGGAGGGTTCGCGCGAATCAAAGTGGGTCGTCGAAGCGCCACGCGTAGTCGAACACGTAGGTCTTCTGCTTGAAGCCCTTGATGACCCAGCGTGGGTAGAACATGTGGTACCCGTCGATCTCGGGCCACAGCTCGTAGCGCAGTCCGGCGGGGGTGTTGTCGCCGTGCTGCGCGACGCGCAGGACCAACTGCCGCAGCGGGCCCTGCTTGAGCGGGAATATCACCTCGTAGGGAAACCCGATCCCATTGGGCAAAGGGAACACCTGGCCCCGCGCGATGGGCAGCGGGACGGCGGGGGTGTCCGCATCCCGGACCATGACCGCGGCGCCCTCAACCCACGAAGCGCGGAAGAGCGACATCACCCACCACATCGAGTGCGCCCCTTCGCGCCCGTCCCAGTCGGCCTCGATCCGGACGGCCAATCTCCGCGGATTGAGGGTGATCGTCCGCGTAAAGCGGAGCACGTTCTGCCAGTGCCCCGTGAAACGCAGGGTGATCTCGTCGGGGGTCTCCCGCACCAGTTCGAACTTTTCCGTTACCGCCCGCGTTCCCGAGGGAGCGCGGATCCCCTTGGAGGGTGGTCCGGGATCGACGTACCGCCACTCGAGATGGTCCAGCCCCCAGCCCGCGCAGCAGAACTTGCCCGGGGTACTCTCGACCACGCTTTCCGCCGCGTTGGCCGGCAGGTGCAACGCGCGAATCGTGCCCGCTCCCGGATGCTCGTTGGTCGCCTGCTTCGTCCCCGCGAGCACCACCTTCCACGTCGGCGGCGCGGTCGAGGTGACGACGTAGTCGGCACCGTCGCGGGACAGCCGCAGGCGCGGCACGGTCGCGCTGTGCTGAGCGGTAGGCAGAGCTGGTCCCGCTGCGTTCCCGAACCCGGCGGTGGTCAAAACGAGGGTGGCAAACAGGGTCCGGGGGTATGGAGGCCAGAGGTTCATGGGATCGGATCGAAGCCCATTGGAATTAGAACACCAGGTTCATGCCCGCATACAGCTCCGGGCCATTGTTGTCGGCCCAGTGGCGCCGCCGGCCCAGCTCCGGCGTGCCGCGGTAGCGCCGGCCCTTGGTGTTGAAGACGTTGATCACGTCGGCATACACGCTGACGTTGCGAAAGATCTTCCGCTCGAGGTTCAGGTCGACCTTTGTCTGATCGTATTCCCAGCGCTGATCCGCCAGGTTGGCATTAAAGAATCGCAGGTACTCGCCGCGGAAGTTCGCCCGCACGCGGACGCTCGTGCCCGAACGATTGTAGGTGATGCCGACATTGCCGGTCTCGGGTTTGAACCCGGTCAGATCGCGGCTGCCCCCGTCGCTCATCTGCCCGGTCGCCTCCAAATAGGTGTAGTTGGCAAACATGGTCACGCCGTCGAGGAATCGCGCCACGCGACCGAGCGAAGGACTTTGGTATTCGAATTCCACGCCCTGAACGCGGCCCTTGCCTCCGTTCTTCTGGGTGCGCAGTTCCCAACCGAGGTACTCGTCGCCAAACTCATTGCCCGGTCCAAGTGTGATCGTGGCGGTTTCGACGAAGCTGCTCATCTCCTTGCGGAACGCGCCGACGGAGATGCGGCCCCCCTGCGGAAAGTAGTATTCGAGCTCGAGGTCGAAGTTGTCGACGTAGCGCGGCTTCAGGCCGGTGTTGACCACATTGATCCGGCCGCCGTTCACCGTCTGGTCGTCGCCGTCATCGATCGGTGTGATGGTGGTGCTCGGAACGATGCTGTCCGGATCCGGGCGCCCAATGCTGGAGCTGTAACTCGCGCGCAACTGCAGGCCGGAGGAATGCCGCCACGTGGCGTGCAGGGACGGAAAGGCGTCCGTGTAGTCTTTCTTTTGGGTGTAGGTCGGCTCCCCGGTGAACGGATTTTTTGCCAGACCGTTGCGGGCCTCGACATCCGTGCGCTCGACCCGCGCGCCGCCGAGCAGGGTCAGGCGCTTGTTGAACAGGCGAGTCGTGGCGCTGAGGTAAGCTGAAGAAACGCCCTCGGTAAAACCAGAGTCCAGGTTGCCGCCCGCCTGCGGCACCGCCGCGCTCCAGTCCTGCGGGTTCTTCTGCACGTCGGCGCGAACCGCCGAGGCGTCGATGAGCGAAGGACCGAAGAGCGGCATCCCGTATTGGAGCGGATTGCGCGGGATGTCGCCGGCCAGCGGCGAAAGCCCGCCGAAACGCTCGGCTGTGATCGCCGCCCTGGGCCCGATGTAGGTATAGCGGTTCCAGCGCGTCGGACTTTGGTTCTGCTCCTGCCGACGATGGTCCAGACCGGCCTTCAGCGTGGTCGGTGCGTCCCAGTGCAGCAGGCGGACGGCGTTCAGGCTCCCGCTGGCCACCGAGGTTTTGCTCCAGTTGGCATTCCAGTCGTTGTAGGTGAACGCTTGGTAGTTTGGCAGTGAATATGGGTCGCGTCCGCCCACGTGTTCGAGGGCATAGTAGTGGGAGTTTTCGAACCCGGTCACCCGCAGTCCGACATTGCGTACCGTCAGGCTGGTGTTGCCTCCAAAACCGCCGGGCCAGTCGCCGGAACGGCGCTGCTTCTTGTCGTAGTCCGAGTAGTTCGCGTCGTAGTCGACCTTCCAATCGCCGAGTTTGTGCTCCCCGGCGAAACGCAAGGCCATTTGCTCCGTGTTGGTCGTGTAAATCTGGCTCCCGTAACTGATCTCGGCCTTGGGCCAGAACACCTCGTTGGCCGTGTAGCCGGAGGCGATGTCGATCGCGGCCGTGTAGAGCCCGCCGGCGGCGTAGTTCGACGGCAGCACCGGCGTGCCGACATCGCTGCCCTGCGAACTCCAGCCCCGGTTCTGCGCGTCGTTGAAGCGATGGTGATAGTTGTAGGTGAGCCCGAGCGAGAAGAGCGCGGTGTCGTTCGGCTTGAACTCGAGCCGGCCCCCGACCGAGCGCCGGGTCACTTCCTGATGACCGAATTGCTTCGACACGGTATCCACGTAGGGCGTACTCGGATCGCGGGTGGTGAACGTTGCCTCGTAATCGATGTTCGTCTGGTCGCGCGGAATATAGCGGGCCGTCGAACTGGCGTTGAGCGTGAACCCGAACTTCGCGTCACTCCCGCCGAGGATCTGCCGGTAGTTCAGCGTGAACGACGGATGCGGCTCCTTGAACCGCATTCCTTCCTTGAGCGTCGTCGCCCCTCCGATCGAAAGCCGCCCGCTGCGCGGCGCCCTGCTCGCAAACACGGAGCGGGTGCGCATATTGACCACGCCGCCGGTGGAGTCGGCCGCCTTGTCAGGGGTCGGCGCCTTGATCACTTCAATCTCCGAGAAATTGACCAGGCCGATGTCGAGGACGAAGGTGCTGCGGCTCAGGCCGCCACCTTGGTTGCTGCTGGCCAGCCTCGCCCCGTCGGTGGTGACCGAACCGTACTCCGGGGACATCCCGCGCACGCTCACATCAAACGCCTCCCCGTCGAAACCCTCGGTGGTCAGGCCGGGCAGGTATTGCAGCAAATTGCCGACGCTGTTCGATCCCACGTTGCCGTAGGCGTCGGTCGCCACCATCGTTACCACGTTGGGGGCGTCGCGCTCCATGACGATGGCCTTGGCCTGGCCTTCGCGCTCTCCCTGGACCACGAAATCCTCGAGCTTGATGACGCTGTCGGTCGCGGGTTTCAAACCGATGTCCGCGACCGTGGTGCGTTCGCCGGGCCGCACCGTGGCGGTGACACTCGAATCCGGCAGTCCGGGGTAACTGGCCTTGAGCGTCACCTCCCCCGGCGCCAGACCGGCGAAGTCGTATTGGCCCAGGCGGTCGGTCAGCCTGACTTCGGCCGTGCCGGCGAGTGCGACGGCCGCGCCTTCGAGGTAATTGCCGGTGCCGGGATTATAGACCCTGCCGCGGAGCGAACCGGTCGGGCCACTCTGGGCGGGGAGGCTCGCGACAGATCCGA
>JBBRCR010000287.1:0-10832 GCA_038204695.1 Opitutales bacterium | reverse complement strand
CGGGGACGTATCTGGCGGAGGTGTACTACACATGCCCGCCAAAGGACGTCGGCTCGACGATCGAACTCGGTTTCCAAGGGGCGAAGATCGCGGGCAAAGTCGGTCCCGCGTGGGATCCGCCGTTGAACGAGAATCAGGACGTGATCGCCCGCAGCCAGTCGCTGATGAAAGATTTCAAGCCGCTCGCGCTCGGCACCGTGCGGCTGGAAAAAGGCCGCGGTGAGCTCACATTGCGCGCCACCCAGGTCGCCGGCCAGCAGGTGGCGGATGTTCTGCAGGTGGCACTCACGCTGCAAACGGAAGCGAAGACCGGAACCAGGAAGTCGGAAGAGTAATCGCGTTGTCGTCATCGCCTAGCCGCGAAATTTCAGACCCTGCGCCCGCGTTTTCGTCGGTCGCGCCAGTCACCGACTGGCGGGACGCCGGTCAAAGACCGGCGCCACTCCCGGCGGCTGCGCAGCGTGTGGAATATTGTCATAGGAATAGTGAAATTTCCCGCACTAGCTGGCTCGATATCGCGCGTTACGCGGACTCCAACGGCTACAGCATCGATGCGCCGCGGCAGATTTGGAAATACCGCGACTGGGTCGTGGCCGCATTGAACCGGGATCTGCCGTTCGATCAATTCGCGATCGAGCAACTCGCGGGCGATTTGCTGCCCGACGCCACCGTCGAACAGAAAGTCGCCACCGGCTTCAACCGCAATACCCAGATCAACCAGGAGGGCGGAATTGATCCCGAACAATTCCGAATCGAGTCGGTGCTCGATCGCGTGAATCCGTTCGGCACGGCGTTTCTCTGGCAGCAGTATTTCGGACGGGGGGCTGGTCGAGACGGAAAATGATTTCGGCACGCAGGGAGCCGCACCGACCCATCCGGAACTGCTCGACTGGCTCGCCACGGAAAGCGTCGGGCAGAACTGGAGTTGGAAAGCGATGCACCGGCTAATCGTCACGTCGTCGACCTACCGGCAAGCATCCCGCGCACGTATTGATTTGGAACTGTTGGATCCGACGATCAAACTTATCGCGCGGCAGTCGCGGCTGCGTCTCGACGCCGAGATCGTGCGTGACGTGGCTTTGACGGCGAGCGGACTGCTGATGCACAGGCTCGGCGGGCCACCGGTATTTCCACCGCAGCCACGCCACGATTCTGCACCTGCTCGGACTGGACCACACGAAACTGACCTTCCGGTTTCAAGGCCGCAATTTCCGGCTGACCGACGTCCACGGCGAGGTGATCAAGAGTGTGCTGGCGTAGCGGCGGCGGGAGCGGCGGAAGCGCGCGAAAGGCGCGCGGAAAGTCGTACGTTTGTTCCCACAGAAATTCACGGGCGGGACGCCCATGCCTTTATATAAAGTCGCACTGTCCATGGGCGGGACGCCATACCTTTATATAAAGTCGCTCCATGTTGCGCTGAACATGGGCGAGACGCCACGGGTATACCTACGACAAACATGGGCGTCCCGCCCATGTCACATCAAACCCACGGGCGGGACGCCCGTGCCACGCAGGCAGCGAGTCGGGATTGCGTCCGCCACGTGCTGGCGCTCGCTGCCATGGGCCCGGCATCGTCACCACCGTGTCGCGGCGAATTTCCATCCGGGGATCTTTTTCTGCATCTCGATCTCGTCGTTGCGCTCCTGCAGACCACATCGCCGGAACGCCTGATGCGCTTTGGCCAGCGCGGCGCGATCGAGTTCCACGCCCAATCCGGCGCCCTTCGGCAGCGCCACGCACCCGTCTTCAATTTTCATCCGCCCTCCCACGATGATGTCCTCCCACTGCCACGGGTAATGGGTATCGAGCGCATACGTCAGGTTCGGCATCGCCGCGCCGAGGTGCGTCATCGCGGCGAGTGAAATTCCCGCATGGTTGTTCGAATGCATCGAGACACCCTGGCCAAACGTGCGACAGTGCGCCGCCAATTCCATCGACGCGCGCAGGCCGCCCCAGAAATGATGATCCGTCAGGATGATGTCCTCGGATCCCGTCCGCACGCTGCCGGGTAAATCCGCAAACGAAGTCGTGCACATGTTCGTCGCCAGCGGCGTCTTCAGCGCCCGCCGGACCTGCGCCATGCCCTCCTGCGTGCGGCCGGGATCCTCGAGGTATTCGAGCACGCCTTCAAGTTCGCGGCCCGCGGCGATCGACGTCTCGACCGTCCACAGTGCATTCGGATCGAGCCGCAACGGAACCTTGGGACCAAAAGCCTCGCGCAGGGCCTTGATCGCCGCTACTTCCCGCGCCGGTTCGAAACATCCGCCCTTCAGCTTGATCGACTCGAAGCCAAATTCCTTCACCATCGCCTCCGCTTGCGCGACAATACCGGCGGGGTCGAGCGCCGCCTTCTGCCGGGCCGCGGGCCAACCGGTGGCGCCTGGCTGCAGGCCGCCGCCCCATTCGCCCCCGGCACCCTCGTATTTATAAAACAGATATGCCGAGTAAGGCACCCGCTCGCGCTGGATGCCGCCCAGCAGCGTCGCGACGGGCACGCCGAAAGCCTTGCCCGCGAGATCAAGGCAGGCGACATCGAACGCGCTCTCCACCTGCACCAGCGCCCGCTGATCCCACGGCTTGTCACCGCGAGCCGCCGCCGCCTCCGTCCCAAAATGGGCGCGCAGGGCCGTCCGCAACGCATGCCAGTTCAAGGGATCACGGCCGATGGCCAGCGGGCGGGCCGCCTCGAGTTTGGCATTGATGGCCGCGCTGCCCGGCACCTCCGCCAGACCGGTCAGTCCGTTGTCCGTGACGATTTCCACCACCGTCCGCAGGCAATAAGGCGCATGCAAACCCGCCGCGTTGAGCAAGGGCGGATCGCCAAGGGCGATCGGCGTGAGATGGATTTCGGAGATTTTCACCGGGTCACCAGAACGACTCGCGCGAGCGGGTCCGCGTTGGAGTCAACATGTGCCCCGTTCGCCATCACGCGACTACTTCGCCTTCAAGACCTGCACGAATCCATGCAGGCCCGCACGGACGCCGCCGCCATCACTGCCGAGTGCCACAAAGGTGTAGCCGAGTTCGCGCACTTTCGGCACGAGGGCGTTGATGTGCACGAGCACGCCGGCGGCTTTGCCGTTTTTCTTCGCCGCCTCGCTCACCTTGCGCAACACGTCGGTGAACTGCGGGCTGTCGAGCTGATCGCGAATCCCCATGTTATAGGACAGATCAGCCGGCCCGACGAAAATCACATCGGCGCCATCCACCGCGGCGATTTCATCGATGTTGGCCACGGCTTCGGGCGTCTCGATTTGAATCACCGTGAGCAACCGCTCATGCGCGTGCAGGTAGTAGTCCTCGAAGTCGCCGCCAAATCCTGCGCCGCGATTGAATTTCGCCACGCCGCGAATGCCATGGGGCGGATAACGCATGGCCGCGACCGCGGCCCTGGCCTCGGCGGCAGTGTTGACGAACGGCACCATCACGCCAAACGCGCCCATATCGAGCACGCGTTTGAAGCGCGAGGTCTCGTTCAACGGAATTCGGACAATGGGGAACGCCGGCGTGGCGGCGGCCGCCTGGAGCTGATGCAGCAGCGTATCCTGCCCTCCCGGTCCATGTTCATGATCGATCAGGAGCCAGTCGAAGCCGGCGAGTCCGGCGATTTCGACCGTGATGGGCGAACCGAGATTGAGAAACGTGCCGCACACGTACTCGCGGGCGAGGACGCGCTGGCGGAAGTCGGGGGGTAGTTTCATGAATAGAGTATATCCGATGCGTGCGCCGGACGCTGTCTAGAGCGATGTATATAACCGATACAATGCCTGCGTGCCGCAGTCCTCCCAGCCGCGCGCGGCGACCTCGTCATAGAGCTTTTTCGCGACCGCGAGCCCGGGTACGTCGAGCTTCATTTCCGCGGCGCTTTCGAGCGCGATCCGCATGTCCTTGAGAATATGCTTCACATAAAATCCCGGCGCAAAATTGTCGCCCAGCGCACGCGGCGCGAGGTTGGTCATCGCCCAGCTCCCGGCCGCGCCGCCGCTGATGCTCGCGTGCACCGCATTCGGATCGAGCCCGGCCTTTTTCGCGTAGGCGAGCGCCTCGCACCACGCCACCATGCCGACCGCCACCGCGATTTGGTTGGCCATCTTGCAATACTGGCCCGCCCCCGGTCCGCCGTGCAGCGCGATATTTTTTCCCAGCAATTCCAGCAACGGACGGGCGCGATCAAACGCGTTCTGCTGGCCGCCGGCCATGATCACCAATCGCGCCTCCCGGGCGCCGAGATCGCCGCCGGACACCGGGGCGTCGAGCGAAGCCAGGTCGCGCTTGGCGGCAGCCTCCGCGATGCGCCGCGCCAGAGTCGGGCTCGAGGTGGTCATGTCGATCAGGAGCGCTCCGGGTTGCGCGCGCTCGAGGATGCCGCCGGCGCCGAGATACGTCTGCTCCACGTCGGTCGGAAATCCCACCATCGTGATCACGACCGCGGCCTCGGCTGCGGCGCTGCCCGCGGTATCGTGCCAAAGGGCGCCCGCCTCGACGAGCGCCCGGGCTTTTTCCTTGGTGCGACTGTAGACGTGCAGCCGATGACCGGCTTTTTGCAGGTGGCCGGCCATGCTGCGGCCCATGACGCCGGTGCCAATGAATGCGATCGGAATTGGAGCGGACATGTGACGGAAAATCAACGGCGTGGAGAGCGGAAGTTTCCGGATGCAAGCTGCTCCGCCACGCTCGCGCCACACCAATTTTCACGCGCGAGCGCTTTTGTTTTACGCAAAATCTCGCGACCACCAGCATCGGCTCGCCAATGCCCGTGGTTCGTGCTCACATGCCTTTCCTCTCCTATCATCATGAAACTACCTCGCCGTGACTTCCTGAAAACGTCTCTCGCTGTCTCCGCTTCGGCCGTGCTCGCCGCAAAGGTGCAGGCCGCCAGCAAAGGCTCCGCCGCCTCCGGCCGCGAGTACTACGACCTGCGATGCTATCGACTGAAGCCCGACTCACCGCGCGCGGCGCTGCACACCTACCTGGAAAAAGCCCTGATGCCCGCATTGGACAAACGCGGCATCAAGAACGTCGGCGTATTCAGCGAACTCGACGTAAACAAGAACGCCGTGACCTCGACGCCGAAGGCCGATTCTCCGGTGTGGGTTTTGATCCCGTACACGACGCTGGACTCGTTCGCCGAGGTCAGTTCCGAGCTCAACACTGACGCCGCGGTGCAAAAGGCGGGCGCCGAATACTTGACGGTCAAGAAGGCGACGCCCGCCTTCGACCGCATCGACAGCTGGCTACTGCTCGCGTTCAAGGGCATGCCGAAATTGCAGGTGCCGGCGTTTTCGAAAAGTCGGACGCCCTCGCGCGTATTTGAAATGCGCGACTACCAGAGTCACAGCGAAATCAAGGCGCTGAGCAAGATGGCCATGTTTAACGACGGCGAAATCGACATCATGAAGGATCTCGGATTGTCGCCGGTCTTTTTTGGCCAGGCGCTGAGCGGGCCCGATCTGCCGCATCTGCGCTACATCACGAGCGGCAGCGATCTGGCTGCGCACCTGGGCAACTGGAAAAAGTTCGGCCCTGATCCGCGGTGGGCGAAGTTGAAGGACATGCCGCAATACGCGGACAACACCTCGAAGAACACCGCGCGTTTCCTCACGCCAACGGCGTACTCGAATATCTGATTCACCGGTTCAAGCGATCCGCCAGTCGCATTTTTCGAGGCCGGGCCGAAACGCCCGGCCTTTTCGTTCGTCTGTATCGGTATAAGCATAACGGAGGGCCCGGGAGCCCGCCTCGCACGGATTGAACAAACCAGAACCGTCATGCCGGCCACCCATAACCACCGAGATCGGGCGTGTGGCCCGGCGGGCGCCACCTCGCGCAACTCCCCGACTACAAACGGGGAGCGGCCATCGCGCCCGTCTCCAGCTGAAAATCGCTCCGCCAGAGGTGCGACGGCACCGAAAGTGAATATTTAGACCTTGGGATTCGTCCCACGAACAGGCACGTTTCAACCGCTTCACCGCCGCTGGAGCCGCCCCCCACGATGAAAACATTTCGCCTTCTGTTTTGCGCCGTGCCGCTCATTGCGTTGCTTCCAGCCCAACCGCCGGCGCCGGGCGACCCGGGCCCGATCGTTCCGCTCGTGGCAGCGCTTTCCGCCGAGCAGCTGGATCAGTTGCTGGCCCCCATTGCGCTCTATCCGGATGCGCTCATCGCGCTCATTCTGCCGGCTGCGACCAACCCCACGGACGTCGTCCTGGCGGCGCGTCACCTGAAGGAGAACGCGAATGATCTCGCCCAAGTGGAACACCGGGCGTGGGACGAGAGCGTGAAATCGCTGACCCACTACCCCGATGTCCTCGCATGGATGGACGAAAACCTTCCGTGGACGAAGCAGGTCGGGGAGGCATTCGCCCTGCAGCCGGCGGACGTGATGAATTCAATTCAACGGCTCCGGACGCGGGCGCAGGCCAGTGGTGTACTCGTGAACACGCCGCAACAACAGGTCCTCAGCGAACCCAACGTGATTCGCATTGTGCCATCCGATCCCGAGATCATTTACGTGCCGCGCTACGATCCGGCGGTTGTTTTCGTGGATTACCCCACGCCCTCCTATTACACCTACGCGCCACCGCTCATGTCGTTCGGGCTTGGCTGGCGGGTCGGCTCCTGGCTCGCGTACGATTTCGACTGGAATCGTTGCACGCTCTGGGTAGGTGATCGGCATCGCCCCTGGCAGGGCCGCCATGACTGGCGCCGGCCAGTTGTACCCATTCCAGCCTACACGCACACGTACACTCACCGGCCCTCGCCCTCGGTGCGCCCCTGGCAACCCTCTCCTCGTTCCTTCCGCCCGCTTGGGTCACAACCCACCGTAAATTTTCTGCCCGGCCGCCCCGTCGCGCCGAACAGCAGCAGTATCTCGCGAACGTTTGGCCGGAGTGATTTGGACGAGCGGCGACCCGGAACGAGTTCTGGTCGGCCAGCAGTCAACGGCTCGCGCACCAATCCCGGTTCGCGCACGGTCGTATCGCCGCCCGCAACGGTCTCCACACCCACGGTCACCTCGGTGACCACGCCGCCGGCGCCCGGCACCACTCCCGCTTCTTCGAACCGTGGAGCCTCCCGGGAGAACCGTCAGCGTGGGCGCAACGACGGGGAAAACTCACGCCCGACCGCCGCCCCTCTGCCCACGGCCCCGCCGCTGACGGTGGTGGGACAAAGCAGATCCGAGCGCCCCACGGTCGCCCCGGCGCCGTCACCGCGTTCGGCCCCCCAACACTACTCCCGGAGTGCCGGTCTCACCACGCCACCGGCCAATTCCGGGACGCGGACCACCGGCGGCAACCGGACATTTTCTCCTCCCGCCGTGCGTCCCGCGCCGGCAGCGCCCGCCGCACCCGTGGTGAGTGCCCCCGCACCGGTCGCCAGCGCACCGGCGGCGGAGTCGCGTCCGGCCAGTCCTCCCTCGGGCGGGCGGCGCGGTCAGCCGCGCACGGAGAATAATTGAGAGACCGGGCCCGCGCGAGTTGCGGGTTTTCGGGTCACGATAGTCTCGCTCACTGAAGCGACTCGTGCGGTCGCTGGGAAAGTCGGACTGATTCCGTGGCCGCGAGCGCCAGCCAGTGGATCGGTTCTTCTCCGTCTTCCATGTCTTCCCAGTCTTATGCGTCTTCGCCCGTCCACTCGCTGGCGCTCGCCGCCACGATCAGCGCGCCCAGCTACGATCACGCTGCTTACGCCGCCACAATCATTTTGCGGCCGACATCGCGCTGACCGCCTCGAGCCACGCTTTCGCCTGCGGAAAATCCGGCCGCTGTTGCAGGGCCGTTCGCAGATGCTGGAGCGCGACCTCGCGTTCTCCAACCTGCGCCAAGGCGAGACCGAGGGCGGCGTGCGCATCGGGATTCAGCAGCTGCAACTTGAGCGCCCGCCGGTAATTTTCCGCTGCAGCCACCCACTCTTTCCGGCCGCTGAACACGTTGCCCAGATTGTAGTACGTGCGTGCATCATCGCCCGCGAGCGCCAGCGCGTTCCGGTAGTGTTGAATCGCCTCGTCACTGCGGCCGAGCATCGCACAGGCATTTCCGCGGTTGCTGTGGGCGCTGACGTTCGTGGGGTCGATCTTCAGTGCGGCATCGAATCGAACCAGCGCCTCCTCCGGCCGGCCCTTCATGGCGAGGGCCACCCCGTATCCGTTTAGCGCATTCACGTGCCGCGGCTGCCGCGAGAGCACGAACTCGTAATGCGCCATGGCTTCGTCGACGCCGCCGATGTCCGAAAGGGCGTTGCCCAGGTTGTTGCGGATCTCGAGATGATCGGGTTTCGCCCGCAGCGCCGTGCGATAGTAGGGGATCGCCTCCGCTGGCCGGCCCGCCTGCGCCAGGGCGTGCCCGAGGTTGTTGTTGGCATCTGGATACGCCGGGTTGATGGCGAGCGAACGCCGGTAATCAGCGATCCCCGCCTCCACCCGGCCGGCTTCGAAATGAAAAAGTCCGCGATTGTTGTACGCGAGGTAGTTGTTCTTCGTCACCGCAAGGGCGTGGTCGAAGAGCCGGCCGGAGTTCCGCCAGTGGCCGAGTTGGCTCCACGTCAACCCCGCCAGGACAATGGTCACGACAACGGCGGCGCCCGCCGCCCACCGCGGGCGCATGCCTCCCACCACATCGCGCAGCGTCCAGATGACCGCCAGTTGCAGCCCCACAATCGGCAGGTAAGTGTAGCGATCCGCCATCGCCTGGAGTCCGACCTGCACCAACCCGAGCACCGGAACGAGCGTGCCGACAAACCACAACCATCCGACCACGATCCACGGACGCTCCACCCGCTGCCGCCACGCCACGACGGTGATTCCGGCGAGAAGGACGAACGCGGCGAATGTCGCCGGCACCGGCCACGATCCAGGATGCGGATACAAGACGGCGAGGCTCCCCGGCCAGAAGAACGCGCCGATGTAGCGCGCGATGGCCACGAGCGCGTTCGCCACGCGCGCGCCCCCGCCCAGGGCAGCCGAGACCGAGCCGCCCTCTTTCTGCACGAGGTAAGTGACAACCGATGACGCTGCCGCCAGCGCGAAGAACGGCAGCTTCTCCGCCCACAGTGCGGCGACTCCGTTCCGCAGCGCATGCTCATGGGCGCGTGTACGTGAGCGGACCGCGGACGATAAAGTCAGTGCGCCGGCGAACCGCCGCAGCGGCCAGTAATCCAGCAACAGCAGTACGCACGGCAGCGTGACCAGCATCGGCTTCGCGGTGAGGCCGAGCGCAAACGCGCCGAGCGCCAGCGCATAGTAGCGCACCGCCACCGGCTCACCCGCACGGCGATGCTCCACATAATGCGCGTACGCCCATAGCGTCACGAAACCAAAAAAACCGCTGAGCACGTCTTTGCGTTCAGCCACCCAGGCCACGGACTCGACCCGGAGTGGATGCCACGCGAACAGCGCCGCGCAGAGCGCACTCGGCCACAGCGCGCGCGTCAGCCGCCAGAGCGCCGCGAACAGCACTGACGCATTCAGCGCATGCCCGAGAATGCTGATGAAATGATGGCCGCGCGGTTCCAAACCAAAGAGCGATACATCCGCCATGTGCGACATCCAGGTGAGCGGGTGCCAGTTCGATACCGCCCCAGTACTCCAGGCCCAACGCACTCCCGCCGCCGTCAGTCCCGCGGTGACGTGCTCGTTTTTCGTGACGTAGTCCGGGTCGTCGTAGTTGACGAAATCGTGGCCGCAGGCCCGCGCAAAGAACAGCAGCGTCATGACGAACAGCACGACGCCGATCGCCAGCGGTCGGCGGCCCTCGTCAGCCGGCGCGTTCATCCGGGGCGGCGTTCAACGGGTTGGACAATCTGGACGGGCGCGCTTCCGCCCGATCGACATTTCGAGCAACCGTCGATAAGGCGTCCAACCGCGATAAAGCCCGACCGCCAGCAGCGCACCGAGGGTGTCGGCGACCCAGTCTGCCATCGAAGCCATCCGGCCGGGCACGAAACTCTGGTGAACCTCGTCCGTGGCGCCAAAGAGTGACGTCATCGCCAGCGCGAGCCACGCGGCCCGCCAGCCATTCCCCAACCGGCAAGTCAGGGTCGCCAACATTCCGTAGACGGCGAAATGCGCCAGCTTGTCGATGTTGGCGATGTGGGGCGACGCGACCTGAGAGCGGTGGGAAGCGCCCACCACCACTGCGGCAAAGAGAATTGGCCAGACGAGATTACGACGAAAGGACATGCAGCAGTCGTACGGTGGCCACGAGAGCGCGACCCGCGCAAGGCTGCGCACGCAATTCACGGCCGCTGCAACTCGCCCGATCTCGCCTGCGGGCGCGCAATTTCGTGGCTGCGAGTGCCCGCCCCTCGCCGGTGCTCTGGGCCCTCAGCCCCGCAGCGAGCTCGGGTCCTTGAGCCGGTCGAAACGGCTTGTCGAGCGGGCGAGTAGACGGGTGCCCCGCCCGGGACTTGAAAGTGGCATGAACGTCTCGCGGTCATGTTGGTCTTTTTTAGAACAATATAAGCTTCCCGCCCAAGTTTCCTGGTGCCTCACGTGGTTCACAGGCGGGTTACCCGTGCCACCGTTCAAGCCGCCGCAACGTGACTTGCGCCGCATCGGATCGCGCGGCGAAAAATCACTTGCGTCGGCTATCGGCGTGGGTCTTTGTGACCGTTCTCCTGTTCGGGCTGTAGCGTAGCCTGGTAGCGCGCTTGCATGGGGTGCAAGAGGTCGTGAGTTCGAATCTCACCAGCCCGACCATTTCCCCGGTGGAGGATAATGGTGGCTGCACGCGTCACGGTGCGTCCAATTGCGCTCTTGCAGAGGAGTTGTAAGATTATCCCGTAGCCCTTGTCTGCGCGTTACCACGCGACCTGCCCGGACCCCTCCGCGACTC
>JBBRCR010000286.1:0-10836 GCA_038204695.1 Opitutales bacterium | reverse complement strand
GGTCACCATCTCGGGGCCGTGAATTCGGGAAAGCAGGTTCGCGGTGTAATGCGGATAGTCGGCCGAAATCCACGTGCCGCCGACGGTGTCGAGGTGCATCGCATAATTGAACCAGATGACAAATGGCCGCCCGCGTTCGTCATCGATGACGATAACCGGCACATGCGGATCGATCGGGCCCTGCGCCTTGACGATGTCAGGATTGAGAAACCCGGGATTCGTCACCGTAGTGCCGTCCTTCATCAGGAAGCGACGGTTGTGCGGCAGCGAAGGCTCTTCTTCGAGCCCAACGCGCACGTTCGCCGGGCGAAGACTGCCCATCGCGCTGCCGACGCTGTCGGCAATCCGCCGGGAGAGCACGGCCATGTATTCAACGGAAGTCTGCGGGCCGGTGTGGCTGTGCGTCGCACTGATCAGCACGCGCTCCGGCGGAAGTCCGTAGCGCTTTTGGATTTGCTCGCGCGCGGCGGTGGCGGCCGCCCGCGGCAGGCGCACGAGGTCGCACGCGACCAGAGCAACCCGCGTCTTGCCGTCATCGAACACCAGCGCCTTGGCATACAGGTCGTCGTGCACGCCATCCGCTGTGCGCGCGTAGAAGTATCCCGCCATCTGCTCGTCGAGGAACGGTGTGATCACGCTCGTGCCGACACCGACTTGGATCGGCGCCGCTGCCGCCACGAGCCGGCCGCCCATCCCCACGGCGAAGCACGCAAGGAGCGCGAGGACAAGGGCGCGTTGCAACGCCCTGAAAATACGGAGTTGAGTCGGCAGGCAGCTATACATGTTAGAAACGAGGTCGCTTTTTGGATGCACCGTGAGGCTGGACGTGGGGTGTCGTTAAAGACCAATGGCTCGAGTGGCCGGGGAAAACCCGGGGGCGCAGCATGGCATAGACATGCCGATCGCGATGGGCGGATACCAGCAGGAAAGCTGCGCGCGCATACCGGCTCACCTCGTCGCGAGGTCCGAGCGCAGCGCCGTGGTGCCGACATTCGTGCTGATCGCAAACTTGCTCCCCTGCCACGCGGCGAACCGCTTCTTGAATTCCCTGCCGACCCGTCCGCAGCAGTGGTTCACCTGGCTCCGGCGCAACCCGCTCGACAGCGCCGATCGCGTGTTCGTCGAACCTCGCCCCCGACGCAGCGGGTCGCGCCCGGTGGCCTTTGCCGCCATCCCAAGCGAACGGGCGACGTCTCAATCCTACGGAAAGGCTGGCCGCGATTCTACCCGTTTCAGGCAGGAATTGGGATTTTTCCAACGCTCCTTCGCTACGCTCGGGTTTACGGTTCGGTGGTCGGCTCGGCCAGCGCACGATCCGGCGCGGTTGGGCGCGGGCTTGCACCGGGTTTCGGTATCGGCTCGAAGTGTTGCTTCGTCAGCGCAATCGCGGCGGGCAGATAATGCTCCTCGTAGAAACGCGGAAGGTCTCCTTTCTCTTCCCACACTTTCCGCAACGGGCCCAGCACGGGCAGATACATGCGCTCGAAATACGTGGCGTCGCCCGTGAAACGCAGCCGCCCGTTGTTGGTACAACGCTCCGGCATATTGGATTCTCAACTTTCGCGCCATGCCGCACCTTCTGTCTCCGCCTTTCCACGACGTCAATGACAGACATTAGGGTTTGACCCCTTCTGCCTGACAGACCCACCTGCCGGTGTGCGATGTTCATGTCTTGAATGTGAGGTTCATGGTGATCGAGTCGTGTCAGTTGCTGCTGCTTCAAAACGTCAGGACCTTGTCGCTTCCCCTCACGATGTCATACATGTCCTTCATCGTAGAGATCGGACAAAGATCCGTGCCGCCGGAGTTACGGAGTTTCAGGCAGGTGCCGCACGCCATGATGGTGCCCCCGGCATCCACGAAGGACTTCATCATGCCGGTGACGTCAAAATCCTTGGTGTTGAGTTTTTCGCACTCCACCCCTTTGGCCAGCAGGAACACTTTGACGCTGTCCCCCTGTTTCAGGGCGAACCCGCCGAAACGAAACGCATTCCAGACAGTCTCGGCATCGGCGGAGTAGACGACGATGCCTAGTTTCATCTTCTTGGCCTCGACGGGCCACGCGTTCCGAGTGGGCGCGGATCCTTTTGCGTCCGCGGCGCTAGCCTTCACCGTAGCGATCATTGGCAGGACGGCCAGCGCGACGAGAACGCCAAACCCCAAGAGGCGCGTTCTTAGGGATCCAGCGAAATCGGCGGATCGGCGCGTGATGTCCGAGGATCTGGAGTTGAATGGCATGGGCAGGGATGTGATCAGTTGCATGAGGAATTTGTTCTGGGGAGTTGTTTGCAGGTGAAGAACGGGTCTAGGCAGGTCGGCTCTGCCAGCATTGGGCGACGGCGGTAATGAGCCCAAGCGAGGCTATCGCCCCATCAGCTTCGCCCTTCTCAAAATCACCGTGACTGACTCCCATTCGGTTCGTGATGTGCGCGAAGCAGGCCACCGGTTTTTTCCTGGCTTGAGAAAAAGCGTAAAGCGAAGCCGCCTCCATTTCTACCGCCAGCACGCCTTCGGCCCGGGCGGCGTCGATGGCCTGCTCCGTTTCCCGATACGGCGCGTCGGTGGTCCAGGCCGCGCCCTGCGCGATAGCCGGCACAAAACTATTCAACGCGGCGGCCAAGCGCCCGCGCACAACCGGAAGCACAGGTGCGAACCGCGATGGAGGCAGGTAGTGGTGACTGGTCCCTTCATCGCGGAGTGCTTGTTCGATGAAGATGAAGTAGGGTGGAGTTCCGGCCGGCACGATCTGGCCGGCCGAGGTGATGCTGACAAGCAGTTCGCAGCCGGAGACAAAGAGCTGCTCGGCCAAGAGCACGGCGAAGGGACCGCCGACGGCACAGCCAATGATGCCCAAGGTCATGCCGTCACGATCGAAGCGATGGAGGATTGAGTGGTAACAAGCCCAAGTTGGATCGCGGGTGGCCTGGCCGCTGCGGAGGAGGTGGGCAACGATGTCCCCGTCGGGATCAAGCACGCACACTGGCGGTACGCTGCCAGTGGGCAGCGATTTCTGGCGTCGCGTTTCCCGCAAGAGACTCTCGGGTTTAAACACGGCGGGGTGCGCAAAGTGCTTACTCTGCAACAATGGGGATTCGTGTGGCATGGCCGGGCTCGCCCCACAGTTACGTGCACGCTCTGCCGTCACCGCTGTCCCGATAGGAAAGGCCTGGGCCTGCTCATCGGTGACTCCCTCGTCCCACAGGACCGCGCGGAAACGCTGCGCACGATGGCGGGCACTCTCGTCGCGTTTGGTCCATGCATCGGGGAGGGTCATACCCCAGCGTGTGACCGCCTGATGAGTTTAACGCCGTAATGCCATGGCGGCAGCATGAACGGTGCACCTTCAGGTTCCAGTTGTCCGGCCGAGGCACTCCAAGTGAAGATCTGCTCAGGCTTCGGGCGGATGTTCGCCGGTGGTCCGCGCGGCGTGATGATGTCGGTCCTCCAATGGATGATGGCGACGATGCCACCGGGGCGGACCACCTCGCACGCCGCCCGCAACATCGCCACGGGTTCTTCGCCGTGCAGAATATTGAAGAGCAGGACCGCATCACAGGAGCCCGGCGGCAGACCGAAGCCCTCGCGAAGGATATCGCGGGTTTCGGCGCGCACATTGGCCACCCCGGACGCCCGGGCGCGTTCGGCAGTGAGCGTTACCATCGCCGGTTCGATGTCGATGGCACGTACTGTTCCACGAATCCGAGCCGCGAGCGGCACCGTGAACGTGCCATAACCGCAACCGAGTTCGGCTACGTCACCCGTTTCCGGTCCGAAGCCGAATCCGTCCAGGATCGCCGATACATCGAACAGCGTTTCCCAGAATTGCTGCGGCGGCATGCCGCTCTCCCGCAATCTCATGGTCAAAAGGTCACCAATCGGTCGGAGTCGCGGACAATTTCATAGAAGTCCTTGAGGGTCGAAAGCGGACATATCTCCGAGCCCTTTGAGTCGCGAATTTTGAGGCAGGTGCCGCAGGCGAGGAATACACCCCCGGCAGCGAGCACTGCTTCCGCCTGCTCACGCACGTTGAATTTCGGATCGGTTATCTGATCAATTTCCACCCCTTGCCCGACGAGGAAGATCTTTACCGTGTCGCCTTGTTTGAGGGCGTAGTTCGCCAGGCGGAGGGCATTGAAAACCGTTTCCGCCACGGTGTGTGATAGGAAAATACCGAGTTTCATTGGGAATAGATCAGCCGGCTTGATTTGGAGGAAATTACGCCACGCGAGTCTGGGTGGCTTCAATAGGCAGACCGGCCAGCTTCCACTCGGGATAGCCGTCTTGGAGGCGGCGCGCCTGATAGCCGCGAGCACGCAACCGCGCGACGGCCTCAAATGCCATCACGCAATATGGGCCGCGGCAGTAGGCCACGATCTCCTGGCCTCGGGGAAATTTGGCGAGGTAGCGTTCGAGTTCCGGCAGTGGCACGTTAACGGCTCCGCGGACGTGACCGGCGGAAAACTCATTCGGTGGCCGGACATCGATGACGACGACCGCGCCTTTGCGCTTCCGCCGTAGCAACTCCTCTCGTGAGACCGGCTCAAGGGTGTCGCGCGTCCGGAGGAATTCAGACACCGCCCTCGCAGTCTCCGCATGGTTGCGTTCCGCGATGGTCCGGAGGGCGCCAAAGAGCGTGACGACCGACTCGTCGGCCAGGCGGTAATGGACGTGTTTGCCTTCCCTCCTATTCGCCGCCAGTCCGTTGCGCCGCAGCGTCTGCAAGTGCTGTGACACGTTGGCGACAGGCAGGTCGGTCAGATCCGCAAGCTCCTCAACCGTCCGCTCTCCCTGGGCCAGCATTTCCAGCAGTTCGAGCCGGGGCGCGCTGCCCAAGGCCTTGGCCACCTCAGCGAAGTGACTGTAGAGACTGCGCTTGGAACTCAAAACCGTGGAGGATGCGCTTTTCATCACTCATTCAATTGGTCGATTGAATGAGCATGCAGCGGTCTGCCGTCAAGTTCGCAGAGCAATAAGAAGCGCGGTCGGCAATTGGGCAGCGATCGCGTGCTCGGGCAAATCACGCCCGGCCCCATCGTCCTCACCGCCACCTCCATCGGTTAGCCGTAAGGCGCCTTTGTCGCATTGCGCCTGAAGGGGAACATCCTCTGGGTTGTGCTGATTACCGCCGGGTTTTCGTTTTTCTGGTTCCGAAGTATTCCGGCTCCGTGAACCGCCGGTTGGAAGCGCAACCCTCCTCACGGATAGTATTCACAGATCCGCCGGTCGCTTCGCCAGCAAGTTTTGCTATGCAACCGCGCTGGCCAAGAACGGTGTCACAGCAGCGGCGAAAAAGGGGTCACACCCTAATGTCTGATTCTGCTGAAAACCCCCATTTTACGATTTTGCAGATGCGCAACTCGTTCAAAATCAAGAAATGGCTCTTGGAATATTTCTGAAAACGGGGGTTTTTCAGCAGAATCAATAGTCTGATATCCGTCGCAGGAGCTTCGCGGCTTCCGGACGCTTCCACTGCCACAGTTCACTCACATACCGGCTGACTCCATCCGTCATCACGACCTAGCCGTGAACCCGCCAGCCCGTCTTTTCGCAGGCCTCGCCTAAACAGTCCAGGCACGCCTCCTTCGCGCCATCGGTCTCGAACACATCGGCCCGGTAGTTCCCACGGTTGAACACGTGGTACAACGCTCCGGCATATTGGATTCTCAACTTTCGCGCCATGCGCACCTTCTGTCTCCGCCTTTCCACGACGTCAATGACAGACATTAGGGTTTGACCCCTTCTGCCTGCCCCACTTTTTTGTGCGCAGCTTATTCGCAGGCTTGTTCACAAGGTAGGGCGCCGCCTGCTCCTGCACGAGGCCGGCGGCGCTGTGGGCGAGCGCGGCATCGCCATCGCACTCGTCGAGCAACTTGGCGGCGACGAAACGAATCCGCATGTCGGTCTCATCGACGCCGAGAAAGCGCGCGATGGCGCCCGCCTGCTCCGGCGTCGGCAGGCGCTCACCCCGCTCGACTTTGCCGAGATGGGAAGAATCCATGTCGGCCGCGGCGGCGACACTGCGTTGAATCTCGCCCTTGCTCTCCCGCAGCTCCCGCAGCCACGCGCCGAAGTTCGGGCGCGAGGCATCGGCGGCGTTGGCACTTTCTCGGCTGGCCATTTTTTGGCCAGCGTGCGCATGACCGGCCAGAAAGCAAGCGCGTTTTTTGAAACTAAATTACGAGGTGAGCCGTCTGATTAACCTTTGTCTTGTGCCCACGAAACCGATGCCGACACAATCGGAGATGCGCTCCGCCGCCATCTCCGCTAACAGAATATGCGGTTCCATCGTTGGCCCGGCTGCGTCTGCGGTTGCGGCGAGCGATGGCACCCGCACGCGCCGTCGCACTGGCATCAATACAATTCATTTAACGGAAACTTGCGTCTCGCGCATCTGCAGATTCGCCATGGCACTGACTTGCCTGATCCTCTGCACCATTGCCGCCGCGTCCTCCGGCTCCGCCGTCGTTCCCCTCTCGCCGCGCCAGGTCACCTTGGAAGGATCGCTCGGCCGTCGCCATGAGCGGAACATCGACTACTTGCTGCACCTGCACGAGCAGCACGGTCCGATGATGATCCAAGCCTTTGCCCAGCGCGGCCAGCGCGACCCCGAACGCCCATGGGACGGCGAATACGCCGGCAAGTGGCTCGACGCCGCCGCTCTCAGCGCCGCCTCGGGCAGCCGCCAGGCGTTCGCATCGCTCGTCCGCAGTTTCGCCAACCAGCTCGCCGCCACGCAGGAGCCCGATGGCTACATGGGCATCGAGCCCGCCCCGCGCCGCGGCCGCGCGCCATGGGACATCTGGAATCACTGGTACGCCATCACCGGGTTCCTCACCTGCGCCCAGGAGCTTGATGCCCCGGCCCTGATCGACCCCGCCCGCCGCGCCGCGAATTGGCTCGTGGAGCACTACGGTCCCACCCCCGGTTCCGACGACGACCGCTTCTTCCGCGGCGCCTGGGGCGGCGGCTGCAACGTCGCCGTCCTCGATCAACTCGCGCGTCTCCTGCCCTTCACCGACAACGATCCGCGCCTGCTTCACTTCATCCAAGCTGCCGCCCGCCATTATCCCCCATTCGACCGCATGCGCCGCATCCGCCAGCCCAATCTCTCCCACGCCTATGTCGTCACGGCCGGCCTGGGCGGACTCGTCGAATTCGCCCGTTACTCTGCGGACTACGATGACCTGCCATGGATCCAAGATGTCTGGACTGTCCTCCACGATCGCCATCTCTTTCCCTCCGGCTCACTCGGATTCAACGAGTCCCTGACGGACGCGCCGACCACCGACATGGCCGACGGCAAGCTCCAGGAAACCTGCGCCACCGTGGAGTGGATCCTGCTCTCTCACCGCCTCTACTGCGCCACCGGCCAGCCCCGCTATGCCGACGCCATTGAACGTGCCGCCTTCAACGCGCTGCCCGCCGCCCAGTCTCTCGATGGCATGCAGTGGACCTACTTCACGCCATTTCGTTATCGCAAACGCTACTTCGAAGGCCCCACGCGTTGCTGCTACTGGTCCGGCCCGCGCGGAATCGCGCGCCTACCGACCTTCCTATATACTCTCGACGCCGAGGGCCTTCGGGTCGATCTTTACGAATACAGCACGGCCACAATCGAGCTCAAAGGCACTTCGATCACCATCCGACAGCGCCCCGATCTTTCCGGAGGTGTCATCTCCATCGACCTGCGGATTCCCACGCCGCGATCCTTCACGCTCAAGCTTCGCCTCGCCCCGTGGATGAACAAACCCGAGCTGCACCTCAACGCCCGGCCCATCCATCCTGAAATGGCCGGCGGCTATCTTGTGCTCAATCGCCACTGGCAGCCCGGCGACGCACTGGAACTGCGCTTCGCCGCCGCCGTGCAGACTCACCGTCTCGGCGATGGGTCGCTGCTCGCGCAGTTCGGACCGTGGATCCTCGCTGTGGATGAGCAAGACAATCCCGATCTCGACCTCGATTCCGTCCGCCTGCCGGCGTCCCTCGTGGTCCAGCCACTCGGCTCCGACGCCGGCGGCCGCCTCCGATTCACCGCTGAACTCCTCGTCGCCTCCATTTCCCGGCGTGTAACGCTTATCACCTACGCCGACGCCGGCCAAACCAATCATCGTTTCCGCGCCGCCTTTCCGTCTACGCCATGAGTTCCGCCTGACGGGCGCCCGTGGGGTCTAAATATTCGAACTGCATGACGGAGTAGCCAGCAGCGGAGTCGGAGAGCAGGGGAGAAGGACAAGCGGACATCGTTTGGGCACCGGACGTGTGATCCCACGACGCCCGTGGCGCAAACAGCCTCGCCGGTCACCTTCTGTTCGCGACGATCACGTTTTCGGCAAAACCCACAGGGCTCACTTCGTTGCGGGCTGCTACGGCGCGGTGACGGCCCCCGGCGGGGGCTTCCTCGCACTCACCACCCCGGCCGCTACCGCTCTCAGGCGAAGCGGCGAATTCACCGGAAGCGTGGAGACCACCCCACGCACCCCTGCAAATTTCTCGCTGCGAAGCGCCTCCACCGCGTCGTGCCACGCCGCCGGCTGCTCCTTCGTCAGCCGCTCAGATTCGCCCAAACACAGGGCCAAGTACGCGGCGCGGGCCCGCTCTTGCTCGGAACCGGTTAGCCATTTCGCCAGTCGCGGCAACAGCTCGGGGCGCAGCTCGTTCGAGCGGTCCAAGGGATCCGGCAGACGCTCGATGATCGCGGGAGACTCCCGGCGAATGCGATATACGGTCGCGTCGTTGCGAGAAATCTTTTCGCCGCCCTTTTCTGTAATCACGTGCTTGGCCATGGCGATGACCTTGTCTTCAAAGCTGGTGATCGTCTCGTCCATGGGCATGCCGTCGCGCACCACGTGATCCAACTGCCATTGGCCCTTTTGCTGGCTGTAGTTGAAGTAACGGTCCTTGATGACCCAGCCTTGGCTGTCCATCCATCGGCGTCCCTTCATGACGCCGACGATCGTGCCGACCGTGGCGGCGTTGCAGTCAGTATCCCAGCCGAAGTTGAACGACAATCGCAGCGTCTCGACGAAGTCTCCCCGCCCGTAGAGCAATGCGCCGATCATGGAGGCGGTGTTCAGTTCAATCCCGGCCCAGTCGCGCGGGCCGCCGTTGTCGTGGATTTGGTACAGCTCTTTCACGCGCTTTCGACATGCCCTCCAGTCCTGCGGGTGTTGCTCCCACAGCCGCGTGACTTCGCCGACAATCGCGCGGATGTGGCTTTTCGGATCGATCGCCGCCACTCCTGCCGCGAACACTTTGTCGATGTCATTCTCCACAAAGGCCACCGCGATCATCGTGTCAAAGAGCTGAGTGGTCTGGGCCGGCTCTCCGTCGATTGTCACGTGCGTGTAGTGCAGTCCGATCTTGCAGGCCGTTTGCGGCATGGCCGGCGCCATCAAGCCGAACGTCTCACAGACAAAGTGCCCGGAAACATTGAATTCAGCCCAGGGGTTGACGGCAATCCGCCCTGTCAGCGGCGGTAGGATGCCGAGCTGGAGCAAATTTCGAACGTAGCGGTTGGACATCCAGATCTGGCGGTTGATGTGCGCTCGCCACAGTTCGGCGATTTCGTCTGGCGTAAGATACGTCTTCTTTAGCCGATTCATCGCCGTAACATAGACCCACTCGATGTCGGTGTCGTCATCGGCCCAAGCGCCATCCGGGAGACCGGGCGTATACTGCTCCACGTTGCCGGGCTCGTGTCGATACTTGCCTTCGTGGACCAGGCCGTTGATACCGCCCAAAATTTGTCCCCGCATCCCGCCCCGGATCTTGTCCTCTAACACGCCGGCGGAAAGTTCCACGACGGGGGGACCCGCCGCCACCCCCTGAGGGCCTGACGGAAGCGGAACGATCGACCGCTCACAGCGGTTTGTGGACGCCGCGAACGAACAAATCGGTTTGCTGGCGACGACCGCTGCGGCGGCAGCCATCCTGGTCAGAAAATCGCGCCGGTGAATGTCTCTTTCCTGAGAGGCCACGCGGCCAGCATGATCGAGACGAGACCGGTTTAGAGCGCGGTTCGAAGTGGAAGAGGAGGAGGTTTGGGGACTCATGGGATGAGCGAATCCAGTTACGGCGACGCGTGCGAAAAGCGACCTACGCGAGAATCTTCATCTGCCGGTCACCGCCGGGTTCACGATCTCGGTATGGGTGGTGGAGCACATTTGGCGAGGCGAGATCCGGCGTCGATGTCCAAGTGCCTCGCTCAGGGACTGAGCGAAAGAGTAACGCAATACAAGTCCTTCTCCTTCGGAAGCCGAAGGCGGCGGTGCCGGGGGCGGCCACACCTGACTTCAGGAATGTACGGCGGTCGATCACGGGGAGTTGGTTGGTCATAGGGAGGGGCGGGGCAATTCAATGTCCCCTCTCCGCCCCTATCACCCCATGCTTTGGCGTCTGGCCGACTCCAGCCTCCAGCCAGCGTGGCAGCATCACGACAAGCATGTTGGTTTCCGCGCTCAGATAGTCAGGCATTTCTGCGCTCGTTTTGTAGGGCGAGTGCGCGACGCCGCGCCGTCGCGCGACGCACCTGACAACCGCAACGGCGTTCCGGCTACTCGACGGATCTCGGGGCCCTGAGCCTGGTTCACCGAACACATACAGGGCTGCGCTCCGGATCGCGGTCGTGTTGGCGGTCGCCATACCGGAGGCGGGGGCGGTCGACTTCAGCCAGAACGACAGCACATGGGGTCGGATTGGGGCGGCCGGCAACTCGAGCGCCAGACTGGCGGATGCCCGTTCATGATTGGCCAGGAGAGCCCGCCCTTCCGGGGCGGAGTCGCTCGCGACCCGTGCGAGCCAACTCACTTCCAGCATGTCGCTGGATTTAAAACGTTC
>JBBRCR010000285.1:0-10908 GCA_038204695.1 Opitutales bacterium | reverse complement strand
CGCCGCCAAGGGCTGCAAGGACGTTTATCTCTATAGTTTGGTCGACGATGTCCGCGCGCAGCTCGGCGTGGAACGTTTTCCCTGGACTGCGCTCGAGCTGCACCACGGCCTCGAGGGCGACGCCTGGGCCGGGCAGGAGTTCGGCGCCTGCGAACTCGGCGACCAGCGCCTCACCCACCGGCTGGTCAAAATCATCACCGCCGAGGCCGCGCAACCCGGCGCCTCGCACACCGAGGCCGCCGGCGGCGACGCCCACCAGGCCAAAGCGTGTTACCGTTTTCTCAGAAACACGCGCGCGCAAATGAACGTCCCGAACCTCCTCCAGACCCACCGCACGCAGACGCTGCGGCGGTGCAAATCGCACCGGACCATCCTCGCCCTCCAGGACACCACCGAATCGAACTTTTCCAGCCGCCCGCACGGCGAAGGTCTCGGCGAGACCAAAGCCAACCAAACCAGCGCCAAGACCCGCACCCTGAACCTGCACAGCCAGCTCGCCGTCGACGCGGAGAGCGGGCTGCCCCTGGGCGTTTTGAGCTTGCACGGTTATGCGCCCGAACCAGCCCGGGGCAAAGACCCGCAGCGGCCCATCGAGCAGAAGGAGTCCTATCGCTGGATCGTGGCGTATCAGGATGCCAATGACATCGCGGCCCTGCTGCCCGGCACCCGCGTCATCAACGTCGCCGACCGCGAAGGCGACTTCTTCGAGCTGTTCGACTGGCAGCGCCGCCAGCCGCCCGGCCCGAAAGCGCACCTGTTGGTGCGGGCCAAGCATGATCGCAAGCTGGCGGAAGCCGACGCGAAGCTCTTCGCCGAGCTGGCGACCGCACCCCTGGCCGGGACGGTGAACACCGCCGTGCCGCGCCAGCGCGGACACCGGGGCAAACCCTCCGCTCCCGGCCGGCCGGGATTGCCCGCCCGCCAGGCCGAGTTGGCGCTGCGCTATAAAGCCGTGCTGCTCGCCGCGCCGAGCACCCCGGCGTTGCGGGACCAGCCGCCCCTGCGGGTGTGGGCGATTCATCTGCAGGAGATAAATCCGCCGCCGGGCGCGACCGCGGTGCATTGGGTGTTGCTGACGACCGTGCCGGTGGCTTCGAGGAAACAGGCGCTCAAGTGCATCCGTTGGTATTGCCGGCGCTGGCGCATCGAGGAGTGGCACCGGGTGCTGAAGAGCGGCTGCAAGATTCTCGAACACCAGAATCACGACGCCGCCACGCTGCTGTGGGCCATCGCGCTCGACGCGGTGATTGCCTGGCGGATCATGCTGCTGGGGCTGTTGGGCCGGGCAGCGCCCGGGCTGCCCGCGGAGCTGGTCTTCGACGCCTGCGAGCGCGAGGTCCTGCACGACCTCGGATCAAAAAAAACTCTCGGTGGGTGAAGCCGTGATCATCATCGCCAAGCTCGGCGGCTATTTGCACCGCCAATGCGACGGGCCTCCTGGCTTCGAGTGTTTGGGGAGGGGATATATAAAATTCGAGGCGATGGTGTTTATCACCCGGCTGCGGCGCGCGGCGGCGTCGAAATCTTTCTGATGGATGCGCTATCGCGAATTTGTGGGCAAAGCGCAGAGCTAGCCAGCCCCGGCATCCCTGTCACTGCCGCGAGTGGAACTTTTCCGTGCCCAGACGGAACGGCTTCGGCAATTTCGCGCGGAGTGCCTGCCTCCGATTCCCCGTCAGCCACTGGGCGCGACATTCCGACTCCGAAGTAGCGCCGTGTCTCCGACCGGCGTTTCTGATGCGCGGTGTGCGAATGCGAAACCGCGTGGCCTCGCCCAACGCCGCGCGGTCACTCGAGACGCCAGTCGGAGACTGGCGCTACTTTCGAACCGCTACGTTCGAACTGCTCCTTTCGAACCGCTCCTTTCGAACGAGAGTCCGACTCCGAACGACCTTCCGACTCCGAACGACCTTCCGACTCCGAACGACCTTCCGATTTCGAACCACATTCCGACTCCGAAGTAGCGCCGTGTCTCCGACCGGCGTTTCTGATGCGCGGTGAGCGAATGCGAAACCGCGCGGCCTCGCCCAACGCCGCGCGGTCACTCGAGACGCCAGTCAGAGACTGGCGCTACTTCGCGCACCAATGCCCGCTGCCGCCGAAAACCCGAGTGCAACGAACAGCGCGCACAAAACACCGGCGATGCTCCACATCGCGCCGCGAATTCCCACGCCAACATGACCATAGCGTTCCATTCTCACGACCGCGCGGTGAGTCTATTTTCCAGGAGCAGCCACCGGCCACGCCCCATCGACCATCGGCTGGCCAGCGAGCTTCGCGGGATCGAGCACCACGTGTTTCACCCGCTCCCGTTTCCACGTATACGTGATGTGCACGAGCCCGTCGCGCGTTTGAATCACCGCCGGATAGCTGAACTCCTTGCCCGGCTCAGTCTCCAGCACGTGGGCCGCCTCCCAAGTATGTCCGTCGCGCGCCAGCGCCACGTTCAGCGGCGATCGCTTGCCGCCCCATTGTCCCGGCGTGCCGGGCACATGATTATAGACAATCAGGTGACGGCCATCACGGAGCGTGATCGCGTCCGTGCCGGAATTCGGATTCGGCAGCGTGCCGAGCGTCACTGCCCCCCATGTCTTGCCCGCATCGTTGGAAGCCACTTCAAAAATCCGGTTCTGACGCGAACGGCCGATCGCCAGCAGGCGCTCGCCGCCGAGAAAAAGAATGCTCGGCTGTATGGCGGAAATGGCCACGCCATCGTTGACCGCCGGCGTCCGTTCCCACGTGACGCCAAAATCGCGCGTGCGCTCGAAATGCACGCTCCACCGGCCGGGTTTCTCATCTGTCTCCATGCTGCTTGGACACAGGATGTCGCCATTGGGCAGCTGCACGGGCTTGTTCTTGACCGGCCCGAGAATGTTTTCCGGCAGACGCACCGCGCGCGACCACGTTTTGCCGTTGTCCGCCGTAGTGGTGAGCATGCCCCACCAGGTCTGCGGCGTCGGTCCCGCTTTATAGAACAGCATCAGCGGCCCGCTGCGGGGTTGAAACAGAACCGGGTTCCACGTCGGGTGGCGGTGAACCGTTCCATCAGGAAAGCGGTGCTGCACGCCGTTCACCACCTCGACGGGCGGGGTCCATTTTCCACGCTCCTGGCGTGAGACCCAGATGCCGACGTCCGGATGCTTTTCGCGCGTACCGCCGAACCACGCCGCGACCAAGCCTTGCGGCGTTTCTTCCAACGTGGACGCGTGGCACTGCGGAAAGGGCGCCTGCTCGTAGATGAACTCTTCGCGCACGGCGTTTGCCGCCCCGGCCGGTGCGGCGGCCACAAGGGCCAGCGCAGCCGCAGGTATCAGGATTTTGGATAACATAGTTTGTGGAATAAAAGCCTCAATATACCAGGTCGCGGAAATTCCGCACCCGGTGAAAAGTAATCAGATTGCCGTCGTGCGCGCTCTTCGCCCGGGCGTCGCCGCTCCGTGAAAGCACCACGAGGTCATCTCCGTCGATATCCATCGCGGCATAATGCCGGGCCTGTTTTGGCGAGTCGGTCTTCGCGACGAGGCCGGCAAAACACCAATCGACCATGTTCTTCGAGAAATGCAGCACGAGCCGGTGCCGCTCGTTGTTCGGCAGGTCATAGCGCTCGGGCGACAGCCGCTCCGGCCGCGTCATCGAGTCCGTCGCCTGCGAACTGAGCAGCCAGTACAGCTTGGTTTTCTCATCGTAGCCCACGTGAAACCGCATCTGCCCGCCCGGCATCGGCAAAAAGAGGATCTTCTTTCCGGAAGGAACCGACTCGAGTTGCGTCTGCATCGAGCCATCGGGCTGCTCGACCACTTTCGCCAACGCCGCGTAGCCCGTGCCCGCCGTGTGTGCGCGCATGAAAAGATGAAACGTCCCGCCGCGCGGATCATACCAATAGTGATCGGGGTCTATGATTTGGATGACGTTGGTTTCCAACCAGCCCATCGGCGAGTTCGTGCGGCGCTTCGGCTCGCTGGTGACAACCGCACGATCCGGATACGCCTGTTTGAAGAAGGGCACGCCAAACAGATCCAGCGCCGGCTCGTTCTGTTTATAGCCGGCGATCAGATCCGCAAACACGAGTTCACTCGCGAATGTCCAGCTTTCGCGCTTCGTCAGGTCGGCATCTTCGCGCGCCCGCATGAGAACTGGCGCCAGCGAACCCACCGGCCAGGCTTTGTTCTCGTCGGTGGTGCGGCGCTCCATCACCAGATAAACGTGGCCGCGGGCGTGCCACACGTTGCACGCCGACTGATGCCAGGACTGGCCCTTCGTAAGCGCCACGGGCTCGCTCCACGCTTCGCCGCGATTATCGGAGCGCGCCACCATTAGATCCCCGCGATGGCCGAGATAGTAGAGTGATTTGCCCGCGGTGAAGAGCCGGGCGTGCGACATCCGCGTCGCCCCGCGAGGCTGCCACGTCTGGCCATGATCATCCGACGTGAGGATGAAGGCGTACGCCGCGTTGTTCTGTCGCGCGGTGCCGCCGCGCTCGTAAGCCGCCACCAGCCGGCCGCCCGGCAGCGCGAGAATGCTCGGCGTGTAAAGCGGCACATTCTGCGGATCCGATGATTCGCCCACCGCGACGAAATCATTCGCCAATGGACGAATGGGTGCGGCGGTGAGAACGGCGACCATACCGCCGAGCACGAGCCACGCGACGGCCGAAGAAATCGCGCTAAGCCGAAAGGCGGTCGTGAGCGTCTTCATGGCAATTTATCCAGCCACGTGAGGAACGCATCCTTCCAGGCCTCCGAGGGAGTTCCAGGTCCGCGTCCCAGTCCGAACCCATGGCCGCCCGTTGCGACCAGCATCAACTCCACCGGCACCTGCGCTTTCTTCAATGCCGCGGCAAACAACTCGCTGTTCTGCGGCGGCACACCGGTGTCGTCTTTCGCGTGCACCAGGAAATACGGCGGCAGACCCGCTCGCGCGCGCCGCTCCAGCGAGAATTCGGCCAGCCGCTCCGGCGTCGCCGTCGCTCCCAGCAGCTTTGTCCGCGATCCCTTATGGACATAGGGCCCTTCCATGCAGATGACCGGATAAAGCAACGCCACGAAATCCGGCCGCGTGCCGGCCACGGTGTCACCGAGAATGCCCACGCTGCCGGCGAGATGACCGCCCGCCGAACCGCCGAGTATGCCCACCCGCTTCGGATCAATCCCCCACTCGCCCGCCCGGCTGCGGACAAATTTCACCGCCGCCAGCGCGTCCTGCTGCGAGTACGGCAGGGCGTCCTTCGTCGCCACCGGATCCGGCAACCGGTATTTCAAAACCGCGACCGTGATGCCCCGCTCCGAAAAATACCGCCCCAGCCAATGACCTTCCCGATCGATGGCGATATACTGGTATCCGCCACCTGGACACATGATCAGCGCCGCGCCGCGATGGCCGCGCTTCTCCGGATGATACACGGTCAGCGTCGGCACCGTAACCTTCTGCACCACGCGGTTGAACCCGCGATCGTCGTAGTTGTTGTGCCGGGAGATCACCTCCTCCGTCGTCTGCGGGCTGTTCGCCGGCAGCGGCGGCAACAGAGGCAGCTCCTGAATCGTATGGGTCGCACCGAGGGCGGCGTGGCAGAACAGCGCGAAGGCCATGCCGATGCTGGGAGTCGAAGGAAGTTTCATGCTGGTTTCCACCTGCCGTGAGCGCCCGCCATCACCATTTGTCCGAACGGAACGGCGCGGCCGGCAGTCCAGCGGCGTTGTACAAACGCGCGTCGGGCAAATTCCGCCACGCATACCGCACGGCGACCGGTTGCGCGACGGAGTCGGCGCTGACGATCACCGCGTCGCCGTCCACTCGCACGGTCGCGGGCACGAACTTTCGATCCTCGCCCGCGACCTCGAACGCGATGCGCCCATCGTCCTTGGCCGGCGCCAGCCGCATGCCCGCGGCATGGGTAAACGTGACCCGCATCGCTTGGCCGTCGCGTCGTGCCGATTTGAATACGGGCCCGTCGGTCTCGATCTTCTCGCCGTAAAGCTGCTTCCGCGCATGCAGGGCGAGTCGCCGGCCGACCTCCTGCTTGTTTTTCGGGTGAATGTCCGTCGGATGGCCGATGTCGATCGTCACCGCCATCCCGGTCCCGGGCAGAGCGAGCGCCTTCGTCTGCGCTTCCCGCAGGAACGCCCACACATCGCCGGTGTTCCCGGCACCGCTCGCGAAATCCGCCAGCTGCACGAAATAAAGCGGGAGCGGCTGGCCGAACTCCGCGCGCCACTGCTTGATCATGTCCGTGAACAGCGAGCCATATTCCGCGTGGCGCGCCGCGTTGCTCTCCCCCTGATACCAGATGGCGCCCTTGAACCCATACGGCACCAGCGGCGCAATCATTCCGTTATACAGCGATGCCGGCTGCCAGCGACTGCCCGGACCCTCGGGCGCCAGTGGCGCGCGAGTCGTGAACGGTTTGCCCGCGGCCTTCGCCGCCGCTTGATTCGCCTTCCATTTCTCCAAGGCGGGGCCGTACGCCTGTTTCTTGGCCGGGTAGTCCGCCAGCAGTTTTTCCCAGCGCGCATAAATGTCCTTCGCCGCCGGATGCGCGCGCAGCACCTTCTCGCTCATCCACGATTCGATCTGCGTGCCGCCCCATGAACTGTTCACGATCGCGACCGGAATCCCCAGCTGCCGGTGCAGGTCGCGGGCGAAGAAATAGGCGACCGCGGAATAATTCCCCACCGTCGCCGGCGAACACGAACTCCACTCGCCCACCACGTCGTCTTTCGGCTGCTCCGCGGCCGTGAGCGTCACCTTGAACTGGCGAATCAGCGGAAATTTCGCCGCGGCGATTTCCGCGTCGGCGTTCTCCACATTGCGCACGATGAACCCCATGTTCGACTGGCCCGAACACAGCCACACGTCGCCCACGAGCACATCGCGCACGCGAACGGTGTTCGCCCCCGTCGCCACCAATTCCGCCGGCTGCGCCGACGCCTTGAGCGGCTTCAACGTCACCTTCCAACGACCGTTCGCCAGCGTGACCACGGACGCGGTCTGCCCGCCAAAGGTTACCTGCACCTTTTCCGCCGGCGCGGCGCGGCCCCAAACCGCCACCGGCTGATCCCGCTGCAGCACCGCACCATCGCGAAAGAGCGGCGCCAGCGTGATGTCGGCATGGGCGGGCAAACCCGCGAGGAGCAACGCAGCCAGGTAGCTGGCGCCCCGGCCGCACCAGCGACCAGGACCGAAAGAAGCAGTGTTCAATTTCATGGGGGAGTAAATGTGACGGTGAAAATCTGGGCGAAAGTGGCACCACCGGCGGTGACATTGCGCATAAACGCAATCTGCCGTCCATCTGGCGCGAATACACACGCGAGCGGCAGTGGCGCTTCGGTTTCATCGCTCCTCCGGGTGAGCCGCACGCTCTCTCCGGCGGCGACATCCGTCGCAAAAACGCTGTTGTCCATCACGTGCGTTATCCAGCGGCCATCGGGGCTCCACGTAAAGGCGGATGCAATGCCGGTCGCGTTATGCGTCACCTGCCGCAGTTCGCCTCCGTTCGGCGAAACCGTCCACAGCTGCACCACGCCGGCCATGTCTTTCGCCAGAAACGCGATCTGCGCTCCGTCTGGCGAGCCGCGCAGCCAATGCCTTGGCGTCGTCACCACGCCGGGAAACGCGCGCCCGTCGGTGAACGTCAGCCGCCTTTGCCGCGTGCCCGCCGGTGGCGCCGGCCGGCGCGTGGCCGTGCCCTCGAGCGGCGCCGCGCCCGCGCGCGTGAGATCGTCCGGCAGGTCCACGATGAATACTTCCGGGTGCTCGCGGCCGTTCGGCGCCGTCACCAACCCGAGAAACGCGAGCGCGCGCGACTGCCGCGTACCATCCGACCGCCCATAGCCGTTCGTTCCAACCCAGCCCTCCTCGAACGCCCGGGAAATGTCATCCGAGCCCGGCCGCGGCCGGTTGACGGTCTTCGCCACCACCACCGAGAAATAATCACCGTCATGGTTTCGTGGATGCGTTCGTGCGACGCACACCGGACCGACCGGCACGCTCACGCCGATCGTGCGCTGATTGAGATCGTGTCCGCTGGCGTCCGTGGGGCCGAGCCGCGCGAGCACCTCGTCTTCATACGTGAAGCTCACCCCGAGACCATCAGGACTGAACACATGCACATGCGATCCGCCGCGCAGCGCACCGGGCGTGAACGGCGGCGCGTAATTCATCGCATCGAGGGGCCGTGCGACACCCGGATCGCCGACGTCCACGATCGCGCCGCGCCGCCGCGAAGCGCCGTAGCTCCAGTCGGCGGTGGGATTTTCCGGTCCGTGAATGAAGATCACCTTCGGCTCGCGCGGATGATACGTCACCACCGCGCAGCCCGCGCCGTTCTTCGCCTCGTACAGTCGCTGCACTTCGCGGGTCTCGACGTTCACCTGCTCGATGCGCGTGCCGTCGAACCGGTCACCTTGCGAACGCACGTCGTATACAATCCAGTGACTATCGGGCGACCAGACGTTAACGTTGGTGAGTACGTGGCCGTGCGGCGCGTCGGTGAGCTGGCGCTCCTCGCTCGCGTGGGCGGAAGTGAACAGCATCATGAGCAGGGCGAGTGTGAAGACTCCCCTTTTGTGGCGCTCGCAGCCACTTGGTCGGTTGGGCGACAATATCACCGGTGATTGCTCAATACCGGCCATTCAGCCCGAAGCTCACGAATGGGCCGTTGTAGATCGTGCTGATCCGGGTGCCGCTGACGAAGTGCGACGGTCTCGGGTGACTGGAAAGTCGCCCTTCCCGTCAACCGCGCTCTTGGCGTGACGCCAAACGCGGTAGCGAATTTGTGGGGCAAGCGCAGAGCTGGCCGGCAGATTCGGCGTGAGCGCCTTTGTGACCTGGATCTCGTCGAAATTATTCGCGGTGATGTTGGTGTAGACCGCGCTGCGCGTCATTGCGAACTGCGGCGCCAGCATGCCCCCGTCGACCGTCGTCGAGTTGAGTTCGCCCGGCAGCCCGCGAATGACCGGCCGGTCGAAATTTCCCTCGGTGGATGGCAGCCCGTAGATCCCGGGCAGACGCATGAGCAGTTCGGCGGGGTTGTCGTTGGCGAGCACCCCCAGCGCATCCATCGCGATCACGTTCTCCACGCTGGGGGCGTTCTTCTGGCGGGTGAGCGCGGCCGCATTGCCCTCGCGCTCGGCGTTGACCACAAAGCGCTCGAGTTGCACGGCGTCCGCGGCCTTCAACACCACCGTCACATTACCACGATTCGCGCCGGACACCCGCACCGGCTGCTCCGCGTCGGGATAACCTACATACGAAACGCGCGCGGTGTAATCACCCGGTGCGACGTTGCCGAATTCCGCGACGCCGAATTGATCCGTCATGACCTCGCGGCCGGACGGCGCCAGTTCAACGCCGGCGCGTTGCAGGAACTGCGCGGCGTCTGCACTGCTCACTGTCACCGTGACGACCGATTGCGCGGAGAGCGCGGATGCGAACAGCGTCCACGCCAGGACCACGACACAAGAAATACGAAAATCAGGATGGGGTGCGGTTTTCACGAGGAGAAGTTTGGATGAAGCCTGGCTGTGCTCAGCGCGCAATCGGCCGCGGCGAATCGCCCATCGTCACCGTGCGGAAATTTCGCACGCGATGAAACGTGATGTGATTCGCGTCGTGGTAGTTCACGCCGTTCCAGGCCATGCGGCAGACGGCGATGAGGTCGTCGCCGTCAAACTGCCAGTCGACGTATTGGAACCCGACGCGCGACTCGGCTTTGGTCACGACCTCGCCTTCGCGGAACCGCAGCAGCCGGGAGCGTTCCTCCCAGTTGCGCAGATCGGCCGACGAGGTGAGAGCGAGCACGTTGCGCTGATGATGAGGCGTGTAGAGCCAGGCGTAACCGGAGTGTGGATTCGTAATCTTGGAACCGATGCTCCAGTAGCGCTGCGATTTCGCGTCGTAACGGATCGTGAACTTCGCCTCGCTGCCGATGAAATGAATATAGCCGCGCGCCGGATCAAACGCGACTGTCCGGCCGTCGGCGGAAATGTCCATCATCGCCGCCACCTCGAACCGGGGGATCTTCGCGGCCGCGCCCGGAAGTTCGAACTGCGCATGGATCGCCGGGTGTGATTCGACGCGCAGGATGTCGACGAGCCGCCCCTCCGGCGTGACGACGACGTTGCCCTCGAGCCACTCGGCATTCCGCGTGTTCAGCCATTCCTTGCGATGGACGACCTGGTTCGTCCGCGTCCAGTTCGCCGCATCGAGCAGATCTGCATTTTCCGGCGCTGACATCACGAATGCGCTGAACATCCGCGATGGCTCCGTCGGCGAGAACTGCTCGAAGGCGCGCCAGATTCTCCCTTGGTGCACCACGACGGGCGTGGGCGCACAGTGGAACTTCCCCTCGGCGAGCAGCCCGGTTTTCGCGCCCGTTGGATTGGTCCAGGTGCGGCCACCGTCATCCGTGCGTCGAATGATCATGTGTCCCACTTTCGCGGAGGTGCCGATCAGGTAGACGGCTCCCCGATGCGAAAACAGCGTGGACCACTTCTGATCGCGCACCTCGCCGATTTGCCGCCACGACCCGCCGCGATCCTTGGAGAGGTGAATGACGGTGTTGCCCGCGCGATCGTGACGGCCGCCGATGTCGTGCGACGCGAGATAACTGCCGTCGGGCAAAATCAGAATGCTCGGCGAACCGCAGAAAAACTTTTCGCGATCGGGGCTCGCAAATATGACGGTACCCGGCGCCGGGCCAGTGACACCGTCGATCGCCGGCGTGTCGCGCGTATCGGCGGCGCGCGCAACTGATGAGACGGCCGGCAGCCAAGCGCCGAGCGCGAGGCCAAGGAGGATGCGAAGCGGAGTCACCTTCGAGTGGTTTGCGGTGCGCATCAGAATGTTCCGCTGAGTCCGAAGTTGATCACCGGTGCGTTGTCCACGAACGACTGGAGCCGGTTGGTTTTGCCC
>JBBRCR010000284.1:0-10917 GCA_038204695.1 Opitutales bacterium | reverse complement strand
CGGGCGGGACGCCCGTGCCACGCCGGGCACGGCCGGCGCATGGAATTGAAGCCACACCGACATCTTGCGTGCTGGTTCGAATCGGCATGCGCGTCCGGCGCGTGGGCTCGACGTGGCACGGGCGTCCCGCCCGTGGGTTTGGGGTGGCACGGGCGTCCCGCCCGTGTTTGTCGTATGAATACCAGTATGGGCGTCCCGCCCAAGTTCAGCGCAACATGGCGCGACTTGTTTATAAAGGCACGGGTGTCCCGCCCGTGTTCTTCCAAACCGGCGAAAGCGCGCGCCTACACCTTCCAACCCTTGCGCGCCTGAATCTCGATCAAGCGATTGAGTGACACGTCATTCGTTACGCGGCCCGCCTTGCCGTCCCAGTCAATCCGTTTCCCGGCACGCATGGCCGCAACCCCGAGCAAGACCATTTCGCTGAGCGGCACCGAGTATTCGAAATTCGAGCCGGGCATCGGACCACCCGCGATCGCCCGGAGCCACTCGTTCAACGGGCCACCGACAACCCTCGGCAGCGTTGGCTCCGGCCGATTCTTTTTGAATTCCTCCATGACCGCATTCGGCAGCAACCGCGGACTGTCCGGGCGCCCACCCGGCGCAATCAGCGTATTCTTGGAGCCCAACATCATCATGCCGCGGTCCGGAAATGGATTCTTGGGATTCTTATCCCAGCCGTCCGGCGTCGCGGGTTTCCGCTCCTTGCCCTCCAGCCACTTCAAGGTGACGGGCGGCAGCTTTCCCCGGGCCGGGAACTTGTAGGTGATCTCGGCCCACTCGGGGACGACCTCCTTGTTCACCGTGCTCACCTTTGCGTCGATCGAAGTCGGCGCGCCCAACTCGAGCGCCCAGAAGGGAGCATCGAGGGTGTGGCAAGCCCAGTCGCCGAGCATGCCATTGCCGAAGCGCCACCATCCGCGCCAGAGCGCGGGTTGATACAGTGAACTGTACGGGCGGGTATCGGCCGGACCAAGCCAGAGATCCCACGCAAGGGTGGCTGGAACCGGGTCGGTCGGCGGCGGCAAACTCGCCGGCCGCTTGAAATAGCGGTCGTTGAAGGTCGGCGACCACGCGATCACCTCACGAACTTCCCCCAGCACACCGGCATTGAACCATTCCTTCATCAACCGGATGCCCTCGGTGGCGCGACCCTGGTTGCCCATTTGCGAAATGACTCCGTGCTTTTTTACGGCGGCGCGCAGCGCCCGCGCCTCGGCCACCGTGTGGGTGAGCGGCTTTTCCACATAAACGTGCTTGCCGCGTTGCAGCGCCATCATCGCCGCCGGGTAATGATGATGGTCGGGCGTCGACACCGTCACCGCGTCGATCTTGTCGCCCATCTTCGCGAACATCTCGCGATAGTCTTTGAACAACGGCACGGTCGTCAGATCCCGAAAGGCGGCTTCGTCATTCTTCTTCAGTTCGGCGGCCCGCTTGTAAGTTCCATTCACCATGAGTTCGTCCACGTCGCAAAGAGCCACGAGGTTGACGTTCGGGCTCTTCAACAACTCGGAAACGGCGAACCAGCCGCGATTGCCGATGCCGATGCAGGCGACATTCAGCTTGCCGTTTGCGGACGGGCCAGGTTGCCCGATGCTGAAACGAGGCAGCGTGAAAACCGCGGCGGCAGCAGCGGTCGTTTTGAGGAATGTGCGGCGGGTCGGAACCATGGCGGGGTGTTTCATCAGAAGTAACCAAGACGGTTATGGAGCGTTAGGGTGACAGTCGAGCCGGCAACTTTCGATGCTGCGGCTGCATCGGCGGAATGGCACGGAGCGTGGCACGGGCGGCTCGCCCGTGAATTCCTTTCTGCACAACGCAATGGGGCGTCCCGCCCCGAGTAGTTCATTCGCGTTTATTCTCGCTCTGCCGAAACGCCATCCACTCGTTGCCACTCGCGGCGACGGTCGAGCGAAGGATCCGGGGCCCTTGCCCACGCCCAATCCATCGGTGAGAACGCCCACGCCACCCACACGCCGCCGCCTTCCCCTCAATATTCGATCGAAGTCGTCAGTCGCCACGAACGCGGCTCGCGCAAGTACAAGCGCTGCGGACCGCTGAAATCAGCGTTCCAGCGCGCGGTCGTGGCCAGGTACGAGTTCGTCAGATTCTTCACGTTCAGCTGCACCGTGGCCGTCAGCCGCCGCCACGGCAGCCGGAACTTGTAACCGGCAAATGCATCCCCGAGCACCGTCTCGTTCGCCCAGTATTCGCGGCCCGTGCTGGTGTCGGTCTGCGCGAATACCTTGCTCTGATATCGCACCGAACCGCCCACAAAGGCACCCCGCAGCCGCCCTTCGCTGAAACGGTAACGCGACGTGAGGGTGCCCTTGTGCGGGATCGAACCGAATCCCTGTTCCTGCGCGGCGGCCCGGTCGTCGATTTCATTCTGCTGCACCAGCTGGATATTCGTTTCCACGAGCGGGCGCAGGACGGGGTCGTTGCCCGCGATCCGGCGCCACTCCTCGAACCTCTCCGCGAAGAAAGCACGCCCCTCGGCGAAGAAGTTTTCCCGGTTGCGCGTCGAGTGCGAGTAGTTGGCCCGAATGGTCCAGTTCGGGAATGGGTTCGCCACCAGCTCGAGTTCGTAGCCCTGCGTCGCGGTGTCGATGATCGCGGCGTTCCAGTTGAACGACCGCGCATCGGCCTGCGCCTGCGTCAGCCGGCCGGCATTCACGAACGCCTCGATGATTTCCAGCGTCTCGCGCCGGCCCAGCGCCATCGCGTTCGTCACCGCGCCGCTCGGCGAGACGGCCGCATCCCCCACCTATGCGGAACGGCTCGCCCCCGGCGGCATTGATGTCACGCGGATTGCTGAAACCGGAACCTTCGGCGTCGCCGGCGTTGAGCTCGGCGTTGGTCGCGTAGGCCAGCATCTCTTCCACATTTGTCGCCGCGATGTCGGAGAGAAATTCCGGGGTGAAGGCAGAGATCGACGCGGCCGTGTCCTTGAGGCTCGTGGCCAGCCGGCTGCCAGAAGTCGTATTGGCGGCTTGATAGCCAACATCATTCTCCGCGCGCACCTCGAACGGCGAGAGTTCGACGGTTTCGGAGGGCGAACACCGCCGCGGTCTGTCGGCGCGTCGTTCATCGTGATCTTATGGTTAGGGTGGACCCGAAGTCGATAAAGGTTCCTATGGGCCCCTTGGCTAACCGGTCCTCACAGCGTCCTTCTCCCGCCTCTGCCCGACACGCCACGGCGAAGCGTGCGCCCGCTGCGAGTTGGGTGACGCATCGCCGCTCCTCGATTCATGGTCGCGGCGTCTTCGCCCGGCGGGCGATTCCGGACGGCACGCGGGTCCTCGAATATACGGGCGAACGCATCACGAAACCGAAGTCGGTCCGACGCGAGGCCGAGCGACTCGAGCGGCAACGGCGGGGCGGCGACGATTCGGTTTACATCTTCGTGCTCAACCGCCGCCATGACCTCGATGGCCGCAACAGCGGGAGCGTGGCGCGGTTCATCAATCACTCCTGCGCGCCGAACTGCCGCACCGAGGTAATCCGTGGCCGGATCTGGATCGTCGCTCGTCGCGACATCGGCGCGGGCGAGGAACTCACGTTTGACTACGGATTCGGTTTGAAGGAGTGGCGCCAGCATCCGTGCCGCTGCGGCGCGGCGCGTTGCGCCGGCTTCATCGTCGGGAAGCACCAGCGTTGGCGGTTGCGTCGCCTTCCGCGCGCCGAGCGCAAGCGCTACCGCCCAGCGGAATCGTATTAAAACCAACGACGACGGATTTCATGATCAACCGGAACATCCGCGATCCCTATTATTCTCCTCAGGCTCGAGCCCTCTCCTTCCGTCATATCAAATATGTACCGGCGACTCCTCATCGCACTTCTCGCCTTCGCTGTCGCGGCAGCGCTGCTTCCAGCGCGCACGCTGCGGCTTTTCGTCATCGGCAACAGTTTTTCGAACAATGCGACACACTACCTGCCTGATCTGGCGAAGGCGGGCGGTCATGAGCTCATCATGGCCAGGGCGCAGGCACCGGGCTGTCCGCTCGAGCGTCACTGGGTTGCCCTCGAGGCGGATCTGGCAAAGCCCGGCGACGCCAAGGGCAAGCTCTACAACGGTGATTCGCTCCGCCAGATCATGGGCGCGGGCCCGTGGGACGTGATTACAATCCAGCAATACTCGCTGTTCTCCTCCCATGTGGAGACCTACCAGCCGTATGCAGGGAAGCTGGACGACTTCCTGAGGACCGTGCAGCCGGACGCCGAGATCGTCATGCATCAGACTTGGGCTTACCGCGGTGATGCGGCCCGGTTCGGCCAGGTCGGCAACGGCCGCCACGCCGCCAGCAGTCAGGAAATGTGGGAGCGGTCGCGCGCCGCGTACTGGCAGATCGCCCGGGAGTTGGGCGTGAGGGTCATACCGACGGGAGACGCATTCTGGCAGGTCAGTTCCGACCCGGCGCGGAAATATCAGCCGGATCCGGCGTTCGACTTCGCACGACTGGAGAAGCCGGCGCTGCCGAAGCAGACGCATTCGCTCCACGTCGGTTATCGCTGGGGCAAGGACGGCAAGTTCGGCAAGGATGCGAACCACGCCAACGTTGCGGGGGAATACCTCGGCGCGCTGGTGTGGTATGGTTTTCTTTTCAACGAATCGCCGGAGGAGCTCGCCTTCGTTCCATCGGGTGTCGCACCCGATCTTGCGTCGCACCTGCGGAAAGTCGCGTGGAAGGTCATTCGCGAAACCGCGGCGGCAAGCCGCAATAATGTCCAGGTCAGCGCGAACGCTCGCTGATGTGATCGACCTGCCCTTTAAAGGGAGGTCCACACTCTTAATGACTTGATCGATCGTGACTGCGAGCGCCCGCGAGTGGATGTCCCTCCACTCACGGGCGCTCGCAGCCACAATCCCCGTCGCCGCAAATCCACTCGCTGGCGCTCGCAGCCACGGGCGGGATGAGACCGGTCTGCGGCCCGGATCACGTGTGGGGAGCGAACGCCACGGATTCATTCCGCGCGCCGAGTTGAGATGCACGTTTTGCGCGTTAAGGTGATGCGCTCCGCGTAATCACAAAGGCCCGGGGCGCACGATGGCCGTCGATTTCAAGGATTACTACGCAACCCTCGGTGTCTCCCGCGACGCCAGCGACACCGATATCAAGCAGGCGTTCCGGAAGCTCGCGCGCAAGTACCATCCCGACGTCGCCCAGGACAAGAAGACCGCCGAGGAAAAATTCAAAGAGATCAACGAGGCGCACGAAGTCCTCAGCGATCCGGACAAGCGCCGGAAATACAACGAACTCGGCGCCGACTGGCAAAACGCGGGCGCCGCGGCCGGACGCGCCGGCGGACCGCAGTGGCGCGCTGCGGCTGACGGCGGGCAGGAATTTCATTTCGGCGGCAGCACGGGGTTCAGCGATTTCTTCGAGCAGTTTTTCGGCGGGGGCGGCCGCGGCCGGAGTGCGGGGTACGAAAATATTTTCCGGGGCGCCGGCGGCGGGCGGGCGGGCGGCGCGGAGTACCGGATGCCTGGAGCGGACATTGAGGGCGACATTCTTGTCACGCTCGAGGAGTCGCTCCACGGCGCTTCGCGCCAAATCTCGTTGCAGAGGGCCAACCCGGAGACCGGTGAAGCCGAGACCGAAACCTTCACCGTGCGGATCCCGCCGGGCGCGACGGAAGGCCGGCGGATTCGCGCGCGAGGCAAGGGCGGGCGCGGGATCGGCGGCGGTGACCCGGGGGATCTTTTCCTGCGGGTCCGACTGGCGGCGCATCCTGATTTCGAAGCGCGCGGCACCGACCTCTACCACGACTTGGAGCTCGCGCCATGGGAGGCCGTCCTCGGTGCGCACATCACGGTTCCCACCCTGACCGGCACGTTGAAACTCCGCATCCCGCCGGGCACCGCCAGCGGCCGCCAACTCCGCGTGCGCGGACAAGGCCTGCCGAAAAACACGGCGGGCGAACGCGGCGACCTCTACGTCGTCGCCAAGATCAGCGTGCCGACCGAACCCACCACGAAGGAACGCGCATTGTGGGAAGAACTCGCGCGCACGTCGCAGTTCAATCCCCGGCATCCGACGTCATGAACACCCCTGCCGCCGACGAACGCGGGTTGATCGTGAGCTGTCCGCACTGCGGCCAGAACAACCGGCTCCCTTACGCCCGCATCGGCCAGCAGCCGCGTTGCGCAAAGTGCGGACAGGAACTGCCGCATCCCGCGGCGCCGGTGGAAATCGAGAGCGAGCCGGCATTCGATGCGCTGACAACTCATTCGCGATTGCCCGTGCTGGTGGATTTTTGGGCGGCATGGTGTGGCCCGTGCAAGATGATCGCCCCTGAAGTCGCGAAAGTCGCCGCCGCCGGCGCAGGCCGGTGGGTGGTCGCGAAACTGAACACCGAAATGCTGCCGGCTCCGGCGCGCCGTTACGCGGTGACGTCGATTCCGCTCCTGGTGCTTTTTCATCAGGGCCGCGAGCTCGCCCGCCAGGCCGGCGCCATGCCGGCGACCTCCATCCAAAACTTCATTCAACAGCACCTCTAACCCTGCGGAACAGCAGCCATCATGCCCATCGAAACCGACTCGTTATCCTACCCGGTTCAGGTCTTCGCTCCCGAACCCGACGCGTTTTATCCCGTGGAGATCGCCGCCCACCTCGCGCGGATGCCGCGCCACGTCGTGCTGGTCTGCTGTCGTCGAGGCCTCGTCTCGCCGCGCATCGATCCCGACTATGGCGGACTTTATTTCGACCAGGATGCCATTCGTGCGCTGCAACGCATCGAGTATTTGAGAAGTGGATGCGGCGTGAACTTCGCCGGGATCGAAATCATCCAGCAGATGATGACCGAGATTCAGCAACTGCGCGCGATGGTCGGCGGCGGGTGAAAGCACCATGACGCCGGCGGGAGTGCTCGTCCTCAACGCAGGCTGGTCGAACCTGAAGTTCGCGCTGTTTCGCGATGCGGCGAAGCCGGAGCGGGTCGCATCCGGCGCGGTGGAACGTTCAAAATCCGGCGCCGTCCCACGGGCAAGAAACGCGGGAAGAAAGCGTGGCGGCGGCGCTCCATCGCCAACGCCAAGCCGCGAGCCGAGGTGAGCCGGGCAGCCAACGCGCGCTACCTGCAAGCGCTGGCCGCCACCGCCGCCGGCCGGCCGCTGGGCGCTACCGGCGACTGCTGCGCGCGCACCGACTCATCCGCAAAGTTCCGGGTCGTCACCGCTATATCATTACGGCCCGCGGCCGCGAAGCCGCGACCGCGCTGCTCACCGCCCAACAAGCCGATGTCGCCAAACTTACCGCTCTCGCTGCCTAAACTAAAATCGTCGCAAAGATGAACGATCCGGATGGATATCAGCACACGCGCGATGACAACATCCCACCCGCTGTTGCAGGCGCCCGTAGCGCCGGTCTTTGACCGGCGTCTCGCCAGTCGAAGACTGGCGCGACGGTGCGTGCTGGTTGCACATCGTGCGAAATTTCCGGATTAGGCCGCCACCAACGATGAAATCGAAACCAAATCCACTCGACTCAGACCTGCTGCGCAATATCGACGCGTATTGGCGCGCCGCCAATTACCTCTCGGTGGGCCAGATTTACCTCTACGACAATCCGCTGCTGAAAAAACCGCTGGCGCCGGCGCATATCAAACCACGCCTGCTCGGCCACTGGGGCACGACACCTGGGCTGAATTTCATCTACGCGCACCTCAACCGGATCATCGCTGCGCACGATCTCAGCATGATCTACATCACGGGTCCGGGTCATGGCGGGCCGGGACTCGTCGCGAACGCGTATCTGGAGGGCACCTACAGCGAGGTGTATCCGGGCATCGCGCACGACGAGGCCGGTCTGAAGCAACTTTTCAAACAGTTCTCCTTTCCCGGCGGCATTCCGAGCCACGTGGCGCCCGAGACTCCCGGCTCGATCCATGAAGGGGGCGAACTCGGCTACGCGCTGTCGCACGCGTTCGGCGCGGCCTTCGACAATCCCGGGCTCATCGTCGCGTGCGTGGTCGGCGATGGCGAGGCCGAGACCGGGCCGCTCGCGACGAGCTGGCATTCGAACAAGTTTCTCAATCCGGCGCGCGACGGTGCGGTGCTGCCGATCCTTCATCTCAACGGCGCGAAAATCGCCGGGCCGACCGTGCTGGCGCGAATTCCCCACGACGAGCTGGAGGCATTTTTCATCGGGTGCGGCTACACGCCGTTGTTCGTCGAAGGCGATGATCCTCCGCGTATGCATCAACTGATGGCGGCGGCGCTCGATACGGCACTGGCCTCGATTCAGAAAATCCAACGCGATGCGCGCGAGCACGGATTCACCGGGCGGCAGCGCTGGCCGATGATCGTGTTGCGCTCGCCCAAGGGCTGGACCGGGCCGAAGCGCGTCGACGGCAAACGCGTTGAAGGCACCTTCCGTGCCCACCAGGTGCCCATGGGCGAAATGGAAAAAGCCGGGCACGTGAAAATCCTGGAGCGATGGATGAAAAGCTACCGTCCGCGTGAGCTGTTTGACGACCGGGGCCGGCTGCGGCCGGAACTCGCGGCGCTGGCGCCGAAAGGCGAGCGCCGGATGAGCGCCAATCCGCATGCGAACGGCGGTCTCTTGTTGCGCGATCTCCGCCTGCCTGATTTCCGGCGTTACGCGGTCGCGATGAAAAAGCCCGGTGCAACGCTCGCCGAGGGGACGCGCGTGCAGGGCCAGTTGCTCCGCGACGTGATCAAGCTGAATCCAACGAACTTCCGCGTGTTCAGTCCGGACGAGACAAACTCGAATCGCTGGAATGCAATCTTCGAGGTCACCACGCGCGTCTCGACGGGGGAAGTCGCGCCGGACGATGACCATGTTTCGCCCGACGGACGGGTGATGGAAATGTTGAGCGAGCATCAGTGCGAAGGATGGCTCGAAGGCTACCTCCTCACGGGCCGGCATGGGTTTTTCTCCTGCTACGAGGCGTTCGTTCACATTGTCGACTCGATGGTGAATCAGCACGCGAAATGGCTGAAGGTCACGCGGCACCTCCCGTGGCGCCGCCCGATCGCGTCACTCAATTATCTGCTCACCTCGCACGTCTGGCGGCAGGACCACAACGGATTTTCGCATCAGGATCCTGGATTCATCGATCACGTCGTGAACAAACGGGCGGAGGTCATCCGCGTGTACCTGCCGCCCGACGCCAATACGCTTCTGTCGGTCACCGATCACTGCCTGCGCAGCAAGAACTATATCAACGTGATCATCGCGGGGAAGCAGCCGCAGTCGCAGTGGCTCGACATGGATTCCGCGATCAAGCACTGCACCGCGGGCATCGGCATCTGGCCGTGGGCGAGCAACGACGTCGGCGGCGAGCCCGACGTCGTCATGGCATGTTGTGGCGATGTGCCCACGCTCGAGACACTGGCGGCGGTCGAACTCCTGCGGCGCCATTTTCCCAAGCTGAAGATCCGCGTGATCAACGTGGTCGACCTGATGAAACTCCAGCCGCAGAGCGAGCATCCGCACGGGCTGAGCGACCGCGAGTTCGATGTCCTCTTCACGACCGACAAGCCCGTGATCTTCGCCTATCACGGTTATCCGATGTTGATTCACCGGCTCACGTACCGGCGGACGAATCACCGCAATATCCATGTGCGCGGCTATAAGGAGGAGGGAACCACGACCACGCCTTTCGACATGGTCGTCCTCAACGACCTCGACCGTTTTCACCTGGTGGGTGATGTGATCGACCGGCTGCCGCAACTCGGCTCACGCGCCGCTTACGCGCGGCAGTTCATCCGCGACAAATTGATCGAGCACAAAGCCTATATAGTGGAGCACGGCATCGACCTGCCGGAGATCCGGAACTGGCAGTGGAGCGGGAAAGCCTCGTAATGCTTCGCGCGAACTCTCCAGCCGCAGATTTTACCGCCCGGCGCAGTCGCAACGAATAGGAAAACAGCCCGAGGCTTCGCGGGCGACGCTTCCGCGCTCGCTTCCTGCCATAACCCATGACGGCGTTCAGCAGGACGATCGCGAAAATCGCGACCGCCTCATACGGGGAGACTGCCTTGATCGTGCCGTGATGCATGTCATCTTTGCGGCGTGAATCGGCTCGAGTGTCTCCGAGGGCTTGGGCTGGCGCTTTGCTGTTGCGCGTCGTTCTGCCTGGGTGCGGAGCCCTCCGGCTTCACGATTGAATCGGCGGCCGCGAGTGTGCGCACGCTGGTGCTTGTGCGCGCGATTGGTCCCGGACTGAGGCAGTTTGGCGTCGTTGCGCCGCTGACTTTGCCAGGATTGAAGTTGCTCGACGGGTCTGGCGCGCCCGGTCGCACCCGCAAACATGCCATTTACGCTGCCGACTGTGGCTGTGGCGACGGAGCGCGAAGGAGCGTTTGCCGTGCCGGCCAACTCCGCCGATGTCGCGCAACTGTACTACGTGACGGGCGGTGCGTAGACTGCACACGCGACGTCTGCCAACGGCAGCAGCGGAACCGTGCTGCTGGAGATCTTCGAGGTTCCGCTGAACTGAAGCAAACGCGGGCACTCGTTGCCGCACCTGATCGGATGATACGGTTGCCAATCAGCAAGGATTCAAATCAAAGGATCGCCGATGGGGAACTGAGTGATGGAGATCGCGCCGAGCTGCTATCTTCGCAAGCGCATGGGCAAAGCCGCAGTGAAGGCGGCAGAAGCGGCAGAACATGAGAACACCGGCACGATTGATTTCCTCGTGGATGCCAAAGGATTGTTACCAAGGCGTCAGCCAACCGGGCATTTTCGCAATCTACGGAGTGTCGCCAAATCTCCCCAGTCGGTCCAAGCGGGTAGCGGCCGGGGCGACGTGTTCCTGCAGCGGCCAGTTTTCCGGCGGTATGCGGCCAATTGCACTTGCACGAAGGCAGTGCCGCCGAGCACGGCGCCATCGGTGAAATAGCGGATGCGGCAGCGGAGGAGCGTGGCCAGCGGCAGCTTGCCC